>CAYNZC010000001.1:0-2309 GCA_964401575.1 uncultured Verrucomicrobiota bacterium
TCATCGAATTCAATCTTTACGTCCCGGCACTTGCATGGACGGCTTTTCTCCTGCTTGGCTGGTTACTGGGAACCAGCAGGCCCGATTCTCTTTCGCCGTAATCATTTGCCCCGGGCTGTCCCCGCTGCCGCCAAAGCAAACGCGCTGAACGCCGACGATCCTAAACGAGCATAAGGTTCACGACCACCACCACCCCGCCAGTTTCCAACGCCTATCCGGCGGAGGCTCGAAGGTTTTTCAACTGCGCGCCTTCCCGGCTCAAAATCACCGCTTCTATCCTTGGCACATACATTTGCGTCTCCGCCGGCAGCCTCGCCAGAATGGAATCGAACGTCGCGTCCTCTGATTTGCCGATCGCGCGCTGCACCGTGCCCTCACCCGCATTGTAGGCCGCGAGCGCCAGCGGCCAATCCTTGAACCTGCCATAAAGGTAGCGCAAATGGCGCGCGGCGGCTCTGGCGCTTTCTTCGGCGGACAACCGCTGGTCCCTCGGCCACGTCCGAAGCCCATACTGCCGGGCTGTCGCAGGCATCAACTGGAAAAGCCCCGCCGCGCCTGCGGGACTCTTCGCGCGCGGGTTGAACCCGGACTCCACCTCCGCAATCCACACGAGTTCAGCCGGAACTTTCTCGGATTCGAAGACCGGCTTGAGCCTGGCTGCATATTGCTTCGCGTTCTCAGGCCAGGGCCGCTTCGCGACTCTTTCCGTCCACGCCTTTCGCTCCTCCTTTGCGGACGGCACAACGCGGCGCTCCGGCGCTTGTCCCGGAACCGGCTTGGGCGCCGGATGTTGCTTCTCAAGCTCGCCGGCCACCTCGATGTAGTCCAGTCGCGCACGCAGCCAAAGCGCATAAGGCTTTGTCTCCTCGTACTGTTCGAGGATGCCGATCACCTGGCGGGAGGACTGCTGAAGAGCGGCAAGATCCAGCACATACTCCCCATGAAAGCGTTGCTGAAGGCTTTCAAGAAGCTTCTGCACTTTTTCCTCATCCGGATCCTCCAGCACAGCCAGCGCCTCGGGGTCGAAGTTCTCGGCGGCCCATTGTTGCGCCGACTCCATCAACTCCCCTAAATCCACGACCTCCTCCTGGGCCATGGCAGCGGGGCACAACAGCAAGATCAGTATGAGCCGGACAAGCTTCACGGCATCAGAGTAACCGGCCCTAAGCGTCTCCGAAAGTGCCGAGTTTTACTCCCGGCGCGGCGGTGCCGGCTGTATTGCGCACCCTCGACATTGCTCCGGATACATGCTATCCGCTATGCGAATGCTGGCTCAGGGCTGGGCAAGAGAGTCCGGTCACGCCATGCGAGCGAGAGGACGAAATATGAAGCGACGTGAGTTTCTGAAAACTTCAGCCGTTGCCGGGGCAGCAGCCGCCTGCGGCACGCAACTTTCACTGGCGCAGGAAAAAGACGGGGTCGCCGGCAACATGCCAAAGTTAACTCCCCCACCAAAACCGGCCGAGCTGAATCTTTGCCTACAGTGGTGGGCCATTCCGGGCGCGGAGATCAAGGAGAAGCTGGATTTTCTGGAAGCAAACGGCTTCGCCGCCGTGGAGATTCCATCCGGCGACTGGCCGATAAAGAACTGCGACGCTCTGATTGATGCAATGAAGGGTCGGAAGCTCTTCATCGCAACTGCATGCGGTCCGAGTGACTTTTCCCATGCCGAACCGGAAAAACGCGAAGCGGAGGTGCAAAGGTTTCTGCCCATCATCGAGGCGCTGGGGAAGATGAAGTCGGTCGGCCTGATCATATGCCCCGCACGAGGCAAGCTCAGTGAGCCCGGCTTTTTGACCGGGAAAGAACTGCGCAAGGATTTTGTCGAGAACACGGGCAAGCGGTTGGCGGAACACGCGGCAAAGCATGGCACATCCATCGTTCTGGAGCCGTTGCGACGCAACGAGACACCGTTCCTGAGGCAGGTGGCAGACGGCGCTCGAATGGCCGCCGACATTGGCCCGGGAGCCACCGTCATGGGCGACTTCTGGCACATGGCCCTGGAGGAAACGAGTTTCATGGGCGCGTTCATTTGCGCAGGCAAGCTGCTCACGCACGTTCATATTGCGGGGCTCAAAGAGCGGATCATTCCCGGGGTGCATCGGGAGGCGGATGTGTATGTGGACGGGTTCAAGGGGCTCAAACTACTGGGCTACCGCGGCGCGGTGAGTTTCGAGGGCGGCTGGCCCAAAGACCCCGCAGATCCCAAGAAGGATCTTCCACAGGAGGAAAAGATCCGGCTGATTCGCAATATGGTGCGGCTTCTGCGCGAGCAGTGGGCAATGGCCTAAGGGCAGGCAAAGGGCGCG
>CAYNZC010000001.1:2409-59134 GCA_964401575.1 uncultured Verrucomicrobiota bacterium
CAGACCAACTGCCCGGACCTGTTCGACGGGTGCGCCAGCGGCTGGGAAGCCTTGAAGCGAATTGCCCCGTGGCTCGAAGCCAATCTTCGGCCCTCGCTCAAGGGCGCGCTCATTGGACGCACCGCGGTCCTTGCCCAGAATGTTTTTGTCGGCGAAGGAACTGTGATCGAAGACGGGGCCATGATCAAAGGGCCGGCCTGGATCGGCAGGAATTGCGAAATACGCCACGGGGCGTACGTCCGGGAAAGCGTGATCATCGGAGACGGCTGCATCATAGGACACGCAACGGAGGTCAAAAACAGCATTTTGTTCAACGGCGCCGCCGCGTCGCACTTTAATTACGTGGGTGATTCAATTCTCGGGTTTAAGGCGCATTTGGGGGCCGGGGTGAAGATTTCGAATGTCAAGCTGGTCGAAGGCAACATCATGGTGCAGACGAATGAGGGGCTTGTGGACACCGGACTGAGGAAATTCGGCGCGCTGCTGGGCGACCACGCCGAGGTGGGCTGCAACACGGTGCTGAACCCGGGCTCTGTCGTAGGCAGGCGCGGCGTAATCTATCCGAACACAAATTGGCGCGGCGTGCTCCTCGATGATTGCGTGGCCAAAAATAAGGCCCCCATCCAAGTCATACGCCGGGCGGCCCCCGGCGAAGCCTCCAGATGATCAGCGCCATTGACGACCAACCCTGCGGCCCGGTCACGGACATCGAGGCCCAGGTCCGTGAGATTTTCTCTCCAAACGGGCTGCTGTCCCGCGCGAGCAACTTCGAGTACCGCCCACAGCAGCAACAGATGGCCATCGCCGTCGCGCGCGCATTGCTCGCCAAAGAGCACCTGGCTGTCGAGGCCGGGACAGGTGTCGGCAAAAGCCTGGCTTACCTCGTTCCTTCCATCCTCTTCGCCAAAGCGCACCAGAAAAAGGCGGTTATCTCCACCCACACCATCAATCTGCAGGAGCAATTGACCGAAAAAGATCTGCCGATGCTCGAAAAAATTCTGCCGGTCTCATTCTCTTTCACAATGCTCAAGGGCCGGGCGAATTACCTCTGCACAAAACGCCTGCACAAGGCCATGCAGCAGGCCCAAAGCCTGTTCACCTCCTCCGAAGCCGAGGAGCTCAAACGCATCCACGAATGGTCCCTCACAACCACAGACGGCAGCATCTCCGATTTCGAGGTCGAACCTGACTACAAGGTTTGGTCGCAGGTCTGCTCTGAACGCGGCATCTGCACCCCTAAAACCTGCGGCTTCCCCTCGGACTGGGCAAAGGACCACCCTGTTTGCTTTTTCCAGCGCGCTCGCAACCGCATCCTGGGCGCCGATGTGCTCGTGCTCAACCACACGTTGTTCTTCACTCTGCTCGGGGGAATCGAGGAGGAAGGCGAAGGCGGTATCCTGTTCCGAAACGATTTCCTCGTTTTCGACGAGGCGCACACGATGGAACACGTCGCCTCGCGGCACATCGGTCTGAGTGTTTCCAGCGGCCAGGTCCGCTACGCGCTCCAGCGCTTATGGAATCCAAAAACCGGCAAGGGCCTCCTGGCCACTCTTCGGAGAGGCGAGGAAGTGAAGCTGGTGTCCGACCTTCTTGGCGAGTCTGACGAATTCTTCAACAAGGTCGAGGATGCCTGCAACGATCTCCAGGCGGAGATTGGACGCAGCAGTTTCGGCCGCGGCAATCCCAGGACGCGAGACTGGAGCGAGTTGCGCATACGCCGGCCCGGCATCGCCCAGGACAATGTCACGCTCCACATCCAGCGGCTGCGGGAGGCCATTAGCGACTTGATAAAGGTTAGCGACGATAAAGACACCGCCCAGGAGCTGATGGAGTGCAACCGCCGCCTCTCCGAGCTGCGGCAGGAGATGACCACCTTCCTCGACCAGAGCGCCGACCGCCACGTCTATTGGGTCGAGCGCACCGGCAAAACAAACCGGGCTATCGCCCTCAACGCAGCCCCCATCGACGTCGCGGACTTCCTTCGCCAGCGGCTGTTCGGAAGTGACACATCTGTCATCATGACCAGCGCCACGCTCTCGGTCAGCGGGCGCCCCGCAATGGAGTCCCCGGAATCCGGCGAACCATCCCCGGCGCGTGGGCGCCGCCGGACGCATCGTTCCGCAAGCCAGTTTTCCGGCCTGGATTATTTCATCCACAGGGTTGGCGCGGAATCTGCCAAAGCCCTCCAGGCAGGCACACCCTTCGATTATGAGCGCCAGATGAAGATTTGGGTCGTCCGTCAGATGCCCGATCCGCGCGAGGAGGAATATCGTGCAGAGCTGATCCGCTGGATCAAACACTTCGTCCACATGACGCACGGCAAGGCTTTCGTCCTGTTCACAAATTTCAAGCTGATGCTCGAGGTTGGCGAACTCATGCAGCCGTTTTTCGACGAGATCGGCGTCGCCTGCTTCATCCAGGGCACCGGCACGCCACGCTCGCTGATGCTCGAGAAGTTCAAGGATGACGTGAACTCCGTCCTGTTCGGAACCGACAGCTTCTGGCAGGGAGTGGACGTCCCGGGCGAGTCGCTCTCAAACGTGATCATTACCCGGCTGCCTTTTGCCGTGCCCGATCACCCGCTCATCGAAGCCCGCATCGAGGCCATCGAGGCGCGCGGTGGAAACCCCTTTCGCGAGTTCTCCCTGCCTGAAGCAGTCCTGAAATTCCGGCAGGGCATCGGAAGACTAATCCGCACGAAAACCGACACCGGCATCGTCGTCGTGCTGGACAACCGGGTTTTGACAAAACAATACGGTCAATCGTTTCTCGACGCCGCGCCAAAGTGCCCCGTCCATGTTGCGTAAAAAGCGTACACCCCGGGACCACCGGTGCGCGCCGTGAACCACCCACACACGCGAACCCGCCCCGCCCGGACGCATTACTTCGCGGGCACCCAGCCCTGGCCGGGGATGTACTCACGGTCGCCCCTGGGCGTCGATTTGCATCCGAAACCCACAAAAACCAGCACCGCAAGCAGCAAAACACAAAGCTTTGACATGCCCAGATTTTAATCCAGATTCCTGACGGGGCAAGTAAAGCCCTCTTGGAAGGTATGCCAGACCCTGGACGCGAGTTTTTAAACGGACACCTGTTGCTGGACAGCGGCCAGCTTCGTGGCTCCTTCTTCCAGCGCACGGTCGTTCTTATCTGCCAGCATGATTCCGAGGGCGCCTTCGGCCTGGTGCTGAACAAGCCCACCGGCAGCATTGTTGGCGATGTCCTGCTCTCGGACGTTCCGGACTCCTTGAAAAGCCTTCCCGTCTTTTCTGGCGGCCCGGTGCAGCCGACAGCCCTGAGCTACCTGCGCGAGTCCGGCAGCAGCGACCACGAGGAACCTGTCATTCCCGGCGTGACCATCGGCCATTCGCTGGAATTCCTGAGAGACTTCGCCGGCCAGGAACCTGATCCCGGCCAAATAAGACTCTTCGCCGGTTACTCGGGCTGGAGCCCGGGCCAACTCGAAAGCGAGATCAAACGCGAGGCATGGCTCACCCACCCGGCCAGCTTCGACCTGATTTTCCAGGCGCAACCCGACCAACTCTGGCAGCACGTACTCCGCCTCAAAGGCTGGCAATACAGGATTCTCTCCCAGATGCCCGAAGAGCCGGAGTTGAATTAGACAAACAACGGTTTTTTATTGCACGACGCCTCAATCGGGTGTTGCATAACCCCACTGCCACGCCTCACGGCCCGCACGTGCGCGCGCCAGAGACTGGCAGCGAAGATATGGCTAAAACTTCTACCCAGGAAAATCCCATGACAACCGACCTGTCCCGCCGTTGCTTCATCAAGACCACCGCCGCCGGCCTTCTCTGCTCAGGCTCCCTCGCCGGCCTCACCCAACTGCTCCACGCCGCCACTCCGGCTTGCGCCAAACCGGCTTCACGGGTCCGAATCGGCAGGATCTACCTCGGCCGCGAGAGACCGGGCTGGCCCATGCACAAGGTTGACCTGGCGCAGGAACGCCAAGCTTTCGATGCGGCGCTCGCCAAGCTCGGCAATGCGCTCGATGAATACGAGTTCGTTGATGGCGGAATCATTTCCGAGACCGCGCAATTGCCCGAGGCTTTCTCGAAGTTCAGTAACGTGGATGGAATCCTCGCGATACAGCTCAGCATGGGCGTCGGCGGCATTATCCAGGCAGTCCTCGAGAAGCAGTCTCCCATGCTGCTGTTTGCTCCACCTTACACAGGGCACGAATGGCACATCGTCGCGTCCTTGCAGCGCCACGGCAAACTCATCGAGAGCTATCCGACCAGCAAGGTCGAGGATCTGCCCGCAGCTCTCCGGCCCATCCGAGCCATACACCGGCTCAAGGAGGCCCGCATCCTTCATATCAGCACAGGCCCGGCCGACCCAAACTATTGCAGCGCCCTGAACAAGAAGTTCGGCACGGAAATCATTTCTTTGAAGCTCGAAGATCTCAAAGCCGCTTACCAAAAGGCGGATCGCGGCGAGGCCATGGCCGACGCAAGAAAATGGATCCGGGAAGCCGGCAGGATCGTCGAACCCACCCGGCAGGAGATCGAGAATGCCTCCCTGATGTTTATCGCCATGCGCGATATGCTGGCAGAACACGGAGCTGTGGCCGTCACGATGAACTGCCTCGGCATGAGGCTCATGGATGTTGGCATGGCCTACCCCTGCCTGGGATTCGTCCGGCTCAACAATATGGGACTGGGCGGTGTGTGCGAAGCCGATATCAAATCCACCATGACCCACCTGATCTTCTCAAAACTGGTCGGCGTCCCCGGATTCGTCACAGACCCTGTTTTCGACCTCTCAAACAGCACGATCATTCACGCGCACTGCGTTGCCGCCACCCAAATGGAAGGCCCCGCAAGCAAGCCCGCCAAATATCACATCCGCAGTCATCTCGAGGACGGGCGCGGCGTTTCTCTCATGGTCAAAATGCCCGTCAACCGGAAACTCTCGATGGCCCGCCTCATCGGCACCGACATCATGCTCTTCTCGACAGGTCAGGCCGTGGACAGCCCGTTCGTGGACCGCGGCTGCCGCACCAAGCTCACGATGAAGGTGGACCACATCGAGAAATTCCTCGAAGGCTGGTCCAGCGGCCTGCACCGGGTTGTGTTTTACGGTGATCACGAGCGCGATATACGGCGCTATTGCCGCTTCGCTCAAATTCGCCTTCTGCACGAAGGTGTCGATGATCTCCATAATGTCGAGGGGTTGGAGTGGGAACCCCGCGTGCACGCCTGATTCCCGGGCCACGCTTGATTGCTGTCAAGAGACTCGGACACGGCGTCGGTTATGCCGACGGGCGATGTTCGCGCCTTGCGCGGCCTCACCTCACACGCGGCTCACAGGATCGACTGTATGGGCCGAGGTTTGAGACAGCCTCGATATTTCTCCGGTCGAGGGAATGGCCGGGGGCTTCTTATCCTCTCCGGGCCGCAGCGCAAAGGCCCGGGTCACACCGGAGTCAACATCGTCCGGCTTCATCCCTTCAAACACGAGCAATCCCTCAATCAATGGGGAATACACCCCCATCCGAAGCAGTCTCGCGTCGAACTGGCCCGGGGGCAGAAGTCTCTTCTACCGGTTTGTCGTTAAATCCAGTTCCCATATGTCGTCCAAGGCAAGAAACCTTACAAAGAAGTCGGAAAAAAAATGTTTGGAGCATGCAGACAGGACCACCGAGTGCCCGGAGAGACTGCGCAGGAAATCCCGCACAGCGACTGCATGCACACTCTTACTGGGCCGCCACTGCGGCACGTGCCTCACAGGGAGCGTCGTTGTATATCTTCAACTCGAAGGCGCCATCCGGTTGTTCCTCCACCATCCAGATCCCCGTGTTTGTCATGCTGGGCGTTTTATCGAGGTTGTCCTTCGTTAACATCTTGAGCAGGGCCCTGCCGCTGTTGCCGTGTCCGACCAGCAGGATGGATTTGTTCGACCCTCCGAATCGCTTCGTGATCAACTCAATGACCTCCTCGGAGACGAGGCGAATGGCCGCATTCCGCCTGGCATCCCTGGCCTGCGGGAGTTCGTAATGCTTCTGCGCCCCGTTTCTCATGCGGAGCACGTCTTTTTCCTCATCAGGAAGTTCAACGGGCTTTCCGGCTTCGATGATCTTCTCCCTTTTCGCGTTCGGAAGATCTTTTGCGAACACATCGCCGGCGCCGCCAAACTCATTTAGTTCCGGCCAGATTTCACCTTTGGCTCCAACCGCGCGAAGGTAAGGCAAAACGGTATGCCGTGTGCGCCAAGCCGGGCTTACCGCGATAAAGTCAAACTTGAGCTTCTTGAGCCTTTCGGTGGCAGCAGCCACCTGGGTCTTGCCTTTTGGGGTGAAGGCGTCCGCGTTGCCAACGTAGTCCGGCCATTGGTCCTTCGGCACGTTTTTGTATTGCTTTACAACATTGTGACCGCCTTCGGCGTGTCGTATGTAGTAAATCTTAAGCCCCGCCTGGGAAGACCAGACAAACGAGAAGAAGAGCACGAGACCCACAACGGCCTGGCAGAGTTCGGCGTTAAGACGCTTATGGCTGGAAGTCGAAAACATAATGATTAAGGATAAAGCACCGGCCGTTTGCTCCTCAATTCGAAAAAGGTCTCAAAAGACTCTCTCCCGTATTCATGCTGCGATTTTTTGGCGGAGCGTGACTGTGTCCGCAAGCACCAGTCGCAGCGGGAGCGCGTTCGGTCTCTCAAGCAAAGATCGCGGTTTTCTTCCAGGCATCCCGGGGCGTCGGGGCTATGGCCGCAGCACGCTCACCGGTCCTTCGATCTTTAAGCTCGCGGCCTCGATGGACGCCGGGGCGCCGGCTTTGCGAAAACCCGCCCTGGTCTTTTTCCCGTTTAACTCGATCTCGAGGACTGTGGCCTGCGGGGTGTCCCGGCGCCTGGCTTTAACGGTCGGCGCGCTCGTTCCTTTGTAGGGGAACAGCAGGGTTATGTTCTCGGCGGTTCTTTCCGTGGCCACCGTTGAGGCCTCGACATGCCATTGGTTCGGGAATTCGCCACGCAGGGGCGCCGGGTTGAATCCGTCCCATTGTTTGAATTTGAGCGGCTGTTCAGCCATGTAGCGGACAAGCAGGCCTGCCTTTGGCTGCTGCAAGCTCAGGGTCTGCGCGTCGGAATCCACTCTAAATTCCGAAAAGCCGTGAAGCATAAACTGGAACGTGGACGGCTCCGGGGCTTCCAGTTCATCGAAAAGCACGATGATATCCGGCTTGATGAACAGCACATGTCGCAGGCTGCGCTTGAGGCGTCCGCCATAGGCCATGGCGGCGTCTCCACAAAAGTAGTCCCACCCTTCGCCATGCTCTTCGGCAACCATGCGCCCCGGCGAAGGGCCATGGGGAATCTGGCCTTGGCGGTCCACAAGCACGGCATTTTGTGAAACCGTTTCATGCACCCACTTGTAATGGAATCCTGTCCCGTACCAGTCCCGGTAAACACACGCCGGCAGAAGACACTCCCCATACGCGTTCAACTGAAAACTGTTCTGTGGATTGAACCCGTGACTCATGCTGCCAAATGGACTGCACTTGAAAAGGAAGTGCACATCGTCTGCGGAATCCAACAGTGTCGTGTGCATGCTTGCAATCCCGGTGCCGCGGAAAAGCTTCGATGTTGGAAGATCCGTGGGCGCCCTGGGCGCGGGCGGTTTCGGCAACGTGGCCTCATACAAAAAGCCAAGGATACCGCCCCCGCTCTTCATGTTCCATTGCTCGCCCCACCATTGCCAGTAAACCGAGTTGGGCGCGCGGTTGGCGGTCTCGCGGGTGAAGTAGTCGAGGAAGTGACCCCAGCCCGAGGGAGGCCGATGTGAGAGATCGCCAAAACCCTGGTTTGGAGAGCCTGGGGGCGCGACATACAGGCCAAAATCGCCAACATGCGAGAAGAACGGCTTCTTGAATCCGTCAATCTTCAGAGCAACATCCATCGCGTGCAGCCACCAGACGATTTTGCTCATGTAGCCGGCCCAATAGTTGAGGCCTTCATGCCAACCGCCATCAGAGTCCGACCAGACCGGATAAACTGCGTAAAACTTGTTCAAGGCAAAATCGAGCCATAGTCCCGCTTCCGGTATTTCTCCGAAGAATACAATCGCGCTCTCGCCGATCTTGTGAAACGTGCGGTTGCCGTGACTGTTCCGCGGGCTGTTGATGGCGCCCACGCCGTTGCCCACCTCGCCGCTGACCCAGGCATCGCGAATGCGGCGCTGCACCACCGCCTGCACCGTCTTGCGGTCCGTTGCCGAAAGCATCGGATACGCCCAGTCATAAACCCGTGCGATCCGGTGCAGCAACGGCTTGGCAGCCTCACAATTGCGCCTGAAATTCGTTTCCGCGGCGGGATCCCACGCGGCAAGAGCCATCAGACGACGCCGCGCCTCCTTGCCGTACTTCTGCTCGCCTGTGAGCATGTACACGAAAGCGACCGTTTCAGCCTCCGTGCATGCCTGCATGGTTTGCTCCCGGTTTTTCCACCAGTTCCGCAAGAGCGTCATGTCTGTTTTGACGGTGGCGGTCCCGGGCTCCCGCGGCTCGGGCACCAGCCTGGCGCCAACCAGTTTGTCGGCCTGCGCGCGGAGAACGGAGAACTTTTCTTTATACTCCCCGGCGGCGGCCGCGCGCAATCCGGGAAGGGTTTCCGGCCGAACGAACAGCCGCGGATGCCCCGACGGCATCAGACGTTTTCGCTCGGCCTCGGACGGCAGCGGGAATGGGACCGCGCCGCCGGGAATCTCGAACTGGCGCACCGTGCTCCAGTCGGACACCTGGCCTTTGGCCGTCGTGTAGCTATAGCGCCAATACCAGGCGCCGGGGCTCAATACTTTGTCGTGTGTGTAGCAGTTGAATCGAAGCCCGGTCGCGGAATACGCCGTCTTGAAATCGGGCGTCTTTGACCACTGCACCTGGTACGATGCAGCGCCATTCTCAGCAACCCATGTCAGCGATGGAGGATTCAATTCCACGCTCTCTCTGTCCGCAGGACGATAACCGGCCTCCCTGGCTTGCGCAGGGCGATTGGCGACGCGAGGCTGGGCCATGCATAAAACACCCGCCAGGCAGGCTGCAAAGACAAAAAGTCGTGCTCTCATCGTGTAATGGACGTAACGGAACGGCCGTATCATCAAAATATGTTGCCCTGAAACGGCTGGAAAACCAATGCCGGACAGTATAACACAAAAAAAGATTCTGCATCCATTCCTTCGTTTCATGCGTCCGCGCTGTGTCCCGCTCAGTTCCCTCTTGATCTCCCCCTCTCCTGCGCCATTCTTTCAACCATGGCAAATGCAGCCGAACAGGTCACTTTATACGTCAATGCCGTCATCCACACGATGGATCCCGCCACTCACATCGCGGAGGCTGTCGCGGTTTCAGGCAATCGCATCCTCGCGGTGGGAAGCAATTCGGACCTGCGTGGACGCCACGCTCAAGCCCGGCGCGTTGATCTGGGCGGGCGTCTTCTGCTGCCCGGATTTAACGATGCGCACGTGCATTTTATTTCCGGCGGATTCAGCCTGTTCGCGCCCGACTTGAGAAACACTGCCACACCGCGGGAATTCGCCGAGGGCATTGCCGCCTACGCGCGCAAACTGCCCGCCAATGCGTGGATACTGGGAGGCGAGTGGGATCACGAGAAGTGGCCCGGCACACCCCTGCCCACCCGCGACCTGGTTGACAAATCCACCACCGGCCACCCGATGCTCGTCAGCCGGTTTGATGGCCACATGGCCCTGGCAAACAGCCAGGCGCTGCAACTCGCCGGGATTGACCGAAACACCCCCGACCCCGCCGGCGGCCTGATTGTTCGCGATGCGAAGGGAGAACCCACAGGCGTTCTAAAGGATTCCGCGCAGGACCTGGTCACCCGCATCATCCCTCCGCGCACCGCTGAAGAAAAGCGCGCCGCCACGCTGGCCGCTACCCATCACGCTGCTTCCCTGGGCGTCACAAGCGTCAGTGATATGTCCGCTGACGATGACGTGCCGCTCTACCAAACCCTGGCACGCGAAGGCCTTCTCAAAACCCGCATTTACGGCGCCCGGCCCATTACCTCCTGGGAAAAGCTCGCCGCGCAAACAAAAGAGGTCTCGCCCGCGAACCAAATCGTGCGCATCGGCGCGATCAAGGGCTTCTCCGATGGAAGTCTCGGCTCCTCCACCGCTTATTTCTTCGACCCTTACGCGGACCAGCCTGACAACCGCGGCCTGCTCTTTGATCAAATGTTTCCCGACGGCATCATGCTCGATCGTGTGCGCGCCTGTGACAAAGCCGGCCTGCAGGTGATGATTCACGCGATCGGCGATGCGGCAAACCGGATTATTCTGGACATTTATGAACGCGTGGCAGCGGAAAACGGACCCCGCGACCGCCGTTTCCGGATCGAGCACGCACAGCATCTCCATGCCGACGATATCGCGAGATTCGGGCGGCAGCAGGTCATCGCTTCGATGCAACCCTATCACGCGGCAGACGACGGCTGCTGGTGCGAACGGCGAATCGGGGCGGCCCGTTGTGCCGGCGCTTACGCGTTCCGTTCCCTGCTCAAAGCCGGCGCCATCCTTGCCTTCGGCTCAGACTGGCTGGTGGCGCCCCTGGACCCCATCCCTGCAATCAAAGCTGCTGTCACGCGCCAAACTCTGGACGGCAAACACCC
Source organism: uncultured Verrucomicrobiota bacterium (assembly GCA_964401575.1). Classification (GTDB taxonomy): domain Bacteria; phylum Verrucomicrobiota; class Verrucomicrobiia; order Limisphaerales; family UBA8199; genus CAYNZC01. The sequence goes on from CAYNZC010000001.1 coordinate 13,051, forward strand.
GGACGGCTGGGTGCCCGAGGAGTGCATCACCGTCGGGCAGGCGGTGCGCGCCTGCACGATGGGCTCGGCTTACGCCGAGTTCGCCGAAAATGAAAAAGGCAGCATCTCCCCGGGCAAGCTCGCGGATTTCGTGGTGCTGGATAAAAACATTTTCAAAATGGACTCCCAAAGCATCGACTCCGCGAAGGTCATCTTGACGGTGATGAATGGCCGAAAGGTGTTCGAAAAATCCGGGGTAATCTCCTGACGCACCAGCGGCGCGTAGCCGGGCAGCTCAACACTGTTACGCGCTGATCCGCGTTTTACCGGCTACTCCTCGTTGAGCAACCGCGCGCGCGCGGCTTCCATGTCCGACTTCACCTGCGCAATTCGCATCCGGATCAACTCGCGGTTTTCCTCACGCGCGGCGCCCAACTCGCGGGTGAGTTCCTCGATCCGGGTCTGATAAGCCTTGTTTTGAAGCACCAAACGCTCCTCGAGACTCGCAAGGCGGCGGCCGGCGCTTTCCGCCTGGGTTTCCGCCTCCCTATGCTGCTCCATCAGGGCCGAGCGATCTCTGATGAGCCGCCGAACAAACTCATTCTTCAACCATTCCACCAGCCCCCGCTTCGTCGCATCCGCATCCGGAACACCCCTCCGCATCACCGGTTTCAGACTCTCAGCCCGCGTTCTGTCCGGGTCATCGCCTTGCAGCACACAGGACGAAACCACCGGAACCGTGGAATCACTGCCGGTGGTCGTCGAACGCGGCGTCACCACCACGTAGGGACCCTCCGCAAAATCTTTCGGAATCAACAGCGTCGGTCGCCTCGCCCTTGGCCGGAGTCTCAGTCCAAGCCATATGCCAAAAGACAAGAGGATCACCGCAACGCCACCGATGAGAACATAGCCGCTCGGGCTGATGCCGTTGCGCCCCGGACGGGCCGGCGCCAACGCAATCGCACGGGTGCCCGCCGCGCTTGATACAGTTTTTGCAGCGATACCGGTCGAGGAAGACCCTGCGGTCTGAGGTGACGTTTCCTGGACCGTTTTGGACTTCATGGCAAAAGACGCGGATCCTTTTGCGGACTTTGAAGCGGCGCTGCCGGCTCCCGCCTTTTTCTTCGCAGCAGGCCGGGTCGCCGCCAGGACGGGCCGCGCCGTCGAATCCAGAACGGCCAGAAGAATCGAAACGTTGGTTCCGATCGGGCGTACCACCTTGAAACTGCCCGGCGTTTGCGCGTACGCCAGGCGATTCGAACCGAGATTCTCCGCCGCCAGGAACCCGCGCTGCGCCAGTAATCGCTTTGCCGGTGGGGCCAGTCTCGCAATGCCGAACACACCGCTGCACATCAGCACGTAGCTGGAAGGCCGGTTCGTCTCCCACGCGTTTACAGTCCCGACCTGGTCAATGACCGATTCAATCACCTGCGCATTCTGCGTCGCCTTGCCGAGTTGCAGCGAGATCACCCCGATCTTCTCGGACCCGACCTCGACGGCCGCAAACGCGAATCCCGAGGCCGGGTGGTTCGTCCCCGCCCGCTCAGTCCAGGCGTAGTAACCCCGATGCCTGGAAATAATGGCCACTTCCCGGGGGTAGCGCGCCTGGTCCACAGCCCCGAATCCGGAACAGGTCAGCACGGCGTAACCCGCCGGCTCGAGTGCCTGGGCCAATGTTCTGCATGTGTTCCAGTTCCTCACGCCCTGCGCCAGAATGATATCCGGCATTTCCACCGAGATTTCAGCAGCCAGATTGGAAATAGCCTGTCTGTTGAAAGGAATCTCGCATGAGAGAACGCGCACCGGATCGGCAGCCGCGGCAAAATGCCCGCCCGCCAGAAGCAGGATGGTAATGGCTGTTGTTAATCCGCGCGTGTTCATTCGGCTGAAATTGCGGCAAGGATCAGTCCGCCACGTGCGGGATCCGATACGATTTCAATGCTTTCAATCTCGGCTTCCGGCGCAATGTTGGTCCAGGTTGTGACAAACAGGCGGCTCCGCACGCCCGCACTCTTTCCCGCGCTGGACGCGGCGCTTTCCCAGACCGGCCGAACCGCGCCTGGCTCTGGCTGAGCGGAAAGCCTTCTCCAGAGGCCAACGTCTTTCCCGCAAACCAGCGGGATCTCAAGCCGCGCACTGTTGCCCGTAAACTTGATTACGTATGATCCCGCAGGCTTGCCCTCGTCCCCCTTTGTCCAACCCGCCAGCGAATGCAGAAAATGCAAACGCTTGCACTTCAGTTTGACCGGGACGCCGCCCACCCGTTGCGGAAACCTCTTGTTCACCCCGGCGCCGGCCAGTTGAACCAAGCCTCGCAAATCGAAGGTGGTTCCATTAATCACCTGCAACCCTCGAGGCGCCGCAGAGTAATTCTCGTTCGTCTTTCCGAGCCAGTTCTCGTTCAGGCCCACGTTGTAGAATTTCGAAAGATCCAATTGCTTCGGCGTCGCCTTAACGCTGCGAACCGGGTACTTCAAGGTTCCACGACGAGGCTCATTCGCGAAGAGCCTGGCGGGCTCCAGGTTCGATGATGCGATGATGTTTGTAAAAGCATCCTCCCACCGGGAAGGCGCCTCGAACAGTTTTCCGTCGAAAGACAGGTTCAGGGTCGGAGAATGCAGCCTGCACCGCACGACGGGAACATCCGAGCCGAGCAGACCCATTTGCCGGCGCTTCCACTCGCGCCGTGTCCGATTCGGATCGTTTGGGCTCAAGGCGCCAAGAGGCAGGGGGTTGAATTCGAAAACATACGAACACGGAATCCTCGGGTCGCTCAGAGGTGGTGGCTCCAGCGCCCCGGTGCGCCGGCTCACCGGGCAGACGAGCACATTGGGATCGGCAATGTACTTGGGCACAAGGTCCGAAAGCCACATCGGCAGGTCGAGCCGGTCTCTGCGATACGCGGTAATGGCTGCGTGAATGACGCCGAGATTCTTTTTGCACTCCTCGCGCTCGCGCAGGGCCAGTGCGGCTTCCGTCGAAACCAAATTGGTTTCCGCAGCCCGGCTCGCACCGGGTTGCAACGCCACGCACACCCCCATTACCGCGATAAGGGGCAGCCGGGCTATACAGATTCGCATACTTCAACCATGCTCATGGATCCCACGCGCTCATGTCACCCCGCAGCAGCCGCGGTGTCAAGCTGTCAGTGCGGCAAACCATTTCTCAACGGCCTCGACGGAAGCTCAAAGCGGCTTCCGCAACAACTCGACCGCCGCATCCACCAGCAGGCGGCCGCATTCGTCGGCCCCGAGGCTTCGCACCCCCATTTCGTAACCGCCCCGCGCTCTATCCCCCGGCATGCCGACATATTGCACCCCGAGGCCGTTCGAGTAGCCCAGCACGATGGTGTGCGCAAACGGGGATCGATCGAGTATCTCGTGCGACAGGGCGCTGAGCGGCTCGCCGGGCAAGGAGACAATCGCCAGTTCGCCGCATGTGATGGCCTGGATTTCGCAAGGCAGATGCTCCCGCCCAAGCTCGGCGCGGAGGCTCTCCTTCACAGGCGCTTTGACAATGGTGCTCGCGACACGAAAATCGTTCGTCAGCGATAAAGGATGAGTCACACGCGCAGCTTTCAATGCCCTGTCAATAATGGTCCTCGAGATCTGATCCCGCGCATCCAGTCCGCGCCGGACCGGGTTGATATCCCCTGCGCAGCCTTGCAGGAAAATGGATTCCCCGCCGAGTTCATTCGCGAGAGCCGCCGAAACGGGCCCGTGCCAATCCCCGCAAACACCGTCATATTTCGGGTAGGCCACAACCGCATGCAAGGCGGTATGATAAAGCGAGGCGACCGTTCGCCCCTGTTCATCCCGCAGCAGCAGAAGGGTCAGCGTCGGATCCACCCGCCCATACCTCAGCCCGGAGGGCAGCGCATACACTTCGGTGGCGCTGGTCAGAGTTTGCACGGAGCCATCCGGTTTGATCGGACGCCGGTTGAACATCACATCCCCCACGTAGGCGCGACTGATTGACAGCGTAACCGGCTTCAGGTTTTCGACGGCCGATGCGACCGCCTGCGCGGTCGAGTCAATGAGCTTCTGTGCCCATGCCGGATAGGCAGGGTCGGTCAAAAATGAATCCAGCACCTTTTGCTCAGCCTGGGTCAGGGGATCGCCATACACCGGGGACCATGGGGCGGAATGGTTGTGCGTCGCGGTAACCATGATATCGCCCGCTTTAATGCCGGTCTTCTTTTGAATGGCATCCCGAGCCCTGGCTGCGGCGCCTTCCATCGGATAAAGCAGTTCCCAACTGACCATGGCGATGCGTTTGCCGGAGTGCTCCAGAACCACCGCCCGCGTGTAGATCGGTTCCAGGATTTCTCCGTAGGGCTTGTGCGTGATCCAGTTGCTGAGGTTCGTGCCGGGAGTGATCTCCACACGGGCAGCACCCGCTTTGAGCCCCTCCGCCGCATGCGTCTCTTCAGGACTGATCATGCTTGCCAGAACCCACACCCACAAGGACAGCCAGACTCTGCATTTGTCGCTCATGGGGGCATCATACATCAACCCCCTTCACAGGCCAGTTTCTAAAGCAGACCCACCGATCGAATTTGAACCGGCCTGGCAGCAAAGAGTCAGGACCGGGGTTCCCAGGCAGTCTTAAGTTCGTAAACATTCAGTTCCCTGAAAACCACGGGCGCGCCTTCCGCACGAACCTCGAGTTCCAGATCTGCCGGGTCCGCGCAAAAGGCGGCGGGCATATAGACCCGTCCATCGCCGGCAAACACCTCGATGCTGGTGCGATCGAGATAAACGATGATCCGCTGGGCGCCGTTTCCCGAAAGTGGGGCAGCCGCCTTCAACCCGTTGACTTCCAGTTCCTGTGTGGCGCCGTCGTACGTTACGATGGCGCCCCGGATCACAAAGTGTGTGCGCGCCTTCGCCGGCTCAAACTCTGCCCGAAGTTCAACCAGCTCCGCCCTGCTATCTTTAAGCGGATTTTTGGCGTTCGGATGAATGGTGATGCTCTTGAGGTTTGTCATGCGGCCACGGAGCTGTTCCAGCTCGGTAACAGGCAGGCGCACGAGACGGGGTCCCGCAAGCGTTCCAACCAGACGCAATTCCTGCGGAAGGCTCATGCACTGGTTGAACGGCATTCCAGGGGAAGGCGCTCTCAGCCAGCCGATCTGGATCCGGCGGCCCTTCGGCTCCGCGTGAAATGTTTGCGCCGCGTAAAAGACGTTTCCATAAGGCCCCTGCAGCCGTTCCGCATCCGGCCTGAACTCGCGGCCATCAAAAGTTCCCACTGCATATTGCCCGTTCGCGGCCGTCAGGACCCACCGTTTGCGCCTCACATCACCGTCGAGAGGCAACTCGAAGAAATCCGGGCATTCGAAAAGATAGTTGTCGCCCCGGGTTCCGCCTTCGCGAGTTCCAACACGCGTCCAATCGCGGAGATTGGGCGAAGTGAAGAACTGGATGCTGTGCTTTGCTTCGGGCAGTGCGACATAGAGCGCCATCACCCATTGACGGCTGGGCTCATACCAGAAGACTTTAGGGTCGCGATTGCCTTCGGTAACCTGGCCGAGCACGGGATTGCCGGTGAACTTGGTGAATGTGCGACCGTCTGTGCTGGCCGCCAGACATTGAACTGTGGGTTTGCCCGCAGCGGTGTATAGCAGGACCAGCGCGGGCGCCTTCTTCGCCCCGAAACCGCCGGTATTGTCCGCATCCACGACGGCGCTCCCGCTATACATTGGCCCGAACCGGTCCGGCGCCAGGACATCGCCCAGTTCCCGCCAGTGAACGAGGTCCCGGCTCACGGCATGTCCCCAATGCATGTTCCCCCAGTTGTAACCGTAAGGGTTGTGCTGGTAGAAGAGGTGATACTGTCCATTGAAGAACGCAAGCCCGTTGGGATCGTTTAACCAGCCACGCCGGGATGAGAAATGAAATTGGGGTCGCAACGATTCGCGGTAAAGATTTGCAGCGTCTTTGATTTGATCGCCCTGCTCGATCAAACTCAAAGCCGATGAATCCTCCGGCAAACGGTCCACTACCAGGGACACACTCTTGCCACGCCACGCGCTCGCGTCCACGAACGCCCACCAGTCCGGCGCGGTGTCAGCCAACTCGATGGCGTTAGCCACTTCCATTTTGCCGGCCACGAACACAGTCACATTCCTCCGCGGAGCTCCGTTGCGGATGGGAATGTGCAAATAACGGCCGCTGATGTGAAACTCGCGACTTGCGTCCCGGATCATCCGTGGCGGATCGGAGTCCGACTGGTGGATGTGATCGACATTGATATGACCCCAGCCTCCCGTTCGTTTGTCGATGATCCGGATTGAAGCGTGCCGTCCGGCCAGGTCGCTGACTTTCCACGCTTGCCATTGCAGTTCCTCGCTGCCGCCTGGGGCGAGATTGGTTCCAGTCGCAGTCCTGACAGCCCGGCCATCCACAAGCAACTCCATAAAGGTCTCGCCGGCATAGCCGCCGCCGCCGATCAGGAAGTTGATATTGGAGCGGGCGATTTCGAATTCGGGGCTTGTCAGCGCACCGATGCTGCGGTCGCCATTGTTAAAGGAGTTGACCAGGCCCCTGCCCCGAAACCCATCAACTTTCATTTGCCCGGGCAGCGTTCCTTTGGCCGGCCCGGAGCCAAAGGCATCACCTTCAACCCTCCACAAGCCGTAATCCGGCCCTTCAAAATCGGCGATGAGGATATCCTGTCTCACTGACGCAGCATCGGCCTGAAGACACAGAGCCGCAGCCAGGATTAAGACCATCGACCGAACTGTGTTGCGCCATCGAATCCGCAGCCCGGAGACGGAATTGCGCGGCGCCGATGTGCCCTGTGGACATTCCCTTTTCGCAGGCACAAGCGCCGCATCCACTGCCGGTGATGAGTTACCCATATACTTAGCGGGAATCATCCAGAGTTTTTGGCGAGACACAAGACTCGGTGATGGCAGATGGCCATCCAGCAAGCCGGGATCGTGTTGGAGCATTCCCGCGTACGTCAAACCCCCTCCAGTGTTTGCTGGAGGGGGTAGCGCCAAACCGTCAAAAGGTCTTACGGATTTGTAACAACCCTGAAGAATTGCTGCGTGTTGCTGCGAGTCGGCGTGACCATGCTAAACGCGCTGCCGGTGCCCGTAACGGGCGCACCAACGTTCGTCCAGCCGCCACCCAGCGTCGAAATCGCCTGCAATTGGTAGGTCTTCCCGGGCTCGGTATTGAATACCACCTCGGCAGCCGTGTAGATCTGGATCTCGTCGGTCGAGCCGCCCATCGAGCTCGCGTTGGCCCAAACGTAGCCGCCCGGCACTTGTATGCCCGGAATCAACGGGTCCAACCCCAGGCTCCACTTGAGCCAGTTCGGCACACCGTCGTTGGCCGGAGTCGCGTTCGGCGCCGCGTTCGGGGCGTTCGCCGAGCCAAAGTAACGAATCTGCCACTCGTCCGGCAACCCGTCCTCGTTGCTATCGCCGGTGAGGTCCGCAATGGATGCCTTCAGGAGGCCGACCGCGTAAGCGGGGTTATGCACGCCGAAACTGCCTTCCTCGCCCACGAATTTCCAGTTGAAGCCGGCCCTGAGCTGCTGCTTGGTCCAGCTCGAATTGATGGAGATGGTTTCCTTGTCCACACCAACGGGCGGCAGGAGCTTCGCAAGACGCCGGAGCAGCGCCTTGACCTCGCTCTGGATGCCCTCAACCACGCCATCGCCGTTGTAATCCTGGCGAACCAGGTTGAAGTCTTCAATCTCGCCGTGGCACTCCGCGCAGGCGGTCACGAGTTCAATCCTGTTGGTCGAGGTCTCCAGCGATAGCTTGAACGTATGCCCGCCCACAGCCGAAAACCCGGGTTCGGTGTTCGCCACCGGCTGCATATGACAGCCGACACAGGAATCCTCGACAGCACGCGCGTGCGCGGAACTGCCGATCACCTTGCCGTAGGTGATCGCGTTGGCGCCGGCCAGCATGTCCGCCTGGTTGCTGTGATGCGGTCCGAAGTTTCCGCTGCCGGTGGTCACCTCGACGTAATTCGTGGCGTTGCGCCTGCCCATGTGACAGCTCATGCAGATAGCCCCCGCCCCCGGCTCCTGAATGGTGGTTATGCCGTCCATGAGCGCGATGGGCCCGGCCTTGCGGAGCTGCCCGGGATGCTCCGCCGAATGCGGATCGTGGCAGGTGACGCAGCCGATCGGCTCGTAATCGGTATGGATCACGCTGGCGCCCTTGACTGTCTCCACAAACGATTTCCCGGAATGACACTTCACACAATCGCCGCGCGACGGACCGGTCGGCGAGGTCGTGGCCACCGCGTGCCTCGAGTTCTCCCACTCCGTCGTCTTGATGTGCCGCCATGCCGAGTCGTGGCACTGGGCGCAGTTGCCCGAATCAAAGCTCACAGAGATCGTCTCCGGATTGCCCACCACACCGGCGTGCACCACGTGCCGGCTTCCCGCCCCGTGGCAGCTTTCGCATTGGACGTTCGCAACGTTCTGGATCTCCGGCGGAGTGGCCGCCCAGTTGCCGTTGGTCAACACCGCCGGCAACGACCAGCCCAGTTGCCGGGCCACATCGTCAAACCCCCCGTTCACCGCATTGGTGTTGTCGTCGTAACCCACAACGTGACAGGAAAAACACCGCGTCGCAAAGTGACCCATGCTGTCATCTATGTTCTGCGCAAAAGCCGTCGCGTGAGGCGTGTTCGTGTAAGACGACATGTCCGGCGCGCGGAAGTTGCCGTCATGGCAGGCCCGGCAGGCCTGCTCATACCCCAGGAACCGGGCGCCTGTGATCTTCTGCGTGATGTTCGTGGAACTGGTCGTCGTGGTGACCGTGGCGCCCAGCACATACACGCCCTCCACGTCCGGGCGCAGCATCGTGCGCGCGCTCAGCCAGTGGGTCAGAGCATCGGCGCTCGACGCGATCGGCACGTTCGCGCCCAGCGGGCTCGGCTCCAGTGTCGCCGTGGACCCCAAAGGCCTCTCGGTCAGCGCCCACGTAACGCTCACAATGTTGGAGGGAGGCGTTGAAAGCCCGATTTGCACCTCGGCATAGACGGGCTGGCCCACACCCACGGTGTTCAGGCCGCTGGCTCCCTGCAACCCGGTGAGGCTGTAATCTGTTTTATCTTGCGGCGAAAGGGAGCGCGTCACTATTCGGGCGTTCACTGCGGCGGTTGCCGCTGTGGCCGTGACCACTCCACTCATCCATAGCGCAAGAGCCGCGAGGACAACTTGCGTTTTGTTCAACGAACCATTCATACGGTTAGGCGTGCTGCTGTTGGTGGTATTGCTGGTTGGAGCTTTTCGGCCCCGGCAACGCACCCACAAGGATGCGCCGCTCCCAATGCGAGGCGGAATTCCATTGTTCCGCAACGGCATCGAAATTCTCTTTGCTTTTTGGTGATCATCAGGCCCGCGCCCCTTCCATGCCCCAATCGGGCGCGCAAACCGAAGGCTCCGCAGCCGGCCGGACCACACTCACACGCTCGTGGCTCTCGGCCGCCATTTGCCGGACGATCTCATAACACTTCGCAAGCTCCCGCTCGCGCAAGCACCGATTCTCTTTCACAATTTGCTCCAGGTGATCGACGTTGTAGAGATAGACGTTCTCCAGCCGGTCAACGTCAGTGTCAATGTCCCGAGGCACCGCAATATCAATGAGAAACAATGGCCGGCCCACACGCCCTCTCATCACTCTCTCAATATCCGGACGGTGCAAAATCGTCTCCGCTGAACCGGTGGAGCTCACCACAATGTCGGCCTGAGCCATCGCCTCGATGCATTGCGCGAAGGGCAGCGGTGTGCCTCCAAATTCTCCAGCCAGCTTCAACGCGCGCTCGTAGGAACGGTTGGCCACTAAAATGGATTTGGCGCCCTTCTTGGCAAGATGCTTCAAACAAGCCTCGCCCATCTTGCCCGCGCCGATAATCATCACGGTGCGCGTCGAAAGGTCCCGGTCAAATATCCGCTCCGCAAGCTCGACAGCCACGCTGCCGACCGATGTCGCCCCGCGCCCCACGGCGGTGTGCGTGCGGATCTCTTTAGCCGCCTTCAATGCGGTCTGGAAAAGACGATTGGTCACGCGACCCGTCAGCTTCGCATCGCTGGCGGCCACGTATGCCTGCTTGATCTGACCGGTAATTTCCGTCTCGCCAACCACCATCGAATCAAGCCCGCTCGCCACAGAAAATAAATGCTCAACGGCCTTCACACCTTCGTGAATGTAAAGATAAGGCGCTATGTCCAAACCCGCCGCGAGCGTGTCCCAGAGACGCAACGCGTTGAATCCGCCCGAGGAACTCACACCGTAAACTTCAACGCGATTGCAGGTGGATACCAGGACGACTTCGGAAAGACCGCCAATGATCTTGAGCCTGCACCCCTGGCACTTCAACCGGGACGCATGCACCGCCACCCGCTCCCGCACTTCGACAGGCGCACTCTTGTAACTCAAGCCGGCCACAAAGAACCTCATAAGATCCTCCTGAAACCCTCCAGCCTTTTGTTGATACGGATCACGCGCAAAAGCCTATTCAAAAGCGGCATTAAGGCTCTACCTCGCTTGGCAAACGCTCACCATTTTTTGCTCTTGAAAACCCAACCCCGCTAATGCGAAAATCCCGGAGGAACAGATTGGCTCATTAATACCGCAAATCCAGGTGGGAAATGACCGACAGGCCGCCGCGCAACCGAACCTTTCTTGGCTAGCCAATGCCAAAAATAGGTTTCCAGTCAGACAACCCAAAAAAACACCCAAACCGTGCCTCGCTCCAAACCGCCCCAGCGGCCCACCGCCCCGGTGCCTCACGCCTGCGGCTTGGCCTCCTCCGGTTTGACAACCGCTTGCTCGGCTCGCGCACACTCGATGTTCTCCAGCGGATGCTCGTCCTCGTGCCAGTGCTTCGAGACTTTCCCGTTGATGCATGCCCAGTTGAGCGGGTAAATGTCCGGGTCAAACATGACGTGGTAGAAGTGCCACACGATGATCGCGAGGCATGCGAGGATGGCCTCGTAGTAGTGAATGGTCAGCCCGACATCCACAATCCAACGCGGAATGAACTGGGTCACTTCCATCTTGAACCACACCATGAGGCCTGTGACCCCCATGATCACGGTGCCCCAGACCACAGCCCAGTACTCCATTTTCTCGGCATATCCGAACCTTCCGATCCGCGCTTTCTCCGGCGAGATTCCCGCCAGGTACTTGGCGTTCACAGCAAGGTCCCGGGCATCCTTGGGTGTCGGCATCAGGTCCTTTACCAGGTTGCGTCCTTTGCGGTTGGCGACCACGTAATATATATGGTAGGCGCCCACCAGCAGCAGCACAACGCCCGCAACCCGGTGGCTCCAGCTCCGTAACTGCTCGTTGGAGCCCATCATCCACGCGAACCATGAATCGGGAAATTTCAATGCAAAGCCGCTAATGGCCAGCCAGATAAAGCTCGCGGCCAGAACCATGTGCTGCAAGCGCTGGGAAAGATCCATCCGCGGCACCTCCAGGTGCGCGCTCTGATATCGCGCACGCACCTTCTTCACAAATACCGCGCCGTTATGCAAAGCCATGAACCCTATCGTGCCAAAAATCAAAATCAGGTAGATCCTGCGCACCCAGAAGTTCGTCAGGGTTCCGACGTCTCCATCACTCCCGGCGCTCGACGCGTCCACGTGGATTTTGCTTTGGGCAAAGTTCTCCGTGGCGCCCGGGTGGCACTTGCCACAGGTCTCCGCGAGGTTGGTCGGATGAATGGTCGAATTGGTGTTGCTCGAAGGCAGTATCTTGTGCACACCGTGGCAGCTCGAACAATTCGCCGCCGTGGCAGAACCATACTTTCCGGCCAGGCCATGGTAGCTGTCAAAAAAGGTTCTCACCCGGTCGGATGGCATTTTGAACTTGGTGTTGATTCGCTCCGAAGCGTGGCAGGAGCTGCAAACATCCGCCGAAGCTCGTTGCGAACCGGCCGAAAGCTTCTGGATTTTGTGCTCCGAGTGGCAGTCGGTGCAGGTGGGAGCTTCGCGGTAACCCTTCGCCAACGCCTCCCCATGCACGCTTTCCAAAACCTCCCGGGCCTCCTCATCGTGACAGGCGCCACAAGTCTCCCCAATCCGCATGTAATGAAGTTGAGACTCCGTCGAGGTCGGCGGCAGGATCGAATGCCCGCTCCCGTGACAATCAACGCAACCCGCCGCGCCCGCACTGCCCTCGGCCAGCGCCATGCCATGCGTGCTGGCGCCGTATGTCTCAGTTTGCTCCTTGTGGCAACTCCCACAATCCACCGGCTGCGGCGATTTTCCATCATCCGGATGCTGTTCGGTGATGTCCGAGTGGCAACTCGCACAGCTGTTGGTTTTATGAGCTGAAGCTTTCACCTTCTCCAGGTCCACAAAAAGCGAGACCCCCACCCCGGCGGCATTGGTCTTCCACAGGTCCTTGTCGGCATGGCAGTCCATGCACGAACTGTCCGCTATCGGCTCCGCTCGCGCCGCAAGGGCTGCCAGAATGACCAGGGTCGCTGTGAATACGCCACACTTCATCCCCGCAGACTGTCTTTTTCCATCACGGCCTGCTTATCACCGCTTGTCTAAGATTTCGCATTTTTTGCTTACTATGAAGGGCACACCGTGTCCAGACCTCGCCATCTCTCATTCACAATTTGACGTAAATTGTTCCAGTCACAGCAACATATGACGACATGAAAATTGTTCCCTCAGCTTGGCAATCCCCGCCCCGGTCATATTCCTCAAGTCTCCTCCCCAACCGCTCCTTCCAGTCCTGGCCCCCAAAACTCAGGTTTCGGGTTTCGGCCCCTTGGTTTTCCTTCAAGTCTTTTCTCTCACGTTTCTGAGCTCAGATTTTAGAACCCCAGATTTTTCTTTCTCCAAGCCCATCAAAACGATATAGCTCTACGCCGCTTTACCCAAAGTAATGGTATGGATGAGTTATTAAAAATGCTGCAGGCCAACGCGCTCGAGTCCACGGCGGACATCGCCCGGATGCTCGGCGTCACCGAGAACGACGTAAAAGCCCGCATTGAGGGCTATGAGAAGGCCGGTGTTATCCGTGGATACCAGGCGATTCTGAACGAGGAGCAGGTGGATCCGGGGAAGGTCACGGCCGTCATCGAGGTGAAAGTGACACCTCAACGCGAGGGTGGCTTCGACACGATCGCCAACCGGATCAGCCGTTTCCCGGAGGTGCGGTCGGCTTACCTGATGAGCGGCGGCTATGACCTCCTGCTGTTCGTCGAGGGGCGCAGCCTGCGCGAGGTGGCGGCCTTCGTCAGTGAAAAGCTCTCCTCCCTCGAAGGGGTCATCTCCACCTCCACTCATTTCATGCTCAAAACCTACAAGCGTTTTGGCGTGCTGATGCACCAGGAACCTTCCGATGAGCGCCTCAGTGTCTCTCCGTAACCGCCTCAACACCGTCGTACGCGATATCCCGCGTTCCGGCATCCGGGACTTCTTTGACATCGTCACAACGATGAAGGACGTGATCAGCCTGGGCATTGGCGAGCCGGATTTTGACACGCCCTGGCACGTTCGGGAATCCACGGTCTTTGCGCTCGAACGCGGCGCCACGCATTACACAAGCAACCTCGGCTACATCGAGCTGAGACGTGCCATCGCCGGCTACATCGCAAAAAACTTCGGGGTGACCTATAATGCCGACAGCGAGATCCTGATCACGGTTGGCGTGAGTGAAGCTCTGGATCTTGCCCTCCGCGCGCTGCTCAACCCCGGGGACGAGGTGCTCTACCACGAACCGTGTTATGTTTCATACCGCGCGACGATCCTCTTCGCCCACGGACGCCCCGTCGAGGTCGAAACCAGCGCGGAGAACGGTTTCCGGCTCACCCGCGCGATGCTCGAGGCCAGGGCTACGCCAAAAACCAAGGTCCTGATGCTCAATTTTCCCAATAACCCCACAGGCGCGGTCATGGGACGGGAGGATCTCGAGGAAATTGCCGCCTTCGCCCGCGAGCGGGATCTCGTAGTCATCACGGACGAAATCTACTCGGAACTCACCTACGACACGCCGCACACAAGCATCGCCGGCATTCCCGACCTGCGGGAACGGACCATCTTTCTGCACGGGTTCTCAAAGGCATGGGCCATGACGGGTTTTCGTCTCGGTTACGCCTGCGGACCTGCCGAGCTCATCGAGGCGATGATGAAGATTCATCAGTACACAATGCTTTGCGCCTCATCGCTCAGTCAGAAAGCCGCCATCGAGGCGCTCACCAGGCCGCAGACGGACGTGGCCGAAATGGTTGGCGAATATCGCCGGCGTCGCAATTACATCGTCGGCGCATTCAAAGATATGGGCCTCGAGTGTCATCGTCCGCTCGGCGCCTTTTACGCTTTTCCCAGCGTGAAGAAGTTCGGGCTGCCCGCCAAAGAGTTCGCCCTGAAGTTGCTGAACGATGAAAAAGTGGCCGTGGTGCCCGGCACAGCCTTTGGCGCCTGCGGCGAGGGTTTCGTGCGGTGCGCCTACGCCACGAACATGGAAAACATCAGGGAAGCCATGACCCGGCTGGCGCGATTCACCAGCAAACTCGCCGGGTAACCCCGGCAGATCCGGCAATGGAATACCTGTCAACCTGGGATGTCACACTAAGGCTGCTCGCCGCAATAGCGGCCGGGGCAATCGTCGGATGGGAACGGGAAACACACGGCCGCCCGGCCGGTTTTCGAACGACGATCCTTGCATGCACGGCGGCAGCACTGGCAATGATCATCTCCGATGCGCTCTACGCAACCAGTTCTCATGAACTGGCGAACATCGGCGGCAACTGGCGCCCGGACCCCGGACGGCTAGGCGCGGGCATCCTCACAGGCATGGGATTCCTCGGCGCCGGCACCATTATGCGGCAGGAAAAGTTCGTCAAAGGGGTCACAACCGCGGCCACTCTTTGGTTTGTCACCGTGCTCGGACTGGCTTTCGGCGCGGGTTTGTTCGTGGTCGGCGCGCTGGGATTGGCAGCGGCCATTCTAACGCTCGTGCTCCTGCCCATGATCGAGGGCCGTATTTACAGCGACTCCTTCGCCACACTGCGACTGACGGTGAGCCCGGACGGCGTGTCGGATGAGGAACTGGTCGCAACGCTGAAAGCCGAAGGCGCCAAACCCACAAAGATCGCCATCGGCATGGAGCTGCCCTCCAACGAGCGAAACCTTCAGTTCGAACTCAAGTTCAAGCACAAACGCCGGTTCGAACTCTCCTCCAGAGTCGTGCGCACCCTGGGCGGGAAACCCGGTGTGACAAGAGTAGCGTGGGAGTGAGCTCCGGGCTCAGCAGGCACCCGAACAAAGCGCATGCCCGCCTATGCCGTCTCCGGATGCACCCAAGGCGCGCGATACGGCCGGCGCAGCCTGCTCGCCGCTTCGGCGTCCCCGGTCACTGTCCCCGCCGCGTTATCCCAGGCGAGACTGCGTCCAAGACCCATTGACATATTTGCCAGAATGCACGCGACCGTCGAAATGCAGCCCTCTTCGATATCTGAAACGGGCCTTCCGCCGTTGTCAATACATCCCAGGAAGTCCTTCATGTGCCTTCGCACGGCAGGAGCCACGTGCTTCTCAAGGTCCCGCTCGGTCTTGTCCTCCGGATATTCCTCCAACTCCATGACGACATCCTTGTGCACGGGCGCGCCGCCCCGCGGCATGAAGTCGTAGCCCATCAATCCCGCCTTAAGGGTGCCTTTATCGCCATAAAATGTTGCGCCCCATGTGTACTTCGGATCCGGAGGATCCCCCCACGTCCGGTGCTGCCAGACTATTTGCACGTCGCCAAAGTCGAATGTTGCCGTTTGGGTGTCGCTGATGTTCGATTTTGCATCCTTCGCAAACAGGATGCCGCCGGTGGAAGTCACCATCCTGGGCGCGCTCAAATCGAGCATCCAGCGCGCCATGTCGAGCATGTGGACGCACATATCACCCACAATCCCGTTCCCGTACTCCATGTAGCCGCGCCACCGTCTTGGATGGATATTCTTGTTGTAAGCCCGCTTCGGAGCCGGTCCGCAATACATATCCCAATCCAGATGCTCGGGCGGTTCAATGTCGGGCGGATTCTCCCGCGAACGCATGTTGTAGTAGCAGTAAACCTCCACAAGCCCCACTTTCCCAAGTTTGCCCTCGCGCACAATCGTATCCCGCGCCTCAACCAGGTGCGGCGTGCTCCGCCGCTGTAACCCCACCTGCACCACCCTCTTGTGCCTGCGCGCAGCCGCCAGGATCGCGCGCGCCTCCACCACATCCACACTGATCGGCTTCTGCAAATAAACGTGCGCCCCGGCCTCCAGCGCCGCAATCGCCGTCAGCGCATGCCAGTGATCCGGCGTCCCTATTAGAACAATGTCGAAGTCCCGCTGCTTGAGCAGCTCTCGATAATCCGCATAAACCCGCGGCTTCCTGCCCGATTTCTGCCGCCCGGCCACAATATCAACCGCCTCGGACAGCATCTTGCTGTCCACATCGCACAGTGACACCACCTCCACCGGCGCCACCTGGATCAACCGGAGCAAATCCACCTTGCCGTACCACCCGGAGCCAATCAGAGCGACTCGCCTGGCGGGAGAGTTGGGTTGCGCAAAACCGGTAAGAGCCGGAGCAAGGGCCGCAACACCAATGCCCGCTGTCCCGAGCCGTTGAAGAAATAAGCGGCGATTCATGCGCCCATCTTGAGCAGTCGTCCGCGAAACTCAAGCACCAGTTGCATTATCGCCGTCGCGAAAGAAAGCCCGGGAGGCAATCCTCACCAAATGAGTCAGCGCCAGGCGCCCTATTGCGGCTGGCTCGTTCCCTTCCCCTTTTTCTTCTTCTGGCCTTTCCCGAGCGCGGCCCGTTCAGCGTCCGTGCGCGGATATCCAATCCCCCGAGGCCACGGCTTTACGTTGGCTCGCTCCGCCCATGCATCCCACTTGGCGGCCAGCGCCTTCACTTTTTCAGGGTGCCTGACAGCAAGATCATTCTGCTCGGTGCGATCGGCCTTCATGTCGTAAAGCGCCCAGTTGGCGGCATAGCCGAGCCGCGTAATTTTCCAATCGCCTTCACGCGCGGCGGCGTTGCCCTCATGCTCCCAGAAAATGGGCTGCGAACGGTGAATCGTCTGCCCGGCAAAGATAGGACGGAGCGACACACCCTCCAGGGGCAGCACCGGTTTATCTCTGTAAAGCTCGGGCATTTTGGCGCCCGCAACATCAATGCAGGTAGCCATAATATCAATCAGGTGCGCCGGCTCGTCGCACCACCCCTCGCGAGGCCTAATCCCGTTTGGCCAATGGGCAATCAAAGGCGTAGAAATGCCGCCCTCGTGGTTGTAATGCTTGAACTTGCGGAAAGGCGTGTTCTGCATCCATGCCCAGGACTCACCACAAAAAACCGTCGAGTTAGCCCGGCCCAACTCCCCGGGCCCGCGCGCGATTCCCTTCGGGCCGCCCTCGGCGTTGCCGCCATTATCGCTCATAAACAGGATCAGGGTGTTCTCGAACACGCCGCGCTTGCGCAATCCATCCACCAGGGCGCCGACGGACCGGTCCATTCGCCAGACACATGCCGCATAAATAGCCATAAGATGGTCGAAATGGTCCTTCTCGCTTTCGCTGAGCGTGTCCCACGCGCTGACGGTCTCAGGCCGGGCAGCCTTTTGCCATTGCTTGTCAACCAGTCCGGCAGCGATTTGCCTCTTGTGACGCCTGGCGCTGATCTGGTCCCAGCCTTCCTTATACTTGCCACGGAATTTCGCAACGTCCTCCGGGTCGGCCTGGAGGGGAAAGTGTGGGGCATTATGGGCCAGGTAGAGAAAGAAAGGTTTCTTGGCCGCGAGCGCTTCGTCAATAAACCGAAGGCCAAACTCAGTCCAGAGATCGGTTGAATACCAATCCCTCGGCAACTCTGGACCGGTAGGCTCGACCCTTTTCCCATCCAGAACAAGCCTCGGGGCGGCTTCTCCCTTGCCGGCTGGATAATAGAAGCCTCCCGCCATGGCTTGTAAGGAACGATCAAATCGCTCGGCGGGCGTGTTCGGTCCTTGGCCCAAGTGCCACTTGCCCGTCATCGCCGTGAAATAACCGGCGGGCTTGAGCACCTCGGGAATCGTGATGCGGTCCTCGATCAACCGTCCGCGAAATCCTGGATAGTTCGAACCGAAATCCGTTGTCATCCATCCCATCCCCACCTGGTGGGAATAGAGCCCGGTGACCAGTGCGGCCCGTGTGGGACAGCAACGAGCAGTGTTGTAGAATTGGTTGAACTTGATACCCCCGGCCGCGAGCCGATCGATGTTCGGCGTGGGAATCTCCGAGCCATAGCAGCCAATGTCCGAGAAACCCATGTCGTCCACGAGAATGACAATGATATTCGGCTTTTGCGCGGAACTCGCAGTCGCCACCGGAACCGCCATGGCCAACACCAGCCACGCAACACGTAAGAAGCACATGCGCCAAAATGTGCCCGAGAGCCGCCTGCAAGGTAAATCAGAAACAGAAGACCGAATGGCCTTTCCCGGAAGTTTTCCTAAGGCTTTGGAGATGTGACAATCCCAAGGGTGAGAACCATCCTGGCACGTCTTTCCGGGCCCGACCTCAGTTTTGAAACTCAACGATCTGCGATCGTTAGTCCGCCCCAGCCTTCAGCAAATCTCGTTTGACAAGCTTTTTGAGTTGACTCCTACATTCGACTTGCTAAAATGCTGTCCCGTTTATGAAACGTATTCTAATTCCTACAGCTTCGGCTTTACTGTTCACCCTGAATCTCTCGGCCGCACCCGTGGCCCCGGAAAACCTTCAAGGGAGGTGTCTCTTCGACTTCGCGGGAGATTTTGCCGCGTCAAGCAGCGTCTTTAACCCGGTCTATTCCGGTTCCTACGTTTACGTGAACCAGATCAATAGCCGGGGCTTCGGGCGCTACGACAGCGGTTGGGGGACACCTCTGCTCCTGGTCACGCCCGACACCGAACACCGCATGGTCAAGCCATTCCCGGGCACCCTCGGATCCGCTTACATTGTCGCATCGAGCAGCGGTTACTCCGGCGCAACCACCACTACCTTTACGCGTTACAATCTGGATGGCACCGGGGCGGTAACAGCGCCGACACCCAGCGCCAGGATAGCCGAGGGTTTTGATTTCGTTGACGATTTCACCATCATTCATACGGCATACGATTCGGGGTTTCGAAAGAACCTGTATTTGGTTAAAGTGACCGCAGAACCATTTGCCCTGGAAGCGGATACTCGCTGGAACCCGGATGGCTATGTAACCACTCTTGTGACGACTCGGATTCGCAACGTTCGCGTTGGCGATGTTTACAAGGATTATGCCTACTATGGTGACAATGGCCAACTCACGAACCCAAAGTTCTACGCGCTGAATCTGGCTACCGGCGCAAGCACTGAACTGGGAAACGCCGGCATCCTCAGCGGTACCGGCAGCTTCGGGCTTTGGACGGTCATCGAGCGTGGTGGGTATTTGTATGTCCACACCACAGACAACGGGGTGCAGATTTATAACATGAACAGTGCAACCAGTCTTGGCTCGCTGGTGACTACTTACACCAAGACGGACCTCGATACTGTCGCCGGCAGCGCTCAGTACTGGGGTTTTGATGTGACCAGCGATGGGTCGAAGTTCATCCTGGGCGGCGTGGGCAAATGTTGGGAATTTGGTGCCCCCGAATTGAAAATCTCCATGGACAGCAGTTACGTCACGCTTGCGTATCCGTCGAACCTCACCGCTGTGGCAGTTCAATCTGCAACGGCAATCAACGGCGGGTTTAACGACGTGAACCCGCAGCCCTCTGTTTACCAGGACGGCAAGACCAACCTCGCGCCACTGCTCCGGGGAACCGGGACAGAGTTCTTCCGCCTGCGCAGAAACCCATAGCACCGATCAGGCATTCCAGAAGAATCGGCAGGCATTTCGTCCCGGCACCGGCATAACGGTGCCGGGAACCCGAAAACCCTGCTTATTTCGAGCCGCTTTTTCCGTCGAAATTACCGCGCCGGCACCCCTTGTCTTTCATTGCGCCCCCCGTCCATTCCCTGTTCAATGACCCGCACGCGCTATGCACCCATGGACCGCACATCGTTCCCCTTCACGTCCGAGCCCCGTATCAGCCATGACAGGCATCTTCATTGCCACCCTGATCCTGGCCGGCAGCCCTGCTATTGCTGTCGCAGCGCAAACGGTCTGGCTCGATTCCCTGGACCTGACCTCCATGGAGCAAGGCTGGGGCGCGCCCCAGACCAACCGGTCCATCACGAGGAAGCCCCTCTCGTTGAACGGCAAGATATTCGAGCGCGGCGTCGGCACACACTCGCCCGGCACTTACCATCTTCAGCTCGAAGGCGGCACCCGAAGGTTTGAGGCCACCGTCGGCTTGGACGATTCGGCAGGTGGCGCCGGCTCGGTGGTGTTTCAAATCGTAGCTGACGGAAAGAAGATTTACGATTCCGGCGTCATGCTTCCGGGTGCGCCTGCCAAACCTGTTTCCGTGGACTTGCGCGGTGTGAAGTCGCTTCTGCTGGCAGTGACCGATGCGGGTGACGGATACCATTTCGATCATGCAGACTGGGCCGATGCGCGCTTCACCGTAACGGGCAAAAAACCCATGCCCATACCAGGTCCGGGGGAGGCCGATCCGATCGCCGCTCTGAAAACAACCGGTCGATCCGCCGCACGACTGGCCACACCGGTGCGCCTGCCGCTCGAACGCACCTTGCCAGGGCCGATCACCGATTGGGTGCTCATGGAGGTGGACGGTCGTGGGCACAAGGAATACTACCTGCGCTACACGAAACTCTCTGCCGGCGGCTGCCGCTATGCGCAACGCCGCGGCCGCGCCAGCAACGGTCTCAAGCCAATGTGGGTCCTGGCCAATGAACGGACCGGCAACGGACTGGCACTCATGCTGGCTTACATGGGCAACTGGACTTTCGAGGTCCAGCCTCAAGGCAAAGGCATTGTGGTCAAACTCGCGACGTCCCCGGCGGACCTCGCGCCCTTCAAGGAAATCAACGGCATGCCCGTCCCGGGCGCGCTGGTATCCGAATTCACCGGCCATTGGGATTATGGAACGCAGCCCATGGTGCGTTTCACCCGCGAAAAACTGTTGCGTGATCCCGGTCCGACCTGGCCTCCCGTTCAATACAATACGTGGTACGATCTTTACGACAAACTGACCGAGCAGCGTCTCGTCGAGGCCGCGCGGGTCGCGCGCGATGTCGGGTGTGAACTCTTTACGATCGACGCCGGTTGGTTCGGCCAGGGCCTGGACGCGCAGTGGAGCCTCTCCCTCGGTGATTGGGAGGTGAATCGCGATCGTTTGCCAAATGGCATGGCCCCGATAGCGGCGGCCGTTCATGCGCTGGGCATGAAGTTCGGCCTGTGGTTTGAGATCGAGTGCGCCGCCCCATCGTCAAAGGTTGCAGAAGCTCACCCGGACTGGTTCCTGACAGATACGAAGGGCAGTCGCCTCAGCAAGCGCAGCATGCTCGACTTTGGCAACCCTCAGGTGCTTGAGCACGCCAAAAAAGTGCTCGATGACGCCATAAAGAATTACTCACTCGATTACGTCAAAATGGATTTCAACACCGACCCGGCCATCGAAAATGAGCACTTGTCTGCGGCGAGGGATCCTCTGTATCGCCACTACCGCGGCATGGCAGAGTTGTGGTCCTATCTGCGAACAGAACACCCGAAGCTCATCGTCGAGGATTGCTCCAGCGGGGCGCGACGCCACGAGTTAACCTCGGCAGCACTCACCGATACTCATTGGATTTCGGACACTGTCGCAAACCAGCCAAACCTGCTAATCATGTTTGGCGCGACCTTTTTCTTCCCTGCCAGCACTTGCAGCCACTGGACCACCAAACCGGACCAACAGGAGCAAGTGCTGGACCTGGATGCTCAATTCGTCATCAACATGATGGGCCACATGGGGCTCTCAGGGGCGATCACCTCGTGGGACGAAAAAACGCTCGGCATCGTAAATGACAGGATCGCCCAGTATAAACGCCTTCGTCCACTGATCGGCAAGGCAGACGTCTTCCATCTCACCACACCGCGGCTCGGCGCTGTTCAGGCTGCGCTCTACAGAGATCCGGCAACAGATCGCGGCCTGCTCTTCGCTTTCCAGGCCGGCGATCCGAAACTGGATCACTCCATCGCATTGCGCGGCCTGGACCGGTCCAGCTCGTACCGGCTCTCAGTCCCGGTCGGGCCCCACGGCATGGTGCCCGAAGGCCGGCAATTCAGCGGCCGCATGCTAACGAAACGTGGGTTGCAGATCCGTTTCCCGGGCAAGGGCGCCGCAGTGCTCGTGGAAATTGAACCCGTGCAAAACGGAAAGCCGTCCCGCCAAAGATAGCCCGCCACGCCAGGATTTCGAATCTCCGGGCACTGCGGAACTCTCCGCCGCATCGCAAAACGTTTCGAGTGCGGCGCATTCCATCGCTGTTCCGGATGTCACCGATGCGAGATCTTAACGTCCTCGCCCAACACCATGTCAGGGGACTCGATGGTCAGTCGAATTCCGGCGTGGAGATTGAGATCCTCACAGCCCAAAACCATCGGCTACAGACTGGCGTTGCCAGGGTCTGGCCATTCTCATCCTGCGGATCGCAACTGATCTGCTTCCGCTCCGCTTCCTGCGCGGACAGAATCCGGGGGATCGTGCGCCGCAATTTGTCTTGCAGGACCAGTGCCTCATCGACCAGATCTTTGTGGTGCTTCCCGCTCTTCTTGAGCGCCACCTCCGCCGCGTTGCACTGCGTGATACGCTTTTTCAAGGACCGGTTAGGTTACGTGGTCGCAGTCGTTTTTGGTAGAACATGACTCGCCGTTGCGGGAATACCGGCGCGTGACCAGATAGCCGATCAACGCCCCCACGCCAAAGGCAATGCCGATGGCCTGATAAGGATGGTGGTGCATGACCTCGTCCGCAGCTTTGACGCCCTCGACGGCCTTCTCGCGTGCCCGGCCATAGGCCTCCTTGCCGCTTTCCAGGACGGCAGCGAGACGCTTGCGGGCTTCGACGACTTTTTCTCCGGCGACGTCACTGGTAGCGGCCACCAGGGCGCGCGCATCCTCGGCCAGTTGCCCTATGTCATTACTGATTGCTTGTGTTTGTTTGTTGATAGGTTTTTCTTTCTCCATAAGTTCTCCTCTCTCCTCCAGCTAGTAGAGAGCCAATCCAACGCCCGGCGCGCTAACCTCTTCAACCCAGGCTAATTGAAGTGTTTACGGTCACCTTTGGCGACCGGTGACGCACAGACGGCCATTGCAAATTGCACGGCCACTACCGCCGCACCATGCACTTTGTAAGCTGGCTGACGACCGGATGGGACTCCAGATGCCTTGCACCGACTCGCCACGGAACTTCGGTCGCTTGATCCGCTCCGCCTCACAAATGGTTACTGGCGGGGCGGTTGTTGGATTCTCGGCGGCAGCCGCTCCGCGCGGGTGGTGCGCTGCCGCCCATCGCGGCGCATCGTGGCACGCGCGAAGCTCAGATGTTTCTACAATGAAACAAATAATTATGAATCGTATGTCTGTAGTGTGCGTGGCGATATCCGCCTTGGCGTTGTCATTGCTGCTGATCGGGTGCGACCGTGAGGTTTCCACCACCAAGACCAGCAGCGTCTCCAGCGACGGCACCATTAAATCTACGGAAAAGACCGTTACCCAGTCACCGGATGGCACAGTGACCAGGACAGAAGAGTCCAAAAAGACCACCTCTGACGAAAAGCCCTGAGAACGTGTTTTGACAGTCGGGGTCGCGCGCCTGCTATACTGGCCACATGCTGAGTCGTCGCCTTTTTCTGAAGACCGCCACGGTGGCTGCGTTGGCGTCCGGCACGGGCTTTGCCAATGGTCTTGCCGCGGCGGCCAATCGAAAATGTCTCCCCTTCATATCCGGCACTCTCTGGTTTGTCTCCGGGCACGAGTCGTCAGGCTGGCAAACCGCCCAATGGCGCCGGGAACTGACTCAGCAAAAGGCCATCGGATTTGATTTGTTGTGGCTGGTCAACGCGCAGGCGCTTCTTAACACACAGGAATTCTCATTACACCAGCTCCTGGACCTCTGCTCCGAAATGGGATTCAAGGCAATCCTCGACACAGGGTCCACACACGATTGGCACAGCAGGCTGAATGTGAAAGAGGAAATCGCCGCCTGCGCAAGAAACATCCGCGCCATCAACGAGCGGGTGGCCGGGCATTCCGCATTCCACTCCTGGTACATCCCACACGAAATCTACATGTGCTGGGGGCCAATGAACGACTACATCCGGGAGCTCTACCCTGCCCTGGTGACGACCTGCAAGAAGGCCGCGAATCGTCCGGTAAGTGTCTCGCCCTTTTTCATCCTGGACCGCACGAAAGTGTTCGGCGATTTCCGCTTCAACGAACCCGCCGAATACCGCGCTTACTGGGCTGATCTGATCAAGCGGAGCGGCCTGAATATCGTCATGCTGCAGGATAGCGGGGAGCATTTTGCCTACGTCACGATAGAACAGCGGCGGCCGTTCTTTGATGCAATGTCGCGCGCGTGCAAGGACTCCGGGGCGCAACTCTGGGGCAATGTGGAAGTGGCGGAGATGAACATCCCGAGCATCGAGGAATACGTGAAACGCTACGGCCGCGTCCACCACGCGACTGTGAAGGACATGCCCTGGAGGGCTGTGCCCATGGACCGCCTGAAGCAAAAGCTCGATTTGGCCGCATCTTATTCCGGGCGTCTCATCTCGTGGGGCTACAAAGAATACTGTCGGCCCGCCCTGGGCCCCGCAGCTAAAGACTGGTACCGGAATTACCTGCAATACCGCACCGCGAACGACTGATCGATTGCCCCCCCGTCCTGATTCTATTCCCAACCGCCCCTCTTCCCGGCGCGATCCTCACCATACACAGGCAGGCGTAGCGTCGCTCCGCGCCCATTCGCTCAAGCGTCGTTTTGACCCTTCTTTCTTCTTCTTTCTTCTTTTGCCAGCAACGGCGCCGGTGTGGTAGATTCCCGGCAGTAAAACACTCACTTGTGCCACATGCGATGGTGTTGCTTTTTGTTGTTGTCGGGAGCCTGCGTCTGCGCTGACGCTCCAACCGCCCTGGATGATCTTACCGGTCCCTGGCAATTATTTGTGGATGATTACCTGGTCAGCAGCAGCAGCGGCATTACCAGAAGTTACCACGCCTTTGAAAAGTATCCGGGCAACCCTGTCATCGTGAATGACCGCCCATGGGAAGGCCCCGTGTATCTCTACGGCACCGTCATGCCGGACGAAAGCGGTTCCGGATTCCGGATGTGGTACCACACCCTTCGGCCCAACGACACCAACAACGACGGGAGCCTCGAACTCTATGCCACCAGCGCCGATGGCGTTCATTGGACCAAACCCATCCTCAACCTGCGCTCGTGGCACGGATCCTCTTCCAACAACATGTACTTCACACGTCCCACACCCGGCGGCATGACATCGGTGATGCACACGCCGTGGGACCCGGACCCGGCCAAACGCTACAAATTCATGAATTTTGACCAGGGCGGCTACTTCGCAGCGTGGTCGCCCGACGGCATTCATGTGATAGATGCGCCACTAAATCCCGTTTTCACCGGCGGCAGCGATGTCGGCCAGTTCTGCTGGGATCCTCACACACAGCAATACCTCGGATATGTGAAGAATGCTTGGTACGACGATCAGGACCGCAAACGCCGGGCAGTGGCGCTGACAACCACAACAAACATCGAGGCATGGCCGCACGAATCACTGATTCTCTGGCCCGACGCCTTCGACGATCGCTGGGCCCCGGTCGGCGCCGCCCAGCGCACTCATTTCTACGGGCTCTCAGCCTTTCCTTACGAATCCATGTACGTGGGACTGCTTTGGATTTTCCGCGCCACCGATGCGGAAGGTTACTATGTCGGACCGGTGTTTGCGGAGTTGGTAACAAGCCGAGACGGTGTTCAGTGGAAGCGGCAGGAGGGGCAACGCCCGCCCATCCTGCCGCTCGGCCCCGCCGGAGCGTGGGATGCCGCGCAGATCTACACCTCGCGCGCGCCGGTTCGCGACAACGACACCCTCAAGCTCTGGTATGGAGGCTTCGACAAACCCCACGGAACGGCCTTGAACGACATGAACGGAGGGATCGGGTTGGCAACCCTGCGAAAGGACGGGTTCGCGTCGCTGAATGCCGCCGCCAGTCCCGGGACCATCACAACCCGCCCGCTGGAAGGGGCGTCCGGTGTGCTGCGCCTCAACTACATCGCCTCCAGCGGTTCGATCAAGGTCGAGGTGCTCGATGCCACCGGGCAGGTGCTGCCCGGCTATGCCCATGCCGACTGCATTGCACTTGCCGGCAACAGCATTGATCAGGCTGTCGCCTGGACAGGCCACAGTGAACTGCCTCACGGCATGGCCTCGTTGCGTTTGCGATTCATTCTTCAAAACGCACAACTCTTTTCGTTTATGGCAGGCGCCGGTATCCGCGTCATAGAAACACCCGCCATCAACATCCACCCGGAGGACCGTGCCGTGCCCCCCGGCGGCACGGCAACTTTCACTGTCGCCGCTTCAGGCAAGGCGCCGCTCGATTTTCAATGGCAGAAAAACCAGGTGAATCTTTCCGATGGCGAAAATCTCATCGGTTGCCGCTCAGCCACCCTGACAATTACCAATGCCAATGTGGCGGACGCGGCGAGCTACCGTTGTGTGGTCATGAACGGCCTGGGTAACGCCGCCAGCCACCCGGCAACCCTGCGCATCTCCACCCACGCCCTCGCCGCCAGGAGCCTGACGAGCATCCCGCTGCTTCCGGGCGACTCGGCCAACGAGGCCCGGGCAATGACCCCGGACGGCGCATGGGTGGTGGGTGTCTCGGGTTCCAGGGGGTTCCTGCACAGGGTGAACACCACCAACGTCTATTTCGTCGCGACGCCGGATGGCTCGGAATCATCCATCCTCACAGGCGCGGGCTACCGCTTCGAAAATGGTCAAAAACAGGTTGTGATGTCCGGGCTATCCGTCGGATGGAACGCGCATTTCATGACCACAGACGGCTTGTCCTTCGGGCTCAAGAGGCGGGACACATACGTGGGCTCATCCCCGAAAATCCCGCCGGCAAACGCACTGGCCGGCTCAACCGGCGACGCATTCTACTCTGCATGGTGGGATGTCACCTCCGGCATTTACACGGGCTACGTGGGCAGGCTTTCAGGGCCATGGCCCATGAGCGCTGCCTCCGGCACAGTCCTTTGGGAAAAGCAGAGAATCGCCGGCGGATCAACTCTTCAACTAAACGGCATTTCCAGCACTGGCCGGGCAGTCGGCGGACGGAACACTCCTCGTGAAAATTACGTCGTGGACTGGACCGGCGCCGCCACGCCTGCCGCGTTCTATTTCAACGGGCTCGACGGCGCCACGCGGGGGCAGGCCCTGGCAGTCAGCGCTAACGGCCAAATCGTCTTTGGCAACTCCCCGCGACCGGGAAATGAGGCCCTCAGTGGCTATAAAGTCTCACTGCCGGGTCCTTCCCAGACCATTGCCGAACTGCCCAACTTCCTGGACACAGGCAGCTCAACCACATTGGCCGCCCCCTACGGCTGCACTGCGGATGGCCGCTACGCCGCAGGAATGAACTACCGCGGCGCCGAAAAGGCGGCGCTGTGGATCACCACCGACCCGGATCCCTCAAAATGGTCTGTGGACGATTTAACCGAAGTGGCAGCCCGCAGCAGCGGCACTGGCATCTTCCTGCGCCTGGCCCGTGCCTACACCATGGGAACAAACAACGACGGAACCCTGGTGATTGCAGGCACGGGCATCGCCACCAACGGCAGCACCCGCGCGTTTGTCATGACCGTAACGCCACCCACCCCCTCCACAACGTTGATCCCACAACCGGTTGTGGCCATCACGCACAGCCAGGTTGCATCCCTGCTGTTCAGCTTTGCCACGGTGAATGACGCGGCCGTGATGTACCATCTCGAAACCAAATCCGATCTGGCCGCACCGGATTGGATCACCATCGCTTCAACTCCAGGCTCGGGAGGAGTCGCCCTTCTGGAGGATGCCGACGCGAAATCCGGGCGCGGTTTTTATCGCGTGCGGGTTGATTGACTCGTAAAGGGCGCTGACTTGAATCCTGGAGGAGACCCGAAGTTCCCCCTGCGCTCTGCGGCGCACCCGGAGCGGTTTACAAAAAAGCACGATCGTTGTAGTTGCCAGCACCGTGGAAGGACCTCACTTTGGTCATGAAATGAATGCCATAGCCCCAACTCACAGCAAGATTGTCGGGTATATCCTCTGGATCTTCGGCTTCACTGGCTCGCACAGGTTTTACTATGGCCGGCCGGTTTCCGGGACCATTTGGCTCCTCACGGCAGGCCTGTTCCTGGTCGGCTGGCTCATCGACGTTTTCCTGATCCCCTGGATGGATCGCACAGCGGATGCCCGCTATGTCCCGGGCAGAACGGACTACTCCGTGGCATGGATCCTTTTGACCTTTCTCGGCGTGTTTGGCGTGCACCGATTCTACATGGGCAAGTGGGGAACGGGCATTCTCTATTTGTTCACGTTCGGGCTGCTCGGCATCGGCCTGATTTACGATTTCTGGACCCTGAACTCGCAAATCAGCGAGCAGAATCAGCAAGGTTCCCACAGAATTCGTAATTAGGGGTACAAACAAAAAAACCGGGTTTAACCCCGGCTTTTTTGACACACTCTACAATTGAGTCTTTAAATCTGCTTCGATGCGGCGCCGCAGACACGCGCCTATCAGCCACACACGGTCTGATTACTGCGTTTGTGCATCGTTAACACGCCATTACAATACCAGAAGTCCCAAAACGCGCATGTCACCATTAGTGGTTACAAGCGGGGGACACCGGGTTTGGGAGAATTCAAGGCGTTTGCGTCCCGGAAGCAGCTTCCACCGCACACTCGACACGTTCTTCGCCGCTCCCCCGCAGGATGGAATGACGCCGCGACCAATAGACCGCCTTCTGTCCGGGGCGCTGGCACTTATGCCAGAGCCAGAAAAGGCCGTAACGGAGTCTGCCAAGCTCACGCAGCAGCGCCTCATCCGGCAAGTCAGCCTGGGGACAAAACCGGCGTGTCCTGCGCAACTGGCGCAGTCGCAGGAAAGCCTCGTTTGCCGGTGTCAACCCGGCCGGGTGATCGAGAAGCCCGGCCCGCCTGGCAATGCCCAAGGCCTCCTCGGAAAGGTCCATGAACTGATGAGGCACGGAGACGCGCAGAATCCGGTTCAGGGAATACAGAAGGGTCAGACGCAGTCCCGCCGGTTCCCCGGGACGGCCGACGGCATTACACGCCTTCTGAAAGACGCGTATCATGCTTCGCAGTGCTTCGCGGCTCTTGAGCCCGCCCTGGCTGATGCTTCCGCGCGTGTGCCTCCGCACAAACGCATCGGGCTTCGCCCCCAGTCGCTTCACATACCGCAAGCCGTCCAACAAGGCGCGCAGATGCAGGTCCACATCCTGCCACGCCGTCAGCGCCTCATCGAAACCTCCGATCCGCAGGAGAGCCCCCTTCCGCCAGATCGGTCCCGTGGTCTGCCACACGGAGTCGCCCCTCGCGAATCTGCACACATCCGGCTCCGGTGTGATGGTGTTCCAGAGCCGCCTGGAATCGCCGGGCGTCTCCGCGAATCTCAACATCGGAAACACCACAAAATCCGCCCCCGGATGCCTTGTGAGCGCCTCGACCCGCCCTGCCAGGCAATGCGGCGCGAGCAGATCGTCCGAATCGAGGTAGATCACGCATTCACCGCGAGCGGCATGCAAGCCGACGTTGCGGCATGTCGGCGCTCCCTTTGGCAACCGGTCCCGGGCAAGCACCTTCAGTCGCCGCTCGGTTTGCGCGATCTGCTCCAGCAACACCAAAGTGTCATCGGTGGAACCGTCGTCCACAACCACAGCTTCCCAGCTTGGATAGGTCTGGCGACGCACGGATTCGATCGCATCGAGCGTCCACGCGCTCCGGTTGAACGTCGGCAGAATAATGCTGACCAGCGGCGTCATTGGGCAATGGCAGGCTGGCGGGAATGAGCCGGCGCACTCTGTGCCCGCCGGTCCCGAGCTGACTTAACCCCGCGGTAAATGGCCAGGAGTTGATCAATATGACTGTTGAAATCGAGCCGCAGACGCAATGCCAGGCAGGCCCCGGACATTTTTTCCCTTTGCTGCGGGTCAAGCATGCCGCGCATGGCCGACGCCAGCGTTGATATGTCGCCGGGATCCGCCAGCACGCAGCCGTGCGTGCCGTCAGTCATGATCTCGCAAGCCCCATTAAACCGGGTGCTGATCACCGGCACCCCCATGGCCAGGGCCTCAAGAACAACCAGGCTGCATGGATCATGCCTCGTGGGCATCACCATGAAATCCGCAGCCCGGTAAAAGGGGCGCACGTCACTGGTCGGACCCGCAAAGACGACCGCATCCTGAAGACCTGCCAGCTTTGCCTGCCGGCGATAACGAGCCGGGTCATCCTTTCCAATCACAAGAAGCCTCATGCTGTTTCGCGGCAGTTGGGCAATGGCCTGAATGACCTCGGCCAGGCCCTTCCGGGCAAAGTCCTGCGCCACCATTAGGCCGACAGGTTCCTGCGACCCGATGCCAAATCGCTCCCGCAAGGTCCCCCGGACCGAGGGGTCGCCGCCGGGAGCAAACACATCAAGGTCAACCGCGTTAAATAGTGTGTGGAGTTTGTGCTCCGGCAGGAAAAACCGCCGCCGCACCGCAGCCTTTACATATTCGGACAGGCAAAGGATCCCAGGCGCATCCGGTTC
This sequence comes from uncultured Verrucomicrobiota bacterium, assembly GCA_964401575.1. Lineage (GTDB taxonomy): Bacteria > Verrucomicrobiota > Verrucomicrobiia > Limisphaerales > UBA8199 > CAYNZC01. Next base: position 43,792 of record CAYNZC010000001.1, read on the forward strand.
CTTCAGCATTTCTGTCTCGGTGGCCGCATAAGCGCGCCGCCGGGAATTGGCCTGGTTGCAGAGCCATGACAAGCCGCGAACAAGTGTGTTCGCATGCTTCAAATGCCCCTTCGCCAACGCCTCGGTCGCCAGCCCGGCGTGCGGATGGTAAAGGTCGCAGCGGCGCACCGGAAGCATCGCGTGCACGATGTCGCACGGGTGTTCGGCAAGGAACTCATCCAGACGTTTGAGAAATCCAAGGTAACGCGCTGTTTTGGTTCGGCCACCGGCTTGAAGCACGACCGGGTTCACTCCCGCCACCGGTTCCGCATGCGTTGTCGCCAGCAATGAAACCTGGTGACCGCGCCCTGCCAGCGCATGGGCAATTTGCAGCGTGTAACGCTCAGCACCGCCCTTGTGCGCGTCTGCGTGCAGAATCACCAGCGCAATCTTCAACGGCACGCCAGGTAAAGTGGTCTTGCTCATCACAGCCGCATCAATAGGAAAGGCTGACATCCCTCTCGGGATTCCTTCTCTTGAGATTCATGTCGTGTCGCGCGATTCGCGCCTCCTTCTTTTTGACTGCGCTGAGAAGGGCCTCGAAGTTCTTTATCCCGGCGCATTTGGCATACGCCCGCAATGTTTGGGTTTTCAGCACGTCGGATACTCCAGCCCCGGACATGCTGTAAAAGAGTTGGGCAAGATCCTTGATGATCCAGCGCCGCCGGAAGGGCCAGGGAGGCAGCCGCCGCACCCGTCCGGCGTCAATCAGCCGCAGATCCAGCGTCCCGGGATGGATGAATACGTGGCAAAGGTAGAGATCCCGATGGTGCAACCGCCGATGGAGACGCGCGACAAACTCGGCCAGCCGGGACGCAACCCGCTCAAAATCGAAGTTCTTGCCAATCAACCGCCCTCCAGGTTCGAAACCCGCAAGGTCCTCAACAATAATGAAACTCCGCCCATCCCCCGTGCGACCATGCGCAACTAATTCAACCGTTGGTATGCCTTCCTTCACCAAAAGGCCAATTCCAGCAACCTCCGCTTCCGCCGGCGACACACCGGAACCATTTGCAACAAACTTTTTAACATGGAAACGCCGCTTCCGGCCCTCATCCTCAAAATCCAGGGTGCAATTCTCCCGCTCGGTGATGCTGCGCCATGCCCGAATGCGGGGATCGCTGAAAACGCTCCCGGCGTCCACCAGGCCCAGGCGCTTCAAAACTGGCTCAAACTCAGGCGTCGCTATAAAGGTAGATTCAATCATCGGGCGAATGGACCAGCTTCCGCGCAAGATTTATACTAGGGTGAGAAGGTCTTTTCAATCTATTGTAATGCGTTTTGGATCGCCGTGAGGAAAGCAGCGGATGGAATTGGAGCATTGAAATCGCCGAAAGAGCATACTTTAACGTTATGTGTTCGCCGGCCAGCCATCTTTTTCGCCGATTGAAGGGTTACACTCCCCGGAATTCAGGTCCCGGAACCTCAAAAAAGAGAAAAACTGCATTTTTTTTCACTTTCCCTTGACAACCTCTGCCCTGTTCGCGTATATACATTGTAACGACATTGCATGGCCAGAACAATTACAATAAGATTACATGGAGTTCGATTGGACAAATCCGCCATTCAATCTCGATAGCTCTTTGACTCTACAGGAAATCGAGGAATCGTTCGAGGATCCTTTTGCCATCCGGGTCCTGCCGGATTCGCCGAGGTTTTCCGTCCAAGCCCGGTTTTTTAACCTTGGCATGTCGGCCGGCGGGGTGGGGATCTTCAGTGTGTATCGCACCAATGGAAAGCAGGTGCGTGTGATCCACGCCAGACCGTTCGAACCTGAAGAAAGATTTTTCTACCAGCGCAAGATAGATCAGGCGCTGGCGACCTGACCGACTGAACTGAACAATGAGACCGCTACGCGCAATCGCAAACTGGGAAGAGGTCCCGCTCTTCGACAACGAAGAGTCGGAAGCTGATTTCTGGGCTGAGAACAAGCCGGACCTGCGGCTGATGGAAACATCTGTGGCGGGGGCCAGCGAAGGCGCAGACTCGGTAACCATCACCCTGCGGATGGATCCCCGGATGTTGGCGCGGATCAAACGCCTGGCCCGCTCCCGTTACCTCAACTACCAAAGCATGATTAAACAATGGCTCAGCGAACGCATGGAACAAGAGCTTCGCGAGCGATAAAAAACTATGAATGAAACCCAGATCCATAGGCAGTCAAATCGCGCTTTCACGCTGATCGAACTGCTGGTCGTCGTTGCCGTCATCGCACTGCTGGCCGCGATGATCTTTCCGGTCACCGCGGTGGTGAACCGAAACAAGATTCAAAAGAAGGCCCGCGTCGAACTGGATCAGCTCGATATGTTCATCCAGGGTTACAAAGACAAGCTTGGCTTTTATCCTCCGGGCAACCCCAACACCAACCACGCTATGACGCCGCTCTATTACGAACTGGCCGGCACGAAAAGGTCCGCCGCAAACACAGGGGCCACATACGAAACCCTCGACGGCAGCTCGACCATCAGTGCGAGCAATCTCAAGACTGCTTTTGGCGTGGATGGCATCATGAACAGCATGGTCGGCGAAGGCAGTGACGAGGGCGCCATCGCGCAGAAATTCCTCACCGGCAGCCGCCCGGTTCCCACAGATACCGTCCAGGCGGACCCGCCAGACGCAAGGGGAGCGCCAAGAATCCTCGTAACAAGCATCGGCTGGAAGCGCGAGCCAACCCCCATATTCCCGGGCAATCCCAGGGTGTCCCCTGTTTTTTATAATCCCATCAACCCCACAAATAATCCAAACTCTTACGATATGTGGGTGGATGTGATCGTGGGATCAAAGACGAACCGAATCAGCAACTGGACCAAAGAACCTATCGTCCTTCAATAACATGAAAACAACGAATCAATATAATCGCTCCGGGTTCACATTGATCGAACTCCTCGTCGTCATTTCCATCATCGCCATCCTGGCGGCGATGCTGCTCCCGGCGCTGAGCGCCGCAAAACGGAAGGCGCAGGTGGAGCGCGCCAAGCAGCAAATGGCCCAGATCATCAGCGCCATCCAGGGTTATGAGGCCGAATACAACCGGTTCCCCTCCTCGTCCGACGCCGTAACCGATGCGACCAGCAGGAGAACAGACGTCACTTTTGGCGGTTACATCAAGAATCCGACCACACCCAACCTGGTGGGAACGAGGACAAACTCCGAGGTGATGGCCATCATCATGGACCTCGAGCAGTTCGGGAACGGCCAGGATACGGTCAACAAAGGCCATGTGCGCAATCCCAAACGGACCGCGTACCTGAACGCATCCCGGGTTTCGGACGATACCTCGCCCGGCGTGGGCACGGATGGCGTTTATCGCGATCCGTGGGGCAATCCCTACGTGATCACCATGGACTTGAACAACGACGATCGCGCGGCGGACGCCGTTTACAAACTCAGAGTGGTTTCACAGAGCCCGAACGGCGCAAAAACCGGTTTTAACGGACTCCTGAACCCGGACGCAAGTCCCAACAGCGACAACTTCTGCCTGAACGCCACCGTCATGGTCTGGTCGGCGGGACCCGATGCAATCATCCATCCCGGCGTGAAGGGGGACACCGGGGCAAACAAAGACAACATTCTAAGCTGGAAACAGTAGGCTTGTGAAAACGCGCGACACTGACAAAGGCAAAGCGGCTCTGCGGAAGCCGCCCGGAAGGGGCGGCTTGCACACCGGCCCGGCTGCCGCCTTCACCCTCATCGAGCTGCTCACGGTGATCGCAATCATCGGGATCATCGCGGCCATCACACTGCCGAACCTCAAGAGCTTCAAGCCAAATGTCATGGCAGGCGCAAGCAGCCAGTTGCTGGCGGATGTCGCGCGCGCGCGCCAACTGGCGATCAGCCAGCGGACGACCGTTTATATGGTGTTCATTCCGACAAATTTCTGGGGCACCCTGCCCCCGGCCGAAACTCAGAATGCCCGCACTCTGCTGGACAAACAGGCCGCCGGTTACAACTTCGTGGCACTGCGCCGGCTCGGCAGCCAACCGGGCGAGCGAGACCCCATCTACCTCTCCGAGTGGCGCACCCTGCCCCAGGGCGTCATCATTGCGCCGGAAAAATTTACCCCCCGCAACTTCGCCCCGACGCGCTCTGTGACCAACAACGCCGGCGAACGATTGTGGTTCCAGGGCTTTGAGAGAACGTTGCAGAACGGGGTGCAGATCCCCTTCCCCACCGTCAACTCCGCAACCAATTATTATCAGAATCTGCCCTACATCGCTTTCAACCACCTGGGCCAGTTGGTTTCCGGACAGGACGAGGTCATCCCGCTGGCTCTCGGCAGCGCGGGATTCCGGCGGGACACGACCCGCCAGGTCACGTTCGACCCCGTGACGCCGATCGAAAACCCGCCGAACAACGCGGTGGATAGTTACAACATCGTGCGCATTGACTGGCTCACAGGCCGTGCGCGCCTGGAAAGACAGGAGATCCAATGAAACTGCGCATTCATTTCCGCAATTCCATGTTCAGCCCCAGCGTGAACGGCAGCGTTGCGCGCCCCCCGAAAAGCCGGCCGGCCGGAAGCCGCCGCCGTTCAGCCCGCCCGCCGGCAACGCTCAACCGCCTGTCCAGCCCGCGACCGGTTCGCGCGACGCGGCTCCATCAGCCGCATCTGCGCGCCTTCACCATGATCGAGATCGCGATCAGCCTTGCGGTGATCGGTTTCGCTCTGGTGGCCATTATCGGCATCCTCCCGGCGGGTATGAACGTTCAAAAGGAAAACCGCCAGGAAACCATCATCACCCAGGACGCCAGCGTGTTCATGAACGCCATCCGAAACGGCGAGCGCGGCATTGATGACCTGACCAATTACGTCTATGAGATCCGGAAATACACCACCGATCTCGCGTCCGGCGCCTTTGTGACAACCGTATATACGAATGCGGGCGGACCCTACCCGCTCACCAGCGGTTTGCGAATCGTCGGTCTGTTGAGCACTCCGAAATACTACGGCACCCTAAGCAATTACGTCGTTGCCTATGTCCGCTCCATCAGCGGCCTGGCCAGCGAGAAATTCCCCCAGGACAACAAAGACGCCCGGGATTTTGCGCTGAACTATCGGATGGTGGTGGAAGTGCTCACGGCGCACACCAACCATTTTGAACCAAGCTGGACCAATTTCACCGACAGCACCATCTCCGGTGATACGAACCTTGTGGTGGCAAGATCCAACCAATGGAGGCACGTCCGCAACCTGCAGGCAAACTTCCACGATGTGCGGCTCCTTTTCCGCTGGCCCTACCAGGGCGGCAATACCGGCAACGGCAGGCAGGTGTTTCGAACGTCCGTCGCCGGGAGCATCTACGCCACCAACGAGCCGGGTTTCAATGGCAACGACTTCCGGCTGTTCTTCCTCCAACCTCGCAACTACGTGCAGGTGAAACCATGAACACGCCCTTCTTAAGCTCCACTCAAAACCGACGCTTCCCGCGGAGCGCTTTCTCGCTGGTCGAGATCCTGGTCTCGATCTCGCTCCTGTCTTTCATCGTGCTCGGACTGCTGTTGATGTTCAACCAGACGCAGCGCGCCTTTCGCGGCAGCATGAGCCAGACGGACATGCTCGAGTCAGGACGCATCGTGACGGATATGCTCGCCCGCGAGATCGAGCAAACCTGCCCGGCAGGAGACCAGCCCTACTACGGGAGCGGGATTTATGATCACGCGAACTTTTTCGCGGAGCTCTCCCCCACCATTTCGACGCCCTTCGAACAGAAGCTGCCCGGATCAGCCGCATTGCGAATGAATGTTGTGCAACGCTTCTTCTTTGTAAGCCGCGAGAACCAGGATTGGATCGGCACCGGCTACGTTGTGCTCACAAATCGCCAGGGCGGCGAGGTGGGCACTCTCTACCGGTTCTCCTCCAGCAGGCGCCCTCCGTTTTCCGACTACGACCTGGCAACCAACTTCCTTGGAAATATCAATGTCGCCCTTGACGCCCTTCGAAACAACCTGCCCGTGACCAACCTGAGCAGAGTGGCCGAGGGCGTGGTGCATCTCCAGGTGCGCGCCTTTGCCCCCAACGGGCGCCCTTTGCTGCCATTCATCAATTCCAGCAATCTCGTCGTCCAAATGCCCAACGGCGCCTATGCCGAGGTGGGCGGCACCTACTGGAACCTCCCCGCAGGCATGACCACTCGCCCTGAACTCGCAGGCTGCTACTTCGCAGACCGCGCCGTGCCCGGCTCGGTCGAGATCGAGGTCGGCATGCTTGAGCAGAACATCCTGGGACGCTACAAGGCGCTGGCAGGCAACACCGCCGCGCAACGTGATTACCTCTCCGACCGCGTCGGCAATGTCCATGTCTTCCGGCAACGGATTCCCATTCGCAACGTTAATCCCTCTGTTTATCCATGAAGCTCGCATCATCCATAGCCCGATTCGGGCGTTTAACAGCTTCGGCGCGGCGCTCAGACGGCGTAGCCCTGGTGGTCACGCTGATTCTCCTGGCTGTCATCACGTTCATGGCCATCGCTTTCCTGGTCATCAGCCGCAGCGAACGTGGCGCTGTCGCCACAACAACCGACCTCACCATCGCGCGCCTCGCCGCCGATGCCGGAATCGAGCAGGCCAAAGCGGACATCCTCGTGCCCATCATGGCGCAGGACAACCCGTTCCTGGTGGGGCTAATGGTTTCGACAAACTTCATCAACGATTATGGGTTCGTCCCGGGACTGCGAAATCCCACAAACGTCAATTTCGATTACGTCGCAGCTGGGGGACCACTGAACGCCGCGCAGCAGCAGGAGAACATGGCCAACCTCTTGTTCCGGCCTCGCGTTCCTGTGTTCATGCGGGATTCGCGAACAGGCAACCGGGTTTTCCAATACTACCTGGATGTCAACCGCAACGCACGCCCCGAGCCCTCGGGCCTGCTCGTTGTCACGAACGATTTGGATCAGCCCGTGCTGGACAATAATGGCGTCCCCATCGTGCAGCAGTTCCAGGGCGATCCTCATTGGATCGGCGGCCTTGAGTTTCCGGACCGTCCGCACTCCGGCACGAACCGTTTCACATGGCGGTTTGCCTATATCATCGCGCCGGTGGGGCAAACGCTGGATCTGAACTACATGCACAACACTGCGCGGCAACCCACGACACCCCCGGCGCAGGACCGCTTTGCGCGCAACCAGGGCGTCGGCACCTGGGAGATGAACCTGGGTGCTTTCTTCACAGATCTCAACACGAACATGTGGTTCGTTCCCCAAGCCCTGGGCGGCCTGGGCAGCAGATACATCTATAACCCGAATTTTGACCAGGAAAACTCCGGCGCAGGCTTTGCCGATGCCACAGCGCTGCTGCGCTACCGCTACAACACGGCCACGCTCTGGAATCCGGGCCGACTCTTCCAGGATCCCCTTCACCTCCTGGCGGACGGCTTCGACACCTTCACCGGCGGAGCGCCCGATCCCATAACCAGCACGCGGGGCGCATTGAGCAGCCCCGGCACTTACAATATTGATCCGGACATGGCCATGAACCGCGGCGGAATGCCCTGGCCCGGCTCCTATAATCCGAATCTGTTTTACAGCCCGTTTGACCTGTTTGAGCGCTCGAAGACCGCTATCGGGGTCACAGGAACAGGCCTCACGGATCGCCTCGAAGAGGCCGGACGACGCAATAGCTCTTACAACCGCTACACATTCCACAGGCTGCTCGAGCAGCTCGGAACCGAGTCGCCTCCCGAGGAAGACCGCATCAACGTGAACTACAGGAATGTGCAAAACGGGCGGATTGTGCCGAACGCGCAAACCAATTTCGTCACCTGGGCGCCGACGGATTTCTTCACCAATGCCGCCGTGCGACTCCTCGACAACGCGGGATTCACCTTTGGCATCACCAACATTCAGATCTGGCCGACGAACAATTACACGCCCAGCGTTCACAGGGCGCTTCAACTCGCAGCCAACATCTACGACGCCACCACGAACCACACCCACCCGACGGTTTTTCGACCCATTTTCGAGAAGCGCCCGATTGGCGGCGGCACGAACGGCGTCTTTATTGCCGGCTACAGGCGGGTGCAGGATGCAAACGCTCTCGGAAACGGAGCCGGAACGGCAGATGGATTAGTCTTTCGCGATCTGCTTAGCTCGACAGATCGCGACGCATTAGTGGAGAACGATGCCGTTTGGGGTGTTCCATTTGTCGTCGGCGCCAAGAAGGGCCTTCCCAACTTCAACCAGTTTGCAACGGACACCCGGCTGCAAATCACTCGCAAGCTCGAGTTCAAGCGGGCTGGAGCCAACAACAGCCCGATCGTTCGCACCAACCAGTTGTTCACCTTCTCGCTGGTGAATTCTCTCGGCCTCGAGGCCTGGAATTCGTATCTCCACACCAACTGGGGAAATCTGGTGATTAATGCCCGCGTGGATGTTTTCCCAAGCATCACAAACCGCTTCGGACAACTGCTTTACCCGGGCGCCGTCACGACCAACGTCCTCAGCCTGGCCACCAACATCAACATCCCCCAGGGCCAGTGGCGGGGCGCGCCGGGCACAATTAGAACGGCCGCATCAGACCGCTCTGTCACGAACATCTTCATGAACACCTTTGTGCTCATGCCCGAATCCCGGTTTTCGGATAGGTTCCAGCAGTTCATCGCACCCGCCCGGGACGCCTTCGACGAGCAGAACGGGACTTTCCCGCTGCCGGATTGGACGCTGAACCTCCGCACCCGCATCTATTACAGCCTCGTGGATATTAACACGGGCGAGGTGCTTGATTTCGTCACGCTCACGGACTTCAGATCCGTCCTCCTTGCCGACCTGCTGCAACGGAATGACGATACGCGCATGCCGGAGACAACGTGTGGCGTCATCTGGAATGCAAGCGGAGCACCGGGCGCAATGTGGTGTACAAACCGGCCGGGCTTGGTGCTCGACGAGCGCGTTCCCACATTCGGAGTGCTGAACCAGATTGCCGCAGGCCTCAGCGAAGTGACGGCCACCCAATGGCCCGAGCGAACGAACATTTCCAAAATCAACTTTTTCCGGGCTCAATTTGATGGTTACAGCCCTCTCGCCGGAGGCAAAAGCGGCTACTCCAGGACAAACACGTTCTACGCCCCCTACAGCCCGACGCGCGAAGTCCATATGTTCATCAAGTGGCAGGCGAATGATCCGCTGGTTCATTACACCCCGGGCGATCTGGCCGACCAGGGAGACACAGTTGATTGGGATTTCAAGACCAACACCTCGCAGATCGTGAACCTGGGCAAGGTGAACAGCCGTTATGAACCCTACATCCGGGGTGTGGACTCTTCATCTCCGACAGCCCACGAACCGGGTTTGAAGGATCCGCTGGTCTGGCGTTCAGACAGTTGGGATTTCCCGACCAACAAGTTCCCGAATATCGGCTGGATTGGCCGCGTCCACCGCGGCACGCCATGGCAAACAGTCTATCTCAAGTCCAAACTCGTGGACACCAACATGTGGGTGAAATGGGCCGGAAGCGAAGTCAAATTCTACAACCAGGGACAGGTCAAATTCAGTCTCGTGGCGTCCAACACCATGGTCAACGACTCGATCATGTCCATGCCGTTCCAGGATTGGGCAGTGCCGGAAATCTTTACCGCGGCAGTCGTGGATAATGCCACGCGCGGGCAGCTCTCGATCAACCAGCCAAACCTTGCCGCATGGTCCGCAGTGCTGTCCGGGGTTCCGGTGCTTTCCAACCTGACCACAGGCGCGCGCGGAGAACTCCTGGCCGCTACCAACATTCAACCGGCCGCAGTTGACGGCGCCGTGCAATTGATTGTGGACGGCATCAACCGCGCCCGCGACAAAATGCCCGGCGGCGTGTTCCGAAGGTTGGGAGAAATCTGCTCCGTTCCCGAGCTGACACTGAACTCGCCATATATTCAAAACCCGGGACGTCGGGGCGACGACAGAAGGGATCTTGTCAGTGACGCCGTTTATGAGCGCATCCCGCAGCAGGTGATGGGATTGTTGCGTTGCGAGTCCACACCGCGTTTTATCGTCTATTCGTACGGCCAGGCGCTGAAACCCGCCAGGGAATCGGTGCTGACTTCCGGTCCCTACACCGGCATGTGCACGAACTACCAGGTCACCGCCGAGGTCGTCACCCGCGCCGTGATCCGCGTCGATGGCGCCCCCGATAAACCCGAGGTCATCGTCGAAAACTTCAACGTCCTGCCGCAGGATTAAGATGCTCTCGCTGCGCAAAGCTACCTCCCGCGTCGAGACGACTTCCACGTCGTCCCTGATATCCCGCTTTGCGAGACATCCCGTGAAAAACATCCCGGACGTGGTGGAACACAACCCTGCCAAAAGACAACTCATGGATTTCCATCGTATGGACCCGCTTTATCTGGAATCTCGCAACACGTTGTGATTAAATAAAATATCTTATGCGTCGCAGACCCCTTCTTTGGCTCGCGATCAGCCTCGCCTGTTTCGCAGCCGCAGTGTACTTTTGGAACCTGGGCAACAAATGGGCGGGCAGATCCGCCGCGCCTGCCACCACCCCGGTGCAGACGAACCAGGCCAGGGGATTCCCGCTGACTTCCCGCACGGGCAACCTGAACGCCGCTTCCACGCCGGACCCCGTCCTTTCACCGACAAATCGCGCGTTGCGTTTCGCCTACCGGCTGAGCAACACCCAGGCGAAGATTGGTGAGCTGACACGCACGCCGACGGCCGTGCTGCTCGAGAACGCGTTGATTGATACCCGGGCGAACCTTGACCTGCCGTTTCCCGCCCACCTGCGCGCCAGTGATGAGCCCGGCGCATGGATTGTTCAGGCAAAGGGGCAAACCACACCGGAATTTCGATCGATGCTGACGGCGGCGGGAGCACAAATCGTTTCCTACATTCCAAACAATGCCTACCTGGTGACAGGCTCGAAAGCCGTTGCTGACTCCCTGCATGGCAAGGCGCAGGCAGTGCTGGCCTACGAACCCTACTACAAACTGAAATCCTCGCTGCTCAGATCGGCTGCGCAGATGGAACTGTTGCCGAAAAACACCCTTCTGAGAGTGCTGCTTTTTCCCGGTGAGACCACTCCCACGATCAACGCGCTTGCCGGAATGGGCTCCGAAATCGTTGATGAGACTCGTTCTCCGTTCGGCCCGATCGTCACGGTTCGTCCCCAACCGAATGCCCTGCCGGGCATCGCCCGCATTCCGGGCGTGCAGGTTGTCGAGCTGGCCCGCGAACGCATTCCCGCAAACGACAGGAGCCGCGTTGCAATTGCAATTTCCACAAATACCGTTACCACAGAAAACCACTTCGGGCTCACCGGCGCCAACGTGCTGGTAAACGTCAACGACACGGGCATCGACGCGAGTCATCCGGACCTTGCCGGCCGGGTGATTCCGGATCCGTTCTGGACGGACCCGGGCTTCCTGGTGGACAGCAACGGGCATGGCACCCATGTGGCGGGCATCATCGCCGGCAGCGGCATTAACTCCACCACAATCACCAATCCCGCAGGCTCTGTCACCCCGGTCGTCGCCGGCCAGTTCCGGGGCAAGGCGCCCGGCGCAAAACTTTTCTCGATGCCGTTCTTTGCTCCGGATGTTTACCTCCAGGAGACTGCCGCGCGCACAAACGCATTCGTTTCCAACAACAGTTGGCAATACCGCAGCGCTTACGAGTATGACCTGGCCGCAGCCAGCTATGACGCCGCCGTCCGCGACGCCCTGCCGACCGAGACCGGTTCTCAACCGCTGCTTTTTGTGTTTCCGGCAGGCAACAGCGGCGGTAACAGTTCGGCCAGCGCCACGGGAAACGCCGACTCGATCGTCTCGCCGGGCACAGCCAAAAACGTGATCACGGTCGGCGCTGTCGAGCAACTCCGCGGCATCACAAACGAAGTCTGGGAATGCTACGATTTCCAGGGCCAGGTTGGCTGCCAGACAAACCGGCCCTGGGCAGGCGAAACAGATACAGAGGACGAGGTCGCGGGCTATTCCAGCCGCGGAAACGTCGGCATAAGCATCGAGGGCGAGGATGGCCGGTTCAAACCGGACCTGGTCGCCCCGGGCGCCATGGTGATTTCAACCCGGTCCGCCAGTTGGGACGTTGACACTTACTACAACAAGACCAACCGCGAATCGAGGACCTTCTCGGAGCTCGTTGTCGAGCCCGGCGGTCTTTGGGGCAACGGCCTTCGAGTGCCGGTTAATGCGGTCGAGCTTCGGCTGAGCATCGGGCCCGGCATTGATGGCTTTGTGCCCAATCTCCCGATTTATGTCCGCCAATCCACTCCTCCAACCAACTCGCCGGGCGGTTACGATGTGATGGGCATGAATGAGGTAGTGCTCCCGCGCGATTACCCGCTGGTGCCGGATTCCAACTACTACTACGCGGTGGGCAATGACAGTTCGAACCTTGTATCGTTCTCGATTACACAAACCCTCGCAACGACCAACAGCAGCAACTATGAGGAAGTGCTCAAGGGACTCAACGATCAACTCGGACCCTTCTACCGCTACGAATCGGGATCGAGCATGGCCGCCGCCCAGGTCGCAGGCACTCTCGCGCTGATGCAGGAGTTTTTCGAGCAACGGCTCGGCAGAACCAACAGCCCCGCTCTCATGAAAGCGTTGCTCATCAACGGATCCAGACCCATCAATAACGACCTTTACGACCTGCACCCCAACACCGAGTTGAACTCGCAAGGCTGGGGAATTGCAAATATCACGAACATCCTGCATGGCGCACTGGCTGATTCCGCCGCAACCAATACATCCTCGCTTCTGTCCTTCGACCAGAACCCGGATACCGCTTTGGCCACGGGCACGAGTCACACCTACCCGCTGGTCGTGAACCCCGACGGCGAGCCGGACTCGATCAGAATCACTCTTGTCTGGACCGATCCCCCCGGCAACCCGGCCGCCAGCATCAAGCTCGTCAACGATCTCGACCTGATCGTCACCAATCTCGATACCGGCGATGTCTATTTCGGCAATGACATTCCCAAGCAAAGCATCTTCAACCTGCCCTGGGACACGAATCTTCCCCCGGTCATCGATGTGGTCAATAACGTGGAAAACGTTTATCTGCCCGGCTACACGGGAACAAACCTGAGTGTCACGGTCCTGGGCAGTCACATAAATGTGAACGCCGTGTCCGCCCACACCAACGATGTCGTCCAGGACTATGCGCTGGTGATTTCGTGCGGCAACGGCTATGCCACCAATGGCATCACCCTCGGCGCCCGAAACACCATTTCACAAACCACGCCGTACGTAACGGTGGTCACAAATGCTTTCGAGGGCAATCCCGACTACTCCGGCAACGTCCTTTACGGCCAGCACGCTGGCGCAAGCACCCCATTGCTGGGCACAAACCAAATCGCCGCCCCGGTGGCTAATGGTGTGATTACGCTCGGAATGACCAACCAATGGCATTTCTACGCGATATCAAACATCTTCGGCTTTACAAACGCGGCTTTCATGACGTTCATCCCGCCCAATCTCGCCGTTCCGAGAATGGGCGCGACGGAAACCGAGGTCGAAAATGCCTCTCGTGTCGAAGCCGACATCGACATGTACGTCTCCACCGACCCGGCGCTGACAAATCTCGATCCGGCTGTGGTATCGCAATCCATCAAATCACTCGGTCGCAATGGCACCGAAACCATCATCCTGAACGACGCGGTGCCCGGGGTCTATTACATCGGTGTAAAGGCCGAAGATCAGCAGGCGGCCGAATATGTTTTCGCGGGTGTTTTCAGCCGCTATCCCTTCTCCGAGGAAGACGCCCTTGGCAACCAGTACGTCCGGGGATTCCCGGTGCCGCAGGCCATCCCGGACGCTTTCCTGAATACCGCCGGAAAACTCGTCGCCGGTGTGGCGCGCATCCTTGCCTTCTCGGTAGGCCCGGATCTTGTGCGCAGAGTCATCGTCACCAACAGCGTGGCGCACGAGTTGATCGGCGACCTCACAGGCACCCTACGGCATGGTCGCGATGCCGCCACACTGAACAATATCACTGCCACCAATGTCCCGGCACCGCCGATCTATGACATGGTTGATGGCTACGGCGTCCGCTGGCCAGCCTACATCTACGATGATTCCGGAGAAAACAATGTGCCCTACGCGCATCAAAGCGACGGCCCCGGCACACTCGAAGTATTCGGCGGCAAAGAAGGCTCCGGACAGTGGATCTTCAGCCAGTCCGATGGCGCTGTGACTCAAACGGGCACAAACGGCCCCTTCAGGATGTTTATCGAAAGACAGCCGGACCTTGAGGACGGCATCATCGTGACCATTGAACCGGGCGCATGCAGAACGGATTACGTGCGTGTGCCGGCCGAGGCCACAAACCTGACCATCGAGGTAACCATGCTGGCAGGCACAGGGCCGGTCTCCGTGCGTGTTTGCCCCCTGGACAATCCGCTCGGATGCGAAAGCACCGAGATCACCAACGGCATTGGCGGCTCTGTCACGATTGACATCCTGGATGATCCTCCGCTATCCCAGGGCGTCTATTCCGTGCGCACATGCAACCTGGGCGCTGACCAGGTGACGGTTCGCATCGTGGCCCGCATTTACCGCGGCGCCCTGTTGCGCGAGACGCTCTCGAACTCCTCGGGCCCGGTGGACCTGAAGGATGACGCCATCACCTACGCCTACATTACGAATCTGAACGGCATGCGCATCTCCTCCCTGGATGTGGGCCTGATGTTCAATCACCCCCGCATTTCGGATATGGCCATCACGCTGATCAGCCCCAACGGCACGCGCATCCTCTTGTTCGAAGATCGCGGCGGCCTGACCACAACCGGAATGGGCAATGTTACCGCCACCACCAACGGGCTTGGCGAAGTCACCTACTACTACACGACCCTCAAGCCGTTTTACACAAACAGCTTTGACGCCTCGACCATCGGGCTCTACGCCCCGGGCGCAAGCTTTGAAGGCTGGGACGTTCTGACCAACTATGCCACCGTGCTGCAGGACTGGAGCCTGCCGTGGCTGAGCAATAATGTGCTGTCTCTCGAGGATTCAACCGTCCAACTGGACTTGCCGACGACCAACTCGCCCGTTTACAACCTCTCGTTCCGCGCAAGCCACGCGCCTTACATTACCGGCACAGTGGGATGGTGGCCGTTTGAAGGGGACGGCCAGGATATTTTCGGCGGGCTTAACGGCCTCCTGCTGGGTGGTGGAAACACGACGAATTTCACCATGTTCTCCCGGGGCAGGGTTCACAACGCATTCTATGGCGATGCCGTGCGCACCAGCGTGCGCGTGCCCGCTGCGCCTGAACTCAACGTTGGCACGAATGGATTCACGGTCGAAGGCTGGATCTATCCGGTGCCGCGGAGCACAAATAAT
>CAYNZC010000001.1:59234-95153 GCA_964401575.1 uncultured Verrucomicrobiota bacterium
CCCACACCGGACACGGCTCCTTTGTTCGAGTGGGTCGAAAGATCAAATAATGTCCCCGGCGTGCAGTTCTGGATCTCAGGGCTTTCCTGGACCAACCCGCAACCCGGCGCGCTGGTCGCTGCCTTCGGCACCAACGGCACTCAGGTTATCACCACACCAACAAACATCCTGACCGGCAAACGCTGGCAGCACGTCGCTCTCACTTACGACGCGGCCTTCCGCCAGGCGCGGATTTACGTCAACGGCCAGGTTGCCGCTGTGAGCGCTGTCCCGGCAGGAATCGACCCGGTGACCTCAGGCGATCTATTCTTCGGTTTTCATCCGGCCAACTCGACAAATGTGGCCTCTTTCAAGGGTGGCATAGACGAGTTCGGTCTCTACAGGCGTCCGCTCACGGATTGTGAGGTCAACGCGATTTATACAGCCGGTTCCGGCGGAAAATACGGCACCAATGCGCTGCGGTGTCCTGTCGCCTTCGAGGTCACGGTCAACACCGACACGACCAGTGTCTATACCATCACCAACGGCTACTCCTGGTGGACCAATGGCCCAGCCTGGGAGTGGAACTCGATTGATTTTACAAATCCGATTCTCACGGCCGGCACCAACAGCCCGGGCACCAACCTCGCCGGAATCACCATCCGTCCGCTGACGCCAAACGTAGCGCTGGATGCATTCGTTCTCTCCGGGCTTGTCTCAAACAAGATTAGCGGTGTCATGCAATTCACCGAAAACACCAACACCGCCCTGGTGCCCATCAAGTTCGCACCGGCGCCATATTCCGTCTCCAACTTCCCGCCCACAGCGGTGTTCACAAACAACTTTACCTCGGCAACCCAGAGTCTCTACGCCGCGGGCGCAACCATTCCCGGCATGGACCCTCTTATCGGGCGAGACTGGCTTGTGGCCACCGGCAGCGTTGCCGTGATTAGCGATCGCTTGCTGAACGAGGCCAATACGAATTCCTTAGTGCTCGGCCAGGGCACTGTGCAATCCACTCTGCCAACGATTCCGGGCCACCGCTATGAGTTGACCTACCGGGTCCGTGGCCCCGGCGCTGTCTCGTGGTGGAACGGCGACCTCAATCCGTTGAGCGGCCGCGCCAGGGATTTGATCGGCGGCAACGACGCGGCCCTGATCAACGGGGCAACCAATGCCGAAACCGGCTTCATCCTGCAGCCCAACACGCCAGACACGGCGCTGGTGTTCCGTCTTCCCGAGCCGGATGGAACCAACGAATCGCCCAGCCTTGCGCTTTCGCCGCGCGCAGAGCTTTCGGATCCCGAGAACCTGCGACTCACCAACGCACTCACGATCGAAAGCTGGGTTTATCCGCGCCCGCCCGAGACGGACGGACGCTCCGGCCTGCAGCAGATATTCTATCGCGGTGACGGACGGGACTGCCTGGATCCATATTACCTCGCGCTTTACTACAACCAGCCATCAAGCAGTTACGACATCGTGTTCCATGTCGAAGACGCCTCCGGCCGCAACTGTGGCCACGATCTCTGGTCAACGAATCAACCGGTAAACGCGGGCGCATGGCAGCACATCGCCGCGGTCTTCGAATCAAATGTTGCCGTGCCGGGAATCCCGCATCTGACCAACCAGGTCAGCATTTACCTGAACGGCCAGCGCATTGCCGCCTCTTACACCAGGCACGCGCCATTCGCAGAACTCGATCCTTCCTTCACCCCGGGCGCATCCATCGGCAACCGCAGTCGTTACTCACGCTCCTCGGGCGGCTTCACGGATGCCCAACCGTTCTCGGGCAGCATCGATGACCTGACGGTTTACGGCAGAGCGCTCACCGATGCTGAGATCTCCGGCATCTACGCCATGAGCGCTCTCGGCAAGACTGACCCCACAGTGCCCGGCTCGCAGGCATTCGCAAAAGTCCAGGTCGCGGTCGATGGCGTGCAACTGGAAACCGCAAATGGCGAGAACGGACGGTTCACACCCCGAACGGTTTATTTCACCGCTGCAGGCACGAACGCGACAGTACAGTTCAAGGGCCTGCTGCCAGGCACAATTATTGATGGCCTGCACCTCACGGATGTGCCCGCCGCATTGAGCTACCTCCCCGAGGAAAACCTCAGCGCGCTGATCGGCGAGAACTCATACGGCATTTGGACCCTCGAGATGTGGGATACCCGCGGAGGGGGCTTCGGCACAAACGACACCCTGAAACTCCTGGATTGGCGCCTCGATTTTCAACTGGCGCCCACGAACCCGCTGCCCGTGATCACGCTTCAGCATGGCATTCCTTATGAGGGATTCCTCCTGGCCAACAACGTCCAGCACTTTGTGGTCCCGGTGCCGCAATGGGCGACCAACGCCACAAACACGCTTCTCTGGACCGTCAATCGCGTCACCGGCACGCCCGGCGAAGCAGGTGTCCTGTTCAGCGCCACAAACCAGGCCCCGTCAGACGTGGCAGACGCCCTTATCTGGCCTCCGGCAAGCTCGGGGACTGTTGTGCTCGGGACGAATACTGTGCCGCAATTCATCATCCCCGGTCAGAATTACTATCTGACTGTCACGAACCCGGGGTCACAGCCGATTTCGTTCTCCTTCGGCGTGACGTTTGATATCGAGTCTCTCACGAATTGCCTGCCCACGGAAGCCCTGGCCAATCGCGCTGGAATCCCGAAATACTTCCAGTTCGATGTGCCCGCAGATACCAACGGCGCTTCGCGGCAGGTGGTAATCTCGCTAACCGGCGCAGAGGCAGATTTCACGCTGGTCGCCAGCCAGAACCTGCCCCTGCCCGACCTGGCTCGTTATGATTATATCAGCCGCCAGCCTTCCACCCGCGGCGAAATGGTCATGGTGCTCACCAACACCACCCCCTACCCGTTGACCCAGGGACATTGGTACGCGGCAGTTTACAGTTCGGCGCCAACCAACATGCCCTTCACGATACAGGTTTGCCAATCGGCGGACCCCGCAATCACGCCGCGCATTATCCCGCTGACAAATGACGTGCCGTTTGTCGCCAGTCGGGACGGAGACTTTGCGGCGCCTCCTGGGCCACCACGTTGGATGTTCTACGAATTCGACGTGACGAACATGGTTCACGGGATTCTCTTCGAGTTGTACGGACTCACAGGAGACGCGGACATGATCGTGCAGCGGGAAGTCCCCTCCGGCATGGCGCCTTACTTCGACGGCAGCTTCAAGCTGGGCCGCGATCCTGAAAGCGTCGTGGTCCGCATCGGAAAGGAGTTGGCCGACCTCAGAGGCAAGTGGTACGTCGGCGTTTATAATAACGAATCCACAAACGTCGGTTACACGGTTGAAGCCTCTGTGACCGATGCGAGCGGCCGGCTGAACACAGCCCTCCCGCTGATGATCACCATCGTCCATGCTGCCGGCCCGCACGGAGTCATCCTCGAGTGGAACAGCATTCCCGGAGAGGTCTATATCATCGAGCATGCTCCCAACGGATTCCCGCCGATTTGGGAACCGCTGGCCACAGCCCAACCCATCGTGGCAACCACCACACTTACAGCCGTGGAACTGCCCATCGGCGCCTCGGGCAGTGACTATTACCGGATCTGGCACGTTGCCAGAAGCGCAGCACTGGTGCCGCCAATGTCCATACGACTGCAGCCCGACGGTCAGGTCCGGGTTTCATGGCCGACCAGCTTCGGTCAGTTCGTGGTCCAATCCACCACAGACCTGTCTTCGGGCCTGTGGCTGAACACAAACGTCGAGATTGTTCAGGAAGGATCCGAATTTGCCTTTTACTTCCCGGTAGGACCCGGCCAAAGGTTCTTCCGGCTGGTTCCCTGATTAGGACCATATTTGCCTCACGGCTGCGGGATTTCGGCAGGATCGATTCCCGCAGCCTTTTTTGCTTAAGTAATTCATCAAGAGTTACTTGTATAGATTAATTCCAGTCGGCCTCCAAGGGTGCCATCCTCCTTGGACAGGCTTTGCGCCATGGAGTATCTTTCATCATGATTTTAGCCGCCGACACACCTCAGAAGACTTCTGAATTGAGGGCTGCCCCGCCGGCTGTAAAACAGTACATCGGTGAGGTTGTTTACATCTATGCCTTTGATGTGGCGTATGATATGGACCACTTCCCCCAGGAACGCCTCATGGGCCAACCAGTCGCCCAATTCGTGGTGGATTCGAGCAAACGCAGCCCGAGGCAGTTGTTCATGCATCGTCCTCAGATGGTTCGATTGCCGCCTTGGGAGCGAATTGGACCAGCGGGACCAATGCGAATGTCACGGACGATCAAGTTGCTGCCGGTTGGGGCCGTCAGCATCACCGTCCGGGTGCCGTTCCAGGTCTCGCGTATCGAAGATCTTGTCAGTTTCCATGACCTCCAGTTCTGCAACGGTTCGCTGCACGACGAAGTCCGCGCGCTTGCCGAGGAGGTGCGCCGCGAACTGGCGCCCCACTGCATCCGTCCGGCGTCGAATGTCTCCGAAGAAGAGGCCTACACCGTCTTCTGCCTGCAATCCCCGCTGCTCCTGGAGGATGGCACAACCATGCGGTCCGAAATGTGGCTCAAAGCCAATCGCCGCGAAATCGCCGCACTGCTCACGCAGGAACCCGATATTGACCACCTGTCGAAACAGGAATCCGACGAATCTACAGGAAGATTTCTCAGTTATTACGAGCACGACCTGATCGTCGTGGACTGGGATGCGGCACTGATCCTGGATGAGTCGCGGAACTTTGACGAGATTCTCTATGTCATGGAGTTGGCGAATCTGCAGCTTGCGGAACTCGAGGCGTACGATCGGCTGCTGGATGACGCCCTGGATCGCGCCTATCGCGACCTGAGCGTGCGCCGTTTGCGGTGGCGGCCCGCAGTGTTGAGGGAGTTGAGAGAAATACGCATTGACCTCGCCCGGTTCAACGACGAGCTCTCAAACATTACCAAATTCTTCGGCGACTGGCACCTCGCCCGGATCTACGAAACCATCGCAAGCCGCTTTCACCTGGGAGACTGGCATCGCAGCATCGAAAACAAGCTGCGCACCCTGGACAACATGTACCAACTCCTCCATCACGATCACACCAATCGCCTGATGCTCATTCTCGAGGCAACCATCGTGCTATTGTTCATTGTGGACCTCGTGGTGCTGGTTCTGGGCATGTAGTGGCCGGCGCACCTCTTGCCGCCCGGGCAATAAGCACCCGGGCCGAGGCTGGAGAGAGCCCATGCCGCGCCCGTCAAAACTGCCGACATTGGCCAGCAACACCATAATCCGATTCCGGCCTACTGGAATTTTTTCCAAATCCGGATATATAATCTTCTCATGGACTTGGAGAGGCTCACAATAAAATCGCAGGAAGCGCTCAAAGAGGCGCAGCACATTGCCGCCCGGCACTCGCACCAGGAGCTGGATGCGGAGCACCTCATGCTAGCGTTAATGACCCAAGGCGACAGCATCATACCCGAACTGCTGCAAAAGCTTGGCGCGCGCAATCCGCAGCTTCAGGCAGACCTCGAAAAAGAGCTCGCCCGCCGCCATAAGGTCCAGGGTGCCAGCTCATCCGATGTGTTCCTGAGCTCCGATCTTAAGCGCGCCCTGGACTCCGCCCGGCAGGAGGCTGCAAAACTCAAGGACGATTACATCAGCACCGAACATCTTCTCCTGGGTCTGATGGATTGCGGCAGCAGCTCCCTTTCCCGCATTTTTCAGTCACACGGTCTAAACAGAAACGCCGTGCTCAGGGCGCTCGCCGGACTGCGCGGGAACCAGCGGGTTACGGACCAGAATCCCGAGGATAAATTTCAGTCGCTCGAAAAGTATGGCCGCGATCTCACCGCCCTGGCCCGCCAGGAGAAGATCGACCCTGTGGTGGGCCGCGACGAGGAAATCCGACGCGTCATGCAAGTCCTGACGCGCCGCACCAAGAACAATCCCGTGCTGATCGGCGAGCCCGGAGTAGGCAAAACCGCCATTGCCGAGGGCCTGGCGCGACGAATTGTCAGCGGGGATGTTCCGGAAACGCTCAAGAACAAGCGCCTCGTGGCCATGGACCTCAGCGCCATGATTGCCGGGGCAAAATACCGCGGCGAATTTGAAGACCGTCTCAAGGCATTCCTCAAGGAAATCGTCGCAAGCGAGGGGCAGATCATTCTTTTCATTGATGAGCTTCATACCCTTGTAGGCGCCGGCGCCGCTGAAGGCGCGACGGACGCCGCGAACATCATGAAACCGCAACTCGCGCGCGGCGAACTGCGCGCTATTGGAGCGACAACGCTGGACGAATACCGCAAACACATCGAAAAAGACCCGGCTCTCGAACGCAGGTTCCAGCCGGTCATGGTCGCCGAGCCCAGCGTTGAAGCCGCTATCGCCATTCTGCGCGGCCTTAAAGAACGATACCAATCCCACCACAACGTCCCCATCCAGGATCCCGCGCTCGTCGCCGCAGCGACCCTCTCACACCGTTACATTACAGATCGGTTCCTGCCCGACAAAGCGATTGACCTCGTGGATGAGGCCGCGTCGAGACTGCGAATGGAGCTGGACTCGATGCCGATAGAAATTGACCAACTCGAACGTCAGACCCTGCATCTCGAGGTCGAGAAGAACGCCCTGAAGAATGAGAAGGATCCCGCTTCACGCGACCGTCTCAAAAAAGTCGAGGAGGAGCTTGCGAACCTCAAGGAAAAGGCAGGCATGCTGAAAGCCCAATGGCAAAACGAGAAAGCCGCGATCAACGCCGTCGGAATCATCAACAGTCAGATTGAACAGGCAAAAATCGAGCTGGAACAGGCCCGCCGGCGCGGAGACCTCAATGCTGCCGCCCATATCCAGTACGGCAGGCTGCCCGAGCTGCAGAAAAAGCTCGCCGCAGCCGAAGCAGCAATGCACGAGAAACCCGAAGGAGATCGCCTCCTGCACCAGGAAGTCACCGAGGAAGACATTGCCCAGGTTGTGGCTTCATGGACGGGCATCCCGGTTTCGCGCATGCTTGAGAGCGAGCGCGAAAAGCTCGTGCAGATGGAGGATCGCCTCCAGAAACGCGTGGTCGGTCAGGTGGAGGCTGTGCGCGCCGTCGCCAACGCCGTCCGCCGCTCCCGGAGCGGCCTTCAAGATCCCAATCGCCCCATAGGTTCATTTATTTTCATGGGTCCTACCGGCGTCGGCAAGACCGAGACAGCCCGCGCCCTGGCCGAGTTCCTGTTCGATGACGACAACGCCATGGTTCGAATCGACATGAGCGAATACATGGAAAAACACACGGTTGCCCGCCTGGTCGGGGCGCCCCCGGGCTACGTCGGATTCGAGGAGGGCGGCCAACTCAGCGAAGCGGTCCGCCGCCGCCCCTACAGCGTTGTCCTGTTCGACGAAATCGAAAAGGCCCACCATGATGTTTTTAATATCCTGCTGCAGGTGCTCGATGATGGCCGGCTAACGGACGGCCAGGGCCGGACGGTGGATTTCAAGAACACCATCATCATTATGACGAGCAACATTGGCTCGCCCGTCATACAGGAGTTCTACAACACCGGAAGAATGTCGCTCAGAGACCGGCAGGAGATGGAACGCACCGTGCGCGCCGAACTCAAAGCTCATTTCCGTCCGGAGTTCCTCAACCGGGTGGACGATATCATCATCTTCCACAGCCTCGACGAGAAGCAACTCGCGCATATTGTGGATATTCAACTGGAGAAACTCGCCCACAGACTCTCACAGCAACAGCTTTCTCTGCGTGTGGAACCGGACGCCCGCCGACTGATTGCGAAGGAAGGGTACGATCCGCAGTTCGGCGCCCGGCCCCTCAAACGGGCCATCCAGGACCTGTTGCTCGACCCGCTGGCCACACGCCTCCTGTCCGGCGAGTTCAAACCGGGAGATAATGTAAAAGTCACCGCCAGTAACGGACAACTTTCATTCGCCAAGTGAGCCCGCGGCATTAACATGTCCTTATGGCGGACATCGTCCTGGCGACTCTCAACGCGAAGTACATTCACTGCGGCTTCGGGTTGCGCTACCTGCTGGCCAACATGGGCGAGCTGCGCGCCCACACGTCGCTCCTCGAGTTCGACATCAACACGCGCCCGGCCGATATCGCGGAAAAAATCCTGGCCCAATCGCCCAAAATCGTTGGACTCGGCGTTTATATCTGGAACACGGCCCCAACAACCGCGCTCGTCCAAATCCTGAAGACGGTCAGACCAGATCTTGTCGTGATCGTGGGCGGTCCGGAGGTGAGCCACGAAACCGAGGGACAAGAGGTGGCGCGGCGGGCGGACCACGTCATCTGCGGCGAGGCAGACCTCGCTTTCGGAGAGCTTTGCTCGACCATACTGGCGGGCACACCACCGCCCGGAAAGATATTGCGCCCCCCCTTGCCGGATCTGGGCGCCCTCAAACTGCCTTACGACCTCTACACAGAAGCCGACCTCCGAAACCGCGTCATTTACGTGGAGACATCACGGGGTTGCCCCTTCTCCTGCGAGTTCTGTTTATCCTCGCTGGATGGCTCCGTTCGATATGTTTCCCTGACCCCACTGCTGGCCGCTCTAGAGATCCTGCTCGATCGCGGCGCTCGACAGCTCAAATTTGTAGATCGCACATTCAATGTGCATCCGGAACGCAGCCTTGCCGTCCTGGACTTCCTGCTCGAGCGCCATAAGCCGGGCCTGTTCTTCCATTTCGAGATAGTGCCGGACCACCTTTCGCCCGGTTTGCTGGATGTTCTCAAACAGTTCCCTTCAGGCGCTCTTCAGCTCGAAGCAGGCGTGCAAACATTCAATCCCGCTGTCGCTGAGAGAATCAGCCGGCGCCAGAGCTACCCCGTGGTCGAGAAGACCATGGCTTTCCTACGATCAGCCACCCAGGCACATATCCACGCAGACCTGATCGCGGGACTGCCTGGAGAAAGCCTGCAGAGCTTTGCGGATAGCTTTGACCGCTTGCTCGGACTTGGGCCACATGAAATCCAGGTGGGGATCCTTAAGCGATTGAAAGGCACCCCGATCTCGCGTCACGACGCGGAGTGGGAAATGGCTTACAGCCCCGAACCGCCCTACGAGATTCTGCAAAACAGGCTGCTCAACTTTGCAGAAGTTCAGCGCCTGAAGCGCTTCGCTCGATACTGGGATCTCTTGGCCAATAGTGGCAACTTCGTCGACACCGCTCCGCTGATCTGGCGGCAGTCCCCGAACGGGGCATTCAGCCAGTTTATGCGCTTTTCTGATTGGCTCTTCAACCTTTGTGGCAGAACGGACAGCCTGGCATTAATACGGCTGATGGAACACCTGCATTTGTACCTCACGGATAAAATGCGCATGGATCCGCAATCGGTCGCCGAACGCCTTTGGCGCGACTACCAGCGAGGCGGACGAAAGGACAAACCCGAGTTCCTCCGGGCATTTACCTTGCCGGATCCTGCGCCTCGCACGGACTCTGCCATTCCAAGACGCCAGTCAAGGCACACGGCAATTGCCCCGCCCCATCCGTAATCTCGTCCATATCCATTCGGGAAGAAAGCTTCCAGGCGCTGAATGCCAAACTGGGAGTTGAAATCCACGTCATGAGGATTGCCTAACTCGCAAAGCGGTTGTATTCACTCCGCGATGCGCGTTGTGATTCAGAGAGTTTCGAGTGCCTCTGTGGCCATCGGCGGTGTCGTCAAAGGAGCAATCGGCTCAGGGCTCCTCGTGCTCGCGGCATTCGAATTTAGCGAGAAGCCGGAGGAGTTGGATTGGATGAGCGGAAAAGTCGTTCGCCTCCGAATTTTCAACGATGACCAGGGCGTGATGAACCGCTCGGTGCAGGAGGTTGGCGGCGACATTCTACTCGTCAGCCAATTCACGTTGTTTGCCAGTACCCGGAAAGGCAATCGCCCATCCTACAGCCGCTCCGCGGGACCGGACAACGCCGTGCCCCTCTACAAACAATTCATCCGCTGCCTTGAGCGCGACCTCGGCAAAGTCATTGCCACCGGCGAGTTTGGGGCAGACATGAAGGTGTCTCTCGTTAACGATGGTCCGGTGACGATCATTATTGACTCGAAGCTAAAGGAATAGAAGCCGGGCCGGAAGAACCCGGCTTCCTGCAATTCGCGCCGGCGTGCCATAATCCAGCTTGCAAAAGGCCACAGCATGGATTCATCTTTATTTGCCCGGATGACAACAACGAAAACCAATCCCAGCCAACGCTTCACACCGGCACGCCTGCCTTGGGTCCTCGCTGCGGCGGCGCTGGTCGTTTACCTCGTTACTCTGAATCACTGGCTGGCGCTCAGCAGCTACACCATTCATCCGTATGCGAGCAATTCCCTCACACAGGTCGCGCAGGTCACCGGATGGACGTGGCAACCGGCCCTGATGGAGCCTCTTTACTGGCTGTTGACTTATCCGTTGCGTTTCCTGCCTGAAGCCAGAATCCCGCTTGCTCTCAACCTCTTCGCCGCGGTTTGCGCCACGCTGACCTTGTGGCTGCTCGCCCGGTCCGTGGCTATACTGCCGCATGACCGCACGGAAGACCAGCGGCAGCACGAGAAGAACTCGCTCTCACTGCTGGAAACCCGCACGGACTGGATGCCGCCTCTCTTCGCCGTCCTTGTCTGCGGCTTGCAGCTTTCGTTCTGGGAAAATGCAACTGCGGCCTCCGGCGAGATGCTGAACCTGCTGTTGTTCGCCTACGTCGTTCGGTGCCTGCTCGAGTTCAGACTTGACGAGCAGGAACGCTGGCTGATCAAGGCAATGTTCGTCTTCGCGATTGGCATGACCAACAACTGGGGCATGATCGGTTACTTTCCATTGTTTGTCGCGGCCCTGATCTGGCTCAAGGGATTGAGTTTCTTTCAAAGCCGATTTCTCGGCCGGATGGCTCTCTGGGGATTCGCGGGTCTGTTGCTCTACCTCCTGCTGCCGATAGTGGCTGCCGCAACCAACAATGTCAGTCTGACCTTTTGGCAGGCCCTTAAATACAACCTCGGCTCACAGAAGGGGCTGCTGTCAGCCATCGTCTTCAACAAGGGCAGCCTTTTCCTCAGTGATCGCCCGCTCTGGATTCTCGGACTGCCCGCCCTGCTGCCGCTGCTGATCATGGCGATCCGCTGGCCCTCTTACTTCGGCGATCCGAGCAAACTTGGTGTGGTGCTCGCCACCCTCATTTTCCACTTCTTCCATGCGGTCCTCTTCGGTGTCTGCCTCTGGGTCATGCTCGACCCCCCCTTCAGCCCGAGAAACATGATGTTTGGAACGCCGCTGCTCTCTCTCTATTACCTCTCGGCCCTCGCAGTCGGCTACCTTGCCGGTTATTTTGCCCTTGTCTTTGGCGAGAAACCAACCAGTCGCTCACGGCCTGGCCTTCCCTCTATCCCAATTATTAACGTAACCGTGCTGGCAATCACATGGGCCATGCTCTTGATAATCCCCGCCGCTCTTCTCTACCGAAACCTGCCAGTTATCAAATCCGTGAACGGACTGCCCCCAAACAAAAAGCAAACACCTATCCGCCAGTTCGCCGAGGCCTCCGCGGTCGCTTTGCCCCCGGATGGAGCTGTCGTGCTCAGCGATGACTCCCGCAAACTGACGCTCGTGCGCTCCGTTCTGACCGAAAAGGGCACCGCTGACAAATACCTCTTCATTGAGACACAACACCTGACATGGTCCGATTACCACGTCTTTTTGGAGAAGAAACAGCCTCAGCGCTGGAAGAACTTTGTCCCGAAAGGCTACAGAGGACAGGTGGACGACACCTCGCTAGTTCAAATCCTGCACCAGCTCTCACAGAGTAATTCCGTGTACTATCTGCATCCGAGCTTCGGCTATTACTTCGAGGCCTTCTGGATGGAGCCGCGCGGAATGACTTATCAACTCAATTCGCATCAGACCAACAGCCTTCTCGCCCCACCTTTGCCAGCCCAGACCATTGCCTACAACGAAAGCTTCTGGACCAAAGCAGACCAAAATGCGGTCGGCCGCCTGCTGGAGATACTGAAGACTGCACAGAACCAGAAACCTGCAAACCTTGCCGAGCGCCTTATGGTTAAAGCAAGGCTGAAAAAACAGGCTCCACGGGATCTCATGGTCATCGGCTCCTATTACTCGCGCGCGCGGAACAATTGGGGCGTGACCATGCAGAAAGCGAACGACTGGGCCACCGGGCAAAAGCATCTCGAAAAGGCCCTCGAATTGAACCCGGATAATCTCGTCGCCAGCATCAACCTCGATTACAGCAAGCAACACCAGGCGGGCAAAACCATGCCGGATCCTTTCACCGAAGATGTGGAGGACCTCTTCGGGCGTTACCGCTCATGGGACCAGTTGATGAATGAGAATGGTCCGTTTGATGAACCCCGCTTCTGCTTCGAGCAAGGGCGCGTTTACGTGCGAGGCAATCTCTATCGCCAGGCGGCCCACGAATTCAATCGAGTGCGACAGCTTGTTCCCGAACACCTGCAGACCCGTCTTTGGCTCGCGCAGGTCTATGTCCTCACCCGCTGGCCGGACCAGGCTCTCGCAATAGTGAACGAGATCAAAACCAACGCCGAGAAAGTCGGACTCAGCCGCACAAACGACCTCGAAATGATGACCATAGAAGGCTCTGCCCTGCTCTCCAGGGGCGAAGCCGGGAGAGCGGCTCAAACGGTTCAAGCCGCCCTCGGCAGAAACCCGCAGAACGAGGAAATCCTCGCATCGGCAGTGCAGCTCTTCATGACTTACAGTCAGTACACCAACGCGCTGGAACTAATCGAACGACAGCTCAAGATCGATCCAAACCTTTGCCCGGCACTCGTGAACAAGGGTTTTGCGCTACTGCAAACAAAACAGTATGCCCAGGCGATCCCTCCATTGACCCGCGCCCTGGATATCGAAACCAACACCACTTCCGAGCTTTATCAATCCGCCCTCTTTAACCGTGCAGTCGCTTATCTCCAAAGCGACAATCTCCGGGACGCCGAACGCGATTACGAAACGCTTCAGAAATCATTCCCCACAGCCTTCAAGCTCTATTACGGCCTGGCCGAAATCGCCTATCGGAAGAAGGACACGAACACCGCATTGCGCCAATACAACCTTTACCTCGCCAATGCCCCCACAAACACTGCCGAGGCCGAATTCGTTCGCAACCGTGTTAAAGAGTTGAAGCGGGGGCGGCCATAGCTGCCCCATGCGCGTCACTCACATTATCACACGCCTGATCGTCGGGGGAGCCCAGGAAAACACCGCTGCTTCCGTCCTGGGTCTTATGCAGAAGCCGGGTCTCGAGGTGGACCTGATCTCCGGGCCAAGTCTCGGACCCGAAGGAACACTGGAATCCTCTTTCGACTCCCACCCCGGAACGCTGAAAATCCTACCCGAGCTGGTGA
The DNA here is from genome assembly GCA_964401575.1 of uncultured Verrucomicrobiota bacterium. Taxonomy (GTDB): domain Bacteria; phylum Verrucomicrobiota; class Verrucomicrobiia; order Limisphaerales; family UBA8199; genus CAYNZC01. Next base: position 72,546 of record CAYNZC010000001.1, read on the forward strand.
GACCCGTGCGACCGTGGCTGGACATCGCGTCTTTTCGCAAATTGACCCGGATGCTCCACGCGGCGAAACCGCACATTGTGCACACGCACAGCGGCAAGGCGGGCGTTCTTGGCCGCATGGCCGCCGCGAGAGCGAGCGTGCCGGTGATCATTCACACCATTCACGGCCCCTCTTTCGGGCCTTTTCAGGGTTGGGCAGCCAACCTCCTTTTCACAGCGGCCGAAAGACACGTGGCGCCTGTCACAACTCACTTTGTAGTCGTGGCAGATGCGATGCGCGACCAATACCTCGCCAAAGGCATCGGTCACCCGGGCCAATACACCAAGGTGCTGAGCGGCTTTAATCTCGAACCTTTTCTCCATGCGACAAACGACCTGACGTTTCGTTCCAAACTTGGCCTTGGTCGTGAGGACCTCGTCATCGGCAAAATCGCCCGCCTCACCAGGCTCAAAGGCCATGAGGATCTGGTGGAATCCGCCGCACAGATCGTCGCCGGATGTCCGCGCGCCAGGTTCCTGCTTGTCGGAGACGGTGAACTCCGTCCCTGGCTCGAGCACCGGGTTAAGCAACTGGGCTTGTCAGATCGATTCATCTTCGCCGGCCTTGTTTCCCCGTCACAGGTCTCCAGGTACGTGGGAGTCACGGACGTCCTCGTGCACCTCTCCACGCGGGAAGGACTCCCGCGCGCATTGCCACAGGCTCTTGCGGCCGCCAAACCTGTTGTGGCATACAACTGCGACGGCGCGGGCGAAGCGTGCCTCGATGGCGAGACGGGATTTCTGATCACAACCGGGGACAAAAGCAGTCTGGTGCAGGCCATCACGAAGTTGGCGGGTGATGAGTCACTGCGAATGCAGTTCGGTGAGCGAGGTCGTCGGTTCGTCTCCTCAAGGTTTGGAGTCCAAAAAATGGTCGATGATCTCCACGCCCTGTATTTAAAACTTGCAGGCACATGAACTTCCCACTGACTGCATATCTGGCGGCAGCTCTCTCCGGGTTCGTGGTGGTGCTCGGGGCGACTCCCCTCTGGGTGCGCTGGTGCCTGAGAACCGGGCACGTCGATGACCCGGGCCACAGAAAAATTCACTCCGTATCGACCCCGCTGGCCGGTGGCCTCGCTGTAATGACAGGCATCGTTCTCCCGATTCTCGCGGGCGCGGCCTGGCTTTGGCTCCGCAACCCGTCAGACCCTTTCCCATCGATGCCCCCGCTCTCGGATGATCCGCGGGCGCTTCTGGGCTACGGGCTCGGGAAGCGCGCGATTCAGTTGGGCGCCATCGTGCTCGGCGGTTTCACAATGCTCGGGCTCGGGTGGTATGATGATAAAAAGGAAATCAAACCCGCCGCAAAGCTTGCGGGGCAACTTGTCGTCGCCCTGCTAATTGCGGCCGCCGGGGTGCGCATCACTCTTTTCGTCCCGAACATCCTGTTCAGTTACGCGGTAACCGTTCTTTGGATTTTGACAATCGTCAACGCTATAAACTTCATGGATAACATGAATGGACTCTGCGCCGGCCTCAGCTTTATCGGGTCTTTAATCTTTGGGCTTCTGGCCGCAGGAGCGGGACAATATCTCGTGGCTTCCACAGCCTTCCTTGCGGCGGGGGCATTTGCCGGGTTCCTGCCTTACAATTTTCCGAATGCGCGCTCCTTCCTTGGAGACGCCGGGAGCCACCTGGCCGGCTACATTCTTTCCATACTCGCCATCCTCCCTCACTTCCACTGGAGCGAGAACCCCCGCAGGCTGGCCGTGCTGGCTCCCCTGCTCGTCCTGGCCCTGCCACTGCTCGACCTGGTGCGTGTGGTGATGCTGCGCACCAAAGCGGGCAAGCCTTTTTACATCGGGGACACCAATCACTTATCGCATTGGCTCGTCCGCCGGGGTCTTGCCCCTGCGCATGCGGTGATTGTTCTGTGGATGGTGGCCGCAGCGATCGGCAGCCTAGCTCTGCTGCGCTGAGATCATCTCGTGCGCGCCTTGGTCCAGGTGACTGAAACGTATTTGGCCTGTGGGATCACAAACTTCTTCACCTCCACCAGCACGGCCTGTGGGCGAAACTCTGCAAGCACCATGTCAGCGATGTTCACGGCAAGTTTCTCGATTAATTTCCAGCTTCGTTCTTTGCCAAACGCAAGCAGTTTTTCAACCACCATGCTATAGTCAATCGTCTTTTCCACGCGATCGCTCAAGGCCGCAGGGCCAAAATCGTAGCTCATATCCACGGTGATCAGCAACCGCTGGGCCTTGGCTCTTTCTTCCTCGGAAACACCGACGTTAAAGAAGACCTCCAGTTCGTAAATGGTTATTTTCGACATAGTCTCTAGGCCTGTTGCGCCCGATTCTTTTTGACCACGGCCAAAAGCGTCTGCGTCGGCCGGTTTAGATCCATCTTCATCGCCTCATCCATTGTAACCCAGGCAAACTCGCGGGCTTCCTCGTTCAGCACAACCTTCGACTCGCCCACGCACCGGCATGTGTAGTTTAAAAGCACAAAGTGCTCCTCCCGATAGAACTCCGGCGACCTCACGCAGTCCTGCGCCAGCACAAATCTGATGTCCTCGATATCCAGGGATGTTTCCTCCTTAATTTCGCGCCGGAGCGCCTCAGTGCTTGCCTCTCCCCATTTGATTTTTCCGCCGGGAATCCCCCAGAGATTCGACCATTTGTGGGTCCGAACCATCAGCACACGGTCCGATCCATCAAGAATAAGCGCTCCAACGGTTGGAACCGGACACCGTTCCTGCACGGCCTCTCCATCGACACCTCTCAGGCACATACCGTTTCGTTCCAGGATTGCACGCAGTTCTCCAAGATGCTCAACAATCACGTCCGGTCGCGCCATGCGAAGCTGTTGAACCGTGTTATACCCGGTCAGCACAGCGCAGGAGTGAATGCCGCCATGCCGCGCTGTCTCAATGTCGTGCTGCATATCCCCGATAAACAGGGTTTCCGAAGGCGTCAGCGCGTGCGCCTCAAGTATCTCGTGAATCTTCTCCCGCTTGTCGTGGACGCCGATGTAAGACACGTCAATATACTTGTCAAGGCCAGTGGCTGCGGATTGCGTTACAAAGTGCGATTTATGAACGGTGCTCAGGAGAAACGTTCGCAGGTTCCGCTCGCGGCAAAACTCCAGGAATTCCCTAGCGTGTGGCAATTCACAAACCGAATCCTGGACCTGCCGAAAACGTGTGTGAAACCACTCTTCGAGTTGGTCCACCGCAACGTCCGGAACGTGCTTGTCGTAAAAGATCGTAAACGGAAGGCAGAATTCCGCGCGGAATGTGTCCAGGGTTATCGTTTCCCGGCCCGCCTGCTCCAGGACGTGGTTGGTCGCCTTCCACACCGCCGGCAGGTCGTCCACCAGAGTGCCTGACCAATCAAAAATAACGTTCCGAAGCATTGAGCAAGTCTATTTGTATTACTATCGGCGGAAAAGCCAAAGTTCGCCCGTCATTTCAGCCCCCTTCTCAAATGGACCCTGATATAATGAAACAAATAGAGTTGGGCGTAGCCGGACCACTCGCCAAAATGAGTTTGCGAAAACTCCCTTAGCTTCCCAAGGGTGGGACGCTTCCCCTTGAAGTAGAAATCTTTTAACGCGCGCAACACCCAGACATCCAGCGGAAATGCCGTTGGATAGTTCCATGCAGAAAGCAGGATACAATCCGCCACCTTGGGACCCACTCCAGGAAGTTCCTCCAGCACCGCTCGGGCCTGATCAACTGGCAGTCCAGCAAGCTTCTTTAAATCGAGACTGCCGGAGGCGACGGCCTCAGCCGCGGCTTTGAGGTAGGGTGCGCGAAAACCCATTTTACACGCGCGCAACCTGGCCTCCGACGCAGCGGCAAGCCGCTCAGGTCTCGGGAACGCAAAGGCGGCGCCGTGCCCGGCCGGTACACGCACCGGCTCTCCAAAACAACGCCTCAAGGCCGCAACCACCTGCTTGATCTGCACAATTTGCTTCGTCGAGGACAGAATGAAGGATCCAAGCACTTCCCAGGGATCCTGCCGCAGAAGGCGCAAGCCGCGACAGGCACGCAAGGCGGCATTCATCGGCGGATCTTTCGGGAATGTCGCGATTATCGATCCAATATCAGTGCGCAGTTGGAGGTAGTCTTCCACCCAGGCCCAATCTGAAACATTCCCCGCGCTTGTGGCGGTAATCGTTGATCCCCTTTGTGAAAGCATCACCCATCGGCGCCCAATCACTCCTTCCCAAACCTCGCCAAGTTGCCGCCAGTAGAACGCCTGTCCCGAGTTCAGGGTCGAACGCAGGTCGTAGTCCTCGACGTGCCAGGTGTGACTCGTCACGTCAGGATGGCCTTTCGCGCAATCCACGACACAAGAACAGTTGCAGGTAGCGCACGGGCTCTTTTGCGCCCTTTTCGATAATCGGTCTCACATCAACTTCGGTTACGGACTCAAACTGCTGTTGCACATCCAAGGGTGCCGGCTGGGTTTTCTTGCGCTTCAAGCTCAACTCGCGAACGTAAACTGCGTTCTCGCCCACCCGATTCTCGTAGCCCGGCCACAGATCAAACTGGTTTCGCGGCGGGTTCGATCTCCGGCAATAGACAAACGGATCCCTGGCGGCCACTTCCCTCGATCCCGGCATGTAGAACGACAGCTCCGCCGTGATGCCGTAGTTGTGGCCGATGACAAAAACAGGCTTGCCTTCACTCCGCAATTCTTCGCGCAGATAATTCACCGGACGCGCCGTTTCCGGCCACGCTCGCACGCGCCTCAGTGGATCCATGCCCGGTGTTAGGCCAACGCCAAAGGCCTCTTTGATGAGGTCCGTGTTGTGCCCGAAGAAAACGCTCACAAGCCCGATGACCAATCCCACACTCAGCCATTGCGTCACCACCCGGCTGCCCAACCGCAGGCGCGTGTCCCAGTAAATCACCATGAGGCAGAATAGCGGAATTACGGAGGGTGCGATCCAGTTCAACTGCACGCGGGATTTGAGCGTGAAAAGAAGGTACACCAGGAACAAGGGCGCCCCCATGCTGAACAGAACAACCAGCTTCGGATTATTCCGCATGCGCCTCCAGAAGGAAAAGCAGGCCCAAATCATGGCCACAAAAAACACCGGGTTCAGCACTCCAGCCTCTCCCCCGATAAACTCGAGGAAATACCTTAACGTAGGCTCCCATGGCTTGTGCGCCCCGGCATCCTCGGCCACATGCGATACCGTGACCCAATCATGCTGGTGGTTCCAGACCAGCACCGGCAGGCTGCACACAGCCAGAATGGCCAACGCCAGCCACGGCCCCGGACGCTTTAAGTGTTTCCGCGCCGCAGGCCAGAGCCAGAAAAGCACTGCCCAGCTCAGCAGTTGGAACAAGGCCGTGTACTTGCTCAGAAAGCCCATTCCCATCCATAATCCAACCCACGCCCAGTCTCGTGCGGTGGACTTCTCCTGAATGGCCCGCCATCCCGCAAACGTGGCCGCTGTCCAGAAGAGCACCGATAGCGGATCCACCGTCATCAGAATGGCGCCCGCCGCCATCATCGGTGTGGTGGCGAGAATCAACACCACGAAGAACCCGGCTCGCGCGTTGACTTCCCGCGCGAACCACCTCAACAGCATCAGGCCCAGCACGGTCGCAATGATCGGCGAGAGAAAACGCACACCAAACTCTGTGTCACCCCAGATCCCCGTCCCCACCCACTGTGCGCAGGCGATCATGGGCGGCTTGCTGTAAAAGGAGAGGGCCGGGTGCTTTGACCAATGCCACTGGTAGGCTTCATCCGGACTCAACTCCATGGGGCCTTTCTCCAAAAAAAGCAGCCGCGCTCCAAGCGTCAGGAGCAAAAGCAAATAGCCCAGCCGCAACCAATGCTGGTCGGCACTCACGTGCCGCGGTTCGGCCACCCCCGTCTCACCGCGTGGACGAAACTGAGGTTCCTCGTCCCCCTCCTGTTCACCTCCTTCGAACCCGCCAGAGCCCTTCCCCCGGTCCGGAATTGCGCGGTAAAAAAGCGAAGGCACTTTCGCCCACCAAAGGGGAAACCATCTACGCCCCAAGTGTATCCATGCGTTATTGGCAGTCCATAAGACCGCCGCCCCGCAACCGCCCCCCAATACAAAGCCCGCAACTACATCCATCGGGTAATGAGCCGAATTGTAAATCCTGGAAAGCCCCACCAACCCGGTCAACGGCACTGTGACCCACAGGCTCCGCCTGTAGAAAACAAACATCACCACAGTCAGGCACATCCAGTTGCCTGCATGAGCCGAAGGCATGCTCTTGCCCCCGGGTGAGGATTGATTGTTAGATGCAAGCATCTCTCGGGGACGCGGCCGGCCAACATTTTGTTTGATCGTGGGATAAAGAAACCCGTCCCCGAGTCCGATGCCCAGAAGTATCACCACCAGACACAAAAAAGCGCGCAATCGGCCCCGCCACACGAACAGCAGCCCCACAATGATTGTGGTCGGTATAAAAAAGACATTGCCGCTCAAAAACGGCATTGCCCGGTCCCAAAACGGGCTGCTCCACCCGTCATGGATATAGCGGAACAGGGCGACGTCCATCTGCAAAAGCCAGTCCATTCTCGCGGATGCTAGACGCCAGAGCCTGGAATTGGAAGCTTAAGGAATCTTGAATGCTTGGAGTGTGGCCGGTCTTGTCGCTGTGGAGCCGAGTTTTGCCCCCGGGCTTCCTCAAGAAGCTGCGCGAACACAAGGCAGGGTCCGGGTTGCATTCGCACTCAACTCGTGTGAACATTGGAAATGCAAAAAGTCTTTGTCGGATTCTGTACAGTTCTTTGCATTGGAGTGCTTCCCCTTTGCCACAGCGCCAACGCGGCGGATCTGCGGCTTGGCCCCGCCCCCATCGCTCCCGAGAGCTTCGACCATCTGCCGCGCAGGTCCGCCGCCCGGTGGGTCTCCGGAGGATTCACCGTCAACACCTCGTCTCGTGAGGAAGTCCGCACCTTCTACAATGCCGTGTACCTGGCTTCAGAAGGTGTGCCAATGAACTCGACCGCCGTCACCGCCAGTTGCATTCCGGGCACCAACTCGGCTGATTTTCGCCTGGCGGTCCTGCGCAGGATCAATTGGTACCGCGCCATGGCGGGAATCCCGTCCAGCGTCATTCTAAATGAAACGTTCAATTGGAAAGATCAGCAGGCAGCTCTGATGATGAGCCGCAACGACACTCTAAGCCATAATCCGCCCAGCACGTGGGTGTGCTACACGACCGAGGGCGCGGAGGCGGCTGGAAATTCAAATATCGGGATTGGAACTTCCGGGCCGGACACCATCGCCGGCTACATTAAGGACCACGGAACCAACAATGCGCTTGTGGGACATCGGCGATGGTTGCTCTATCCGCAGACTCAAATCATGGGCACGGGCGATGTGCCCGGGCAGGGCGACTATGACCCTGCAAACGCCGTCTGGGTTTTCGACGGGCACCGGGGAGACACGCGACCCGGCACCCGATCGGGCTTCGTGGCCTGGCCGCCGGCAGGCTACGCACCCCGACACGTGGTCTTTCCGCGCTGGTCCATTTCCTATCCCGGCGCAAACTTTACGAATGCGACAGTCTCGATGCTGAGCAACGGTGTTCCCGTCGCTGTCTTCAAGGAATCAGCCTCATCCGGCTATGGAGAACCGACGCTCGTCTGGGTTCCAATGGGCCTGGACACGTCATCATCATCCACACCGTGGCCGTTCAACGGGCAGGACACCGTTTACTCGGTGAGCATCGGCAATGTCGGAATCGGCTCTGGAACCACCAACTGGAACTACACGGTTACCGTATTCGATCCCTCAGTGCCGGGTCCCGATTATGGGCCCGTTATATCGGGCCCGGCTGAGCCCGGAGTGGGGCAGCCCAATCTTTACACCTTCACAAGCGTGCCCCACGCGACCAGTTATCAGTGGCTCTCCATGAAACGCGTTCCTTATTCCCTGACCGACGGGGCGGAATCAGGACTGGGAAACTGGATGGCGCAAACCTCGCCGGGCTACGATGTCATCAACAACAACACAATCTATTCCGGCGCCTACTCTTTTCAGCTTCACCACCCCACAGGATCGTCGCAACTGCTCACTCTGAATCAGACGTTTGTCCCGCAGTCTGGGACACAACTTTCTTTTCGCAGCCGCCTGTTGATTGCCAAAGAGGATGAAGTCGCGAGAGTCCAGCTCTCGATCAACGGTGGGGATTGGTTCGACGCTTTCAGCCAGCCGGGAACGGACACACCCGAATCCACATGGCAGCTCAGGACCATACCGCTCGGCGGATACGCCGGAGCCATGGTGCAGGTAAGGTTCAACTATGATTTCCAGGGCGGCAGTTACTACCCGGTTTATAATCAGACAGGTTGGCGCTTCGACGATGTCTCCGTTTCGAATGCTCTCATTCCATCCCAGCAAAACACAAACTCTGCGACTCTCACACAGTTCCAGTTTGTTCCGCTCTCACCCGGCGACTACGCCCTCTACGCGCGTGCCTTCATCTACACCGATTTTCCCACAGAATGGGGGCCGGCCAAAATCGTGCAGGCGGTCGCCGCACCGCCTGTGATTCGCGCGGGGCAGATCTCCGTTGCCGCGAACCAGGCCCACATCCCTTTTGTGATCGAGTCGGGCTCCCCCGGCACATTCAAGCTGCTGCAGGCTGCGCAACTCTCGGGACAATGGACAACCAATAACGCCGCCGTTCTTACCACCAACACACCTGGAGTCTCCTACAAGTTCACGGCGCCCACAGCCGGCGCGCGCCAATTCTACAAAATTAAGTCCCCGTAGGACTTGCGCGAACGCCAGCCAACAGCTAAATCAGCCGCATGGAAAATGCAAACCTGTGCAACCATGGATTGGAGCTGATTTTTGGACGCCGCAGCATTCGTGTTTTTGAAACGAAAGCCGTTTCGGAAGAGGCCATCCAAAAGCTCCTTGAGGCGGCCATGGCCGCCCCTTCGGCTGCGGCAAAGGATCCCTGGCGTTTTGTCGTGATCACGCGGCGCGCCCTTCTGGCCGAACTGGCTAATGCGCTCCCGCACGGGAGGATGCTCGCGACGGCCCCGCTTGGCATCGCCGTTTGTGGAAGTCTGGACCATGCCCACGACCGCCAGATTAGTTACATGCTCCAGGACTGCTCCGCAGCAATCCAAAACCTTCTCTTGTGCGCTCATGGGCTCGCATTAGGCGCCTGCTGGCTCGGAGTGCATCCACGGGAAGACCGCATGGCAAGCGTCAGCCGTATTCTGAATCTGCCTTCGTCCATTGTGCCGGTATCCTGCGTCGCGGTAGGCTCCCCCGCAGAAACCAAAGAGGCCCGAACTCGCTTCAACCCGGACTACGTCCGCTACGAACGCGAGCCGGTCCAATAAACATCCCCCCTTTGGCATGCCGTTCTGCAAGATGCCGGTGTTGCCGGTGGGACGAGTTTCGGTTAATGTTGCAGGGTGGATTTTTTCGCAGGGAATCGTTTCATGAACAAAGAAGACAACGCAATCAACACGGATACGTCACAAGCGCCCCGGGCAACAGCGGAGGGGCCGGAGGCCCTCGCCCCTGAGCAGATCGAGGAGTTGAAGCAAAATGCCGCAAAAGCGGCCGAACATTGGGACCGCCTGCTCAGAACGACTGCGGACTTCGACAACTACAAGAAGCGTGTCGCGCGTGAAAAACAGGAGGCCATCAAGTACGCGAACGAATCGCTCATAGGCAAAATGCTCCCTTTGCTGGACAATTTTGAGATGGCCATCGCTGCCGCCCAGGCAAATGAATCGGAAACCACCCGCGCCCTCCACCAGGGTGTGGACCTCGTTCTCCAGCAGTTCAAACAGATCTTGAAAGACGCTGGCGTTGAGGAAATCGACGCCCGCGACGCTGTCTTTGATCCCAACCTGCACGAAGCGGTTTCGACCATGGAAAGCACTGACAAGCCCGAAGGCACTGTGCTTCAACAAATGCGCAAAGGCTACAAGCTCCGGGATCGGTTGCTGCGGCCGGCCAGCGTCATCGTCGCCAGGCCTCCCACCCAGACCAACCCATGACCAAGCGCGATTATTACGAAATCCTGGGCGTCAACAAGTCGGCCACCGACGAAGAGATCAAGAAGGCCTATCGCAAGCAGGCGGTAAAGTATCACCCGGACAAAAATCCGGGAGACAAGACTGCGGAGGAAAAGTTCAAGGAATTGGGCGAGGCTTACGAAGCGCTGAGCGATCCCCAGAAGCGAGCCGCCTACGATCAATACGGCCATTCCGCTTTCGATCGCAGAGCCGGGGGAGGATTCGGCCGGGGCGGATTCCACGATCCCTTCGATGTCTTCCGCGAAGTCTTCGCCGGCGGAAGCATCTTCGAGGACCTGTTCGGCTCCGCACAGCGTGACCCTTCGGAACCGGAACGGGGCGAGGATCTGCGCTACGACATGGAAATCACCTTCGAAGAGGCCGCCCACGGTTGCGAGCGCGAAATCACCGTGACCAAGCCCGAACGTTGCGACCAGTGCGGCGGTTCCGGCGCTGAGGCCGGCGCAAAGACCAAGGTTTGCCCGACTTGTGGCGGCCGTGGCCAGGTGATCAGTTCACGAGGCATCTTTAGCATTGCGCAAACCTGCCCGAATTGCCAGGGAGCCGGACGCACGATTGACCACCCCTGCAAGAACTGCCGTGGCTCCGGACGAAAGGAAAGAACCTCCAAGATCAAATTGCGCATTCCGGCGGGCGTGGATACCGGTTCACGCCTCCGCTCGGCAGGTAATGGGGAAGCGGGAATTCGCGGCGGTTCCCATGGCGATCTTTACGTTGTGCTCCATGTCAAACCTCATGACATCTTCCAGCGTGATGGCGACGATCTCCTGTGCGAAGTCCCGATTAGCATTGTGCAGGCCACTCTCGGAGGCGAAGTGGATGTGCCCACGCTGGATGGTAAAGCGTCCATTCGCGTGCCTCCCGGCACCCAGCCCGGCACAATGTTCCGTCTGAAAGGCAAGGGCATCCGGAATGTGCAGGGCTACGGCCAGGGCGACCTGCACATCCGAATGAACGTCGAAGTGCCCACTCAACTCACCACGGCTCAGCGGCAGAAACTCGAAGAGTATGCCGCCCTATGCAACGGGAAGGAAAGCCCCATCCGCCAGAGTTTCTTCGAAAAGGCCAAAACCCTCTTCCGATGAGCCCGCACAGGTTCTTTGCGCCGCCGGAGGCATGCGGGATGGATTCGATCCGCCTGCCGGATGCCGAGGCTCACCACGCCCGGCGCGTTCTGAGGGCCCGGGTCGGAGATCGTGCAACGGTGCTCAACGGCTGTGGGTCCCGTTTTGAGTGCGAGATTGCCACAGCCTCGGGCAGCGAGGTTACTCTCAAGGTCCTGGAGCAGGCGCAGGCCCCCGCCCCGGCGTGCCGCGTGACGCTATTCCAGGCAATTCCAAAAGGGAAAACCTTGGAAACAATCATTCAAAAAGCCACCGAACTCGGCGTCACAAAAATCGTTCCCATCATCACCGGACATGTCGTCGCGCGTCCGCACCCCGCAGAGTTCGATAAGAAAGAAAACCGGTGGCAGAATGCCGCGATCGAAGCGGTGAAACAATGCGGCCAGCACTGGCTGCCCCGGGTGGACGCCCCGGAGACGTTGTCACACGCCCTTCGTCGCAGGGAGTCCCTTGACCTGGAGTTTATCGGAGCGTTGAGCGACGCCGCACGCCATCCCCGCGAGTGGTTCAACGCATTTTCGCAATCGCACGGCCACCCGCCGGAATCCCTGGGTGTATGGATCGGCCCCGAGGGCGATTTTACAAGTCGTGAGTTGGGGGATGTGATCAACGCCGGCGCCCGCCCGATCAGTCTTGGGCCTCTCGTGTTGCGCTGCGACACAGCCGCGATTTACTGTCTGTCCATCGCCGGCTACGAGGCATCCGCGCCGCAGCCTGCGGCTCAATGAGGCTCCGCTTTCGGCGAGTCCCGCAGCACCTCGATATTGCTCCGGATGATCTCGACAATGCGGTCCAGATCCGCCGAGTCAAGCCTCTGGAGCACACACTCCCACCGAAAACAAAAACCGGCTCCAGGCTCATCAGCGCAGTGCTTGAACAATGTGTCAAATGCCCGACGCCGCTTGCGATAATCCGTTTGTATATGTGAGAACTGGGTCCGGAAAGCATCCAGGTACGCCAACGCGAACGCCTGCGGGTCCGGCACATCCTTCGCGCGACGGTTCACCGGACGCGCATAATCCGGCGCGTAATCCTTCAGCGGCTTTTCGTACTCGCCGAAAGCGCCGCTGTGATCGCAAACGAGTATTTCAACAGGAAGCCCCTGCTCGTCCTCTCGCACAACTTCGTCGCCGTCGTCAAACACGACTAGTTTGCCGGACTCGTAAGTGCGCCCCACAATCAGGCTCGAGGCTGCGGTCACGCCAAGCAGATGAGCGAATTTCAGCGCATAGCCGGGCCGCGCATATCGTTCCGACTGCAGTTTGTCAGTAGCGACGCCCGGCACATACTCCCGTTCGAAATAAGTGGTGCGGATGGACTTGCCTCGCCAGGCCGGATTGGTGCCCTGGTAAACTTCCGTAAGCCTTCGCATGAAAACGCGCCGCGACATGTTCATGCCCAACTGCCGGCACCCGAGCCTGCGGTTTAACCAGTAATCCGTGTACTCATCGCTTTCCAGCATCGCCTGGAGTATCCCCTTCCCCTGGTCCAAGTACTCCCGCACACCCCATTTTTGAAGCCGGATAAACCTGCGGATAGGCACGGACCGGCTGCTTGACTTGAAATCCGCAAGATAAACGCCGCGCCGGCCTTCATCCTGCGGCCGGTTGATTGAAAGCGACTCCGGCACGCAACCCACATTGATGTACTCAATATCGCCGTAATCGCGGATGAAGTTCAGGATGATTTCCTTGGCTCGAGGATCCGCCAGCCGCTTCAACTCCAAATCCTGCGGGCGCAAAGCCGCTTCGTCAAAGACGGAGTCAAATAAAAATTCGCCTTCCTCAAACCGCCCGCCCGCCAGCCAGTCGAGATTCATAAAAAACTCCTGGCTCAGCCCGCTGATCACCTGCTCCGTCTGCGTTTCGTTGCCTTCGAGAAAGAGCTTGGAAAGCATCCGCTCACACCATGAATTGTTCTTTAGATCATCCTTCTTGAACACGTCATGCACGCTGGAGGCGAACCGGCGCTTGAGCTGCTCAAACTTCGCAGACAACTCCTCCGCGCCAAGCTTCGAGAAAACCACACCCCCAAAGTCGCTGGCGCTGAAACGCCGCGGATCGGCCAGGAAGAAATCCACTTCCGGCCGGTTGCGCCGGTTGCGTCGCACCGCATTATCGCTGATTTCCTGGAGGTGCTTTGCCAGTTCATTGGAAGGAAGATCGCCGAGCCGCTCGAAGCTCTCATGCGTTAACCACCGGGTGCCCGTAAGCCGGTTGTAATAGTAGATAGGCAGGCCCAGAATCCCCACTCTCGAACCGATAATCCACTTTTCTTTGGCCTCCCGCGTCTTGGGGACACCCCCCAACCGCCAGATTTCACCGCGATACTTGATGGCCTCCTGGACCCGCGGATCAGCCACAAGAAGAAACTTGATCTTCAGCTTCGAAATGATTTTTTGCAGCAGTTCGTCCGCTGCAAACGCCAGGTCCATTCGCGCCGGGTCCGGTCGGATCAGAACATGGTCCCGCTCAACAATGAGATCCACCGAGCGCGTCGAGACACTTTCCTCCTCGTCTGGAGTCAGCACCGGGGCGTTCTGGCTGGAGCGGCGCTCGTTAACGATGTCCAGGAATGCCGCGCGCTGCCACGCGTGCACGCCGGGCGGGTTTGTATAGAGGACCTCGAAATCGGGAAAAGCCGTGGCGATTCGGGTGAGCTGGTGTCCTGACGCATCGCACTCAAATAGACCCGGACCAATGATTTCAAGAGCCATGATTTATATGGACCAGGGTCCGGCCATTTGCCGCATTACCCCGGCAGGAATCACATGTGTTGAATGATGTTTTCCCCAAATTCCGAGCACTTGATCTCCGTGGCGCCCTCCATGAGCCGCGCAAAATCGTACGTCACACGGCGGGACTTAATAGCCCCCTTGATCCCCTTAATCACAAGGTCGGCTGCCTCGCTCCAGCCGATATACCGCAGCATCATTTCACCACTCAGCACCACGCTCCCGGGATTCACCTTGTCCTGATTCGCGTATTTCGGAGCCGTGCCGTGCGTGGCTTCGAAGATGGCGTGGCCCGATGTGTAGTTGATGTTTCCACCGGGCGCGATGCCGATCCCGCCGACCTGCGCGGCAAGAGCGTCGCTCAAGTAATCTCCGTTCAGGTTTAACGTGGCAACCACGTCAAAATCCTCCGGCCTCGTGAGCACTTGCTGGAGAGTGATATCCGCAATCGCATCTTTGAGCAGGATGCCCTGGGGCAGCCGGCACCACGGACCGCCATCCACTTCCACAGCGCCGAACTCCCTCTTGGCCAGCTCATACGCCCAGTCGCGAAACGCACCCTCTGTGAACTTCATGATGTTGCCCTTGTGCACCCAGGTGACGCTGCGCCGCTTCTGCGCAACAGCGTACTGCAGGGCCGCGCGCGCCAGTCTTTCGGTTCCCGGCCGGCTCACGGGTTTGATCCCAATGCCCACCTGGTCCCGGGCTTCCACGCCGAAGCGGATCTTCTTGAACGCCGCGGGTAGGTCTCGCTCGAGCATGTCCAATACCTTCCTGGCTTCCGGGCTTCCGGCCTGGTAATCAATTCCGGCGTAAATGTCCTCCGTGTTCTCGCGGAAAATAACCATGTCCACCTTCTCCGGACGTTTTACCGGGCTGGGCACGCCGTCAAAATACTGAACCGGACGGAGACAGACATACAGGTCCAACATTTGGCGCAAAGCCACGTTGAGAGAGCGAATGCCGCCTCCGACAGGCGTAGTTAGAGGCCCTTTGATGCCAACCAGGTACTCCTTGAACGCCTCGATCGTGTCGTCCGGCAGCCAATCGTCAAACTTGTTCTTCGCGGCCTCGCCCGCAAACACCTCGAACCATGCAATCCGCCGCTTGCCGCCGTAACTTTTCTGAACGGCAGCGTCGAACACGCGCTGGCTCGCCGCCCAGATGTCGGGCCCGGTGCCGTCGCCGCGAATGAACGGTAAAACCGGGTTGTCCGGAACGCTCAACACGCCGCTCTTGATCGCGATTTTTCCTCCGCTGGGCGGAGTGATGTTCTTGTACATAATCCTGGAATCTGTTTCCCTGCAATTACTAACGTTGCGACACCGCCGGCACAGCAGCTCGCGCCCCCGCGAACCCGTTGCCGCCAATGGCCGGGCTGCCAAACTCGGCAGACACTCTCGCCACGGCATTCTCGACGGTCAAACCGTACTTGGCGCGCAGATCATCAACCGTTGTGGCATGCTCGATAAACTGGTCCGGCCAGCCAATCTGGATCACCGGTGTCAGCACCCGCTTTTCGTTGAGAACCTCCAATAGCGCGCTCCCGAATCCACCCGCAACCGCGGCATCCTCGAAAGTCACGAGCACCTCGGCCTTACGCCCAAGACGCTCGATGACTTCCGTGTCAAGCGGCTTGGCAAACCTGGGATTGATCAATGCCACATCATAGCCCCCATCTGTTAAAACCTGCGCCGTTTGCCGCCCTATTGACATCATGTTGCCCAGCGGGAACAGGGCCACTTTTCGGCCACCGTTGTTCGAAAAGTCACGCAGGACTTCCGCCTTGCCAATCTCCAAAAGCGCAGGCTCGGCCTTGACGGGCACTCCCTCGGCCGGACCGCGCGGATACCGGATAAACGTCGGATGCGGCGTCCGGGTCGCCGTAAACATCATATCCACCAACTCGTCTTCATTCTTCGGCGCCATGATGATGCACTTGGGAATGTGCCGCAGATACGCAATGTCGTACAAGCCATGGTGCGTCGGCCCGTCCTGGGCGGACAAACCTGCGCGATCCATGCAGAATATGACCGGCAGATCCTGCAGAGCGGCATCGTGAACGATGCAATCGTAGGCGCGCTGAAGAAAGGTGGAATAAATTGCGCAGACCGGGTGAAGCCCCATCGTCGCCATGCCGCAGGCAAACAGAACGGCGTGTTCCTCGGCAATGCCCACGTCGTAGTAACGGTTGGGCATTGCCTTCTCAAGAATTTTGAGGCTGGTGCCGCTGGGCATAGCCGCAGTAATGCCAACCAGTTTCTCGTTCTCCCTGCAAAGCTTCACCATGGTTTCGCCAAACACATCCTGCCAGTTGGGCGGCGTTCCCGCCTTCACCGGCAGCGTTGCCCCTGTGGTCACGTCATAGGGGCCGAGTCCATGAAACTTTTCCGGATTCTTCAGAGCCGCCTCGAATCCTTTGCCTTTCCGGGTCAGGATGTGGATCACGATCGGGTGATCGCACGTTTTGGCAAATTCCAGCGTGCTGATGAGCAGAGGCAGATCGTGCCCGTCAATCGGACCGAGGTATCGAATGCCCATCTCCTCAAAGATGAGGCTGCTGCCGTAACCGCCGCGGCCATCGCTTTCGGCGCTGGGCTGCGAAGGTCTCAGACTCACCTCAGCCAGAGCCCCTTTAAAGCCCTCCTCGGCCTTGTGCGCCAGTTTGGCGGCAACATCGCCTTTGGGCAGACGCATCAGGAAACGCTGAAAATCATTCGCAAGCTTGTTGTAAGAGGGATGCGTGATCAGGCGGTGCAAGTAGGTGGAGATCGCGCCCACGTTCTTTGCGATGCTCCACTCATTGTCGTTCAGAATCCCGATAAATCGCTTCGTGGTCTGGGCCACGTTGTTCAGCGCCTCAAAGGATATGCCGTTGGTTAGTGCCGCATCGCCAAAGATGGCAACCACGTTTTCGTCTGTGCCCCGCTGATCCCGCGCGGCGCAAATGCCCAGCGCCGCGGAGAGCGCCGTGCCCGCGTGGGCCGCGCCATAAGCGTCGTGTTCGCTTTCGGTGCGCAGGGCAAACCCGCTGAGGCCCCCGGTGCTGCGAATCGTCCGGAAACGTTCCCTCCGGCCTGTAAGAATCTTGTGAACGTAGCATTGATGGCTCACGTCCCAGATGAACTTGTCCGTCGGCGTGTTAAAAACGTAATGCAGGGCAATCGTCAACTCCACGACACCCAGATTCGGGCCCACATGCCCGCCGTTGGCCGCGAGACCTGCGATCAATTCCTCTCTGATTTCCTGAGCCAGCGCCGGCAACTGCTCCATGCTCAGAGCTTTGACCTGCCTTGGACTTTCAAGCTTGGCCAGATACTCACTCATAGAAATGGTTAGTCCGTCACCGGCTTATCCGCGGGGAAGTTCTTTAGCTTGAAGTCACCCCCTGCCGTCTTTTCCACTTGCTGAATCTTCAATTCGGCTTCCGCCAGTCTACCCTGGCACACCTTGGCCAGTTTCATTCCTTCTTCGTAGCTGGCTAACAAACGTTCCAACGGCAAATCCTCCGCCTCCATCTCGGAGACAATTGTCTCAATCCGCTTCAACGCCTCCTCAAAAGGCATGTCAGCGAGCTTTGTGGTAGCTTCCACCGGCTTTTCAGGCACATTCCGCACACCCAAAAAGCTAAGGCAAAAGGGTGCTTCAGTCCAGTGGCTAATCTGTCCGCAGCCCGCCGGGCCCATCCGGGAGGGCCGGCGCATTTCGAAGCATCACCTCTGTTTTTCGTCTTTCATGTTTCGCAATTTATTATTCTACTCAGGGTGCATGGCCACTGCCGAAACTGATAAACCAGCAACGAACCAACAGGCAAATCAAGGGTGGGCGGGGCAATTTCTGGCAAAGTTTACCGTGCTGGCAGGAGCGGCACGAGAGCTGTGGGTCACCTTCGGCATCAAGTTCCTCGGAGTGCTGGCCTACGCCATTGCAAACTCAACCCTCGTTCTCTGGCTGTCCTACGACCTTGGCTACAATGATGTGCAAGCCGGCTACCTCGTCTTCGGCTGGTCTGCGGGAATGACTTTTGTCACCGTGCTTGTAGGCTCCTTCACGGATGCCATCGGGCTCCGCAAAGCCTTCCTGCTCGGGGTGATCATTTGCATCGCGGCCCGGGCATTCATGACCTTTACCACGATCAAATGGATGGCTCTGGGGCTCGGCCTGGTGCCGCTGGCCATCGGCGAGGCGCTAGGAACTCCGGTTCTCGTCGCCGCAGTGCGGAGGTATTCCAACACATCGCAGCGCTCTATTTCTTTTGCCGTCTTCTACGCGGTGATGAACGTGGCGTTCCTCATCTCGAGTTTCATCTTTGATTACATTCGCCAGCATGTCGGCGAGCCGCACGGGACGTTCGTGGTGCCCGGCCTTGGAGTGGAGTTGACGACGTATCGCACACTGTTTCTTGTGAGCTTTATTGTCGAGCTGGCAATCCTCCCGCTGATCTGGTTCGGAATTCGCGACGGCGCGGAAGCCACAGACCAAGGCCTCAAGATTACGCCTGAACCCATCAAATACCCCGGCAAGGCCTTTTTTGAATCGCTATGGCTCACGTCCAGAGACGCGATGCGGGACACGGTGCGTATTTTCGGCGGTCTTTGGCGGCAGGCCGGTTTCTATAAGTTCCTGGCGTTCCTGGCGCTGGCGGCCTTCGTGCGGCTCATTTTCATCCAGATGTACTACACCTACCCCAAGTTCGGCATTCGGGAACTGGGCGCGGGCGCGCCGATCGGCAGGCTCTGGGCGATAAATTCCATCCTGATCATTATCCTTGTGCCCCTGGTGGGCGCAATTACCCAAAGGATTTCGGCTTATCGGATGGTGACGTTCGGCAGCGCAATCGCGGCGGCTTCGGTGTTCATTATGGCAATGCCCATTCAATGGTTTGAACCCCTGGCCCAGGGATGGTTGGGAGATTGGCTCGGCCGGGGCTACCTGGGACTGAAAACTCCGGAGATTAATCCCTGGTACATCATGATCTTCGCATACGTGGTGTTGCTGTCCGTGGGGGAGGCAATCTATTCCCCTCGCCTTTACGAATACGCTGCGGCCATTGCCCCCAAAGGGCAGGAAGCCTCTTACATGTCCATATCCTACCTTCCGTTCTTTGGCGCAAAACTGCTCGTAGCCAGCACTTCCGGTTACTTGCTGGCGTGGTTCTGCCCGGAAGAGGGACCCCGGAGCTCCGGCACGCTTTGGCTCGTAATTGCCTTCACAACAACAGTTTGCCCGGTGGGACTCCTGCTTCTGCGAAAGTTCATTAAGGTCAAAGAAGCGGGACGAGACGATTAGCCGCCGGCATAATCTCATACTCTCTCCATGAACAATCGCTCGTTCAGAATCGGGGTGCTCGGCTCCGGCACAGGTTCAAACTTTGTCGCCATAGCGGACGCATGCAAAGCGGGCCGCATACCAGGCCAGGTCGCGCTGGTCATCTCGGATGTCGAGAATGCCGGCATCCTGGAGAGAGCAAGGGAGCGATACATTCCGTCATACTTCATCTCTCCCGGCCCGTTTCGAACGAAACTCGATCCCACAGCCGAGAGCGCCTATGCGGCAAAACTGATCGAAGCCGATGTGAATCTTGTCGCGCTCGCGGGCTTTATGCGCGTGCTGAAAGATGATTTCCTGGGCGCCTTTCAGGGCAGAATTGTGAACATCCATCCTTCTCTGCTTCCGGCGTTTCCCGGACTGGCGGCATGGAAGCAGGCGCTCGATTATGGGGTGAAGTTCGCCGGTTGCACCGTGCATTACGTGGATGCCGGGGTCGATTCCGGCCCCATCATCAGCCAAAAAGCCGTCCCGGTGCTGGACGACGACACGCCAGAGACGCTGCACATGCGGATTCATGCCGCCGAGCACGAACTTTACCCGGAATGTATCGCGGCAATCGCAAACGACAGTCTTGAGGTTCGCGGAAGGCGGGTGATGCGAAAACTTTAGCTCGAACTCGACCCGGCCAGACACATAACCACCCGAACGACCCCGTCTCAATTCGTGTTTTTCGTTCCATCGGGCTCGCGCCAGCGGCCATGCTCCTTGATCAAATCAACTAGCCGATCCACCGCCTCGGCTTCGGGAATGTTGAACTTCACCGCGTTCTTGCCCACGTAAAGGTTGATCTTGCCCGGAGCGCCTCCCACATACCCGAAATCCGCGTCAGCCATTTCCCCCGGACCATTCACGATGCACCCCATAATGGCTATTTTCACTCCTTTGAGATGCTCCGTCCGGGCCTTGATGCGCGCAGTAACCGTCTGCAGATGAAACAATGTCCGTCCGCAGGATGGGCAGGCCACGTAATCTGTCTTGAACGACCGGCAACCGGCTGCTTGCAAAATGTTGAACGCCAAACGCAAACTCAGCATGGGATTGGACTCCCCCCGGATCAGGACCAGGTCGCCAATGCCGTCAGCCAGAAGAGCACCAATCACAACGGAGGCTCGAATCAATGCGATGCGCGAATCAAACCGCGCGGTTGGGTCCAGGGTGTCCTTGAGCAGAATCGGGTTATCCCTGCCCAACTGTTTGAGCCTGGCCGCAAGAAGCCTGAATGCGGTAACCGCCGGCAAACTTGCCCCGTCACAAACGGTAACAATCGCTCCAGGCCCGGGAACAGCCAATTCCCCGAAGGGATCCAATTCAACCACAGACAGATCCTCATAAACAGCCTCGGGCCGCACATCGGCACGCGGGCTGATTTTATGCGCAATTTTGCCCGATGCTTCCTTTGTGACGGCAACACGGACAGGATGCTCGCCTCCCGCACATGTCCCGGGCGCAATCTCCACAGATGCTGACTTCCTGCGCGAATATGTGAACGGGTCGAACGGAAATGGAAGATCCGTTACAGGGCCTGACCTGGTTACGAGGCCGGGGATTTGCTCGAGTAAATCGCGGCATACTTCGATCTCACGCGGCGAATCTTCCGTCAGCGAAACACGAATGGTATCGCCCAGGCCATCGCAAAGCAGCGAACCGATGCCGATGGCGCTCTTAATGCGGCCATCTTCGCCTTCACCCGCCTCGGTCACGCCAAGATGAAGAGGATAATTCCAATCCGGCCCCTGCTGCTCCAAACGCGACACAAGTAACCGGTAGCATTCGATCATCACCTTCGGGTTGCTCGCCTTCATCGAGAACTTGAAGTTGTGGTAATCGTGCTTGCGGGCGATGCGGGCAAACTCAAGAGCGCTTTCGACCATTCCCGCCGGCGTGTCACCAAACCGGTTCATGATCCGATCGCTCAAAGAGCCGTGATTCGTCCCGATCCGCATCGCGCGGCCCAGTTCCTTGCAGAGCCTCACCAGCGGCGTGAATTTTTCCTCGATCCGCTGCAACTCCGCTATGTACTGATCGTCAGTGTATTCTTTAATGGCGAACTTCTTCGTATCCGCGTAGTTGCCGGGGTTGATGCGAATCATCTCCACCCACCGGGCGGCTTCCATAGCCGCCTCGGGCTTGAAGTGAATGTCCGCAACGATCGGCACCAGGCATCCACGAGAGCGGAGTTGGTCCACGATATTTTTGAGGTTCGCCGCGTCCTTCACGGTCGGCGCGGTGATCCGCACGATCTGGCAACCCACCGCGACAAGATCCAGAGTCTGCCGGACGCACTCAGCCGTATCCATCGTGTCGCAGGTTAGCATGGACTGCATCACCACAGGGTGATCGCCGCCAATGATCACGCCTCCTCGCAACGGATCGCCGACCAACACTTCGCGCGTCCTGCGTCTTTGGTGGGAATAAACTGAGCCGGTCATTTTACGGCTGGCGCTTCAGGTTTGGGAGCAAAGATCACCTGCGTTGACTTTTGCTTCTCGCGCTTCCACGGAAGCTCCTGGACGTCGTAAAAGGAAATGTAAACCATGAAGCCAATGAGAAGAACAGCACAAGCGGTTTGAATATAGCCTACCACGCGAGCGCTGATCGGCTTTTTCCGAATACCCTCAATAATGGCCAGCAGAATGTGGCCACCGTCAAGAACAGGGATTGGAAGCATGTTCAGAATCGCCAGGTTTACGTTCATCAATACGCTGAACCAAAGCGCGAGCCGCCATCCCTGCTCGCTGTCAAAAAGCCTGTAATAGACATCCATGATCTTAACCGCACCGCCCAAGTGCTGAGGCTTAATGTCGGAATTCTTTGCCAGCAACGCGCCAAATGTATCCACCATGGCCATCACGCTGGCCCGCACCTGCTCGACGGCGTTCGGATACGCCAATGTCGTCTTGCCCGCAGAATCCCAAAGGATGCCTACGCGGGGCGCCTCCGAAGGCGGGCTCACAGGTTGCTCCGGTTTTACCGAAATCTGAAACGTCTCTTTACCGCGCAACAAATCCAGTGTGAGCGCTTCTTTCGGGTGATCTTCGATGTAATCAGCAAGACCAGCGAAATGGTAAAGTTTGTTGCCGTTTACGGAGAGGATTTCATCGCCGGGCTTGAGCCCCGCCCGGGCAGCCGGACTGTTCGTGGCAATTTCCGCTATGATCGCCGATTGCGCGGGCGCGATCTTGATCTGCCGCAGGCCCTTCCGTTGCCAAACCTTCGTCGCCTCTTTCACAGGCGCAGGATGCACGGTGACGGTCTGTCCGTCGCGAACCACCTGCACCTGGACAGTAGCCCCTTCGCTCCGCACCACCCGCCAGGTAACACTGTCTCCCATGCCGCCAAATTTGCTTACGGGCTTGCCG
>CAYNZC010000001.1:95163-118241 GCA_964401575.1 uncultured Verrucomicrobiota bacterium
GTCTCGCCAGGAAGTGATCGGCTTGCCGTCCACGGAAACAATGCGATCACCCGCGCGAAGACCTGCTTTGTCCGCCGGCCCCCCCTCCTCAACGTAGCCGATGGTGGTGGTCGTTTCCGCCTCGCTGACGGGCCGACCTACAGTCATGACGATCACCGCGAACGCCAGGGCCAGCAGAAAACTGAACAACGGCCCTGCAAATGCCACAATGATCTTATCCAGGGCGGAAATCTGGGGTAAAGGTTCAGATCGCCCTTCGGTCTTGCCCTCGATCGTTTCCATCGTCGCCATCTGCGGAAGTGAAACATACCCGCCCGCGGGAATGTAACCGATTGCATATTCGACCCCCTTGTATTTGCGGCTCCAGATCGGCTTTCCAAACCAAATGGCGAAACGTTCCACGTGCAAACCGCGCCACCGCGCAGCCAGAAAATGCCCCAGCTCATGCACAAAAATGAGCAGGTTGAAGAGCAACAGCACTTCAAGAATAATGAAAACAAACTTTAAAATGGCCATAATAAGAGCCGTCCCCCTCCTGCGGAGAACGCTCTATCACTATAGCAGGGTACATACCACTGGCAATCAGGTTGATCCCTGGCCCGATACCAACCCCGATACATCCCTCCGGTGGCGACGGGAAACCTTTTTCCGATGCAATGCACAACAATTCTTGGTCTGCCTCCCCTCGCTGCATACAATGTCAAAAATGAGAATCGTTGTGTTTAGGCTTCTCCCGATGTTCGCGCTCCTTTTCGGCGCGGTAAACTGCCCTGCCTGGGATTATGCAGCTCATCGAGCCATTAACCAGGCCGCCATGTCTGCCCTTCCCACGAACTTCCCGGCATTCACGCGCACAGCCGTGGCTGCCGAGCGTATTGCCTTCCTTTCAGGAGAGATGGATCGCTGGCGCAACACACCGGACCTTCCTCTAAAGCACTTGAACGGACCCGACCACTACCTGGATGTCGAAGACCTGGCTCTCTACGAACTCTCTCCGGAAACGTTGCCGGTTTTCCGTTATGATTTTGTCTCGCACATGGCGCTTTACCGAAGCAGACACCCGGAAAAATTCACTCCACCAGAGGGAAAAAACGAGGATCACACCGCCGAGATGGTCGGGCTGCTTCCCTGGTCCATGGCGGAGATGTATGGAAAGCTGAAGTCGGGGTTTTCCTATCTCAAAGCTTTCGAGGAATACGGCGGCACGCCGGAGGAAATCGCCAACGCCCGCGAGAACATCATCTACATCATGGGTGTGATGGGCCACTTGTGGGGCGATGCCACTCAACCGCTCCACACCACAAAACATCATCATGGCTGGATCGGTGAAAACCCAAAGGGCAACAGCACCGCCCGCTCGATTCATGCCTGGATTGATGGCGGTTTCTTCGAAGCTACAGGCGGCATCGACTCCCAGTCGCTTGCCGAGAAATCGCGCCCCGCAAGGCTCGTGCGTCTCGATAACCGCACCGCCAGGCCCGAGGAAATCTTTCAAACCGCTGTCCGGTTCATCATGGAACACAACACCCGGGTCGAGCCGCTCTATATTCTCGACAAAGAGGGCAAATTCTCGGCCCAGGGCGACAACAAACCCGGACGCGAGTTTCTCGAGAAACAGCTCCTGGCCGCCGCACAGTCACTGGCGGACACATGGTATTCCGCCTGGCAACAGGCGCCCGAGGACGCATTCCTGAAGAAGCATCTTTCCAGGCGGGCAGCCAATCAGAAATGACTCATAACTCTTCCCATTTCGAGGAACATGCGACGTGCGGATGTGGCAGAGTGTTCAAATCCCGGAAGTTGAATGATTAGTTCGCCCCCTGTCTATTTGAAGCACTCGAAACTTATGAAAAGAATCGTTCTCCTTTCTATCGTCACTCTTTCCGCTGGCATCCTCGCCCACGCACAGCAACCCGCCCGGGCAGCCGGCAGCCGTCAAGAGGCCGGTTCCAACAGCGCCATATCCGCAGTGAACCGCGCCGCCATCCGCATTCTCGAACACCAGGCGAACGATGGCGCCATAACCATGGACAAGCCCGTGTCCACCAATTCGCGTGTCGTGCCTTACTTCGCAAATTTCGCTGCGCAAGGGCTTGTGGCTGCTTTCCAGGAAACCCGCGAACCGCGCTTTCTGGACGCGGCAAAACAATGGGCTGTCTGGTATGAATCGCACATGAACCCGGATGGCACGGTGTGCGATTACACTGGCGGTCCGTGCGCATGGAAGTCCACAGGCGATTACGATTCCACAGACTCCTATGCGGCAACTTATCTCGAACTGGTCCTCGCCGTGCAACGGGCGAAAAACGACCTGGAATGGCTTCCCGCACGCCATTCGAAAGTGAGACAGGCTCTCGCAGCAATTAACCTGACCCTCCAAAAAAACGGGCTTACCACCGCCAAACCCTCCTACCCCGTAATCTACCTGATGGACAACGTCGAAACCGCCCGCGGCCTTCGCGCGGCGTCGGAGATCGCCGCCGAGTTGGGAGAACTGAACCTCCGCGAGGAAACCCGGAGCCTGGCGCTGAAGATGGAAGCCGCCATGTCTCAAAAGCTCTGGAACGAGGCCAAACGCAATTACCGTGTTGGCCTGAAAATCAACGAAGCGCCACTGAACGACACCGGCCGATGGTATCCCGACATCATGGCAAACCTCATGGCCATCGGCTGGCTCCCGCCACATTCCAGGCACGTCCATTTGCTCCAAGACCTCTTGAGAACCAGGGCGGCGGACAAGCCGGCTTCCGCGAGAACCGAGAATGACCTGACACGGCTGGTGTGGTGGGGCATTGCGGCGCAGGGGGCGCACCAGACGAATTTGCTCGCCGATGTCCGCAGCCAACTCTCGAACTTCGACACCACGGTGCAGCGCATCAGCAACCCGGCCGTTCTGGGCCACATCTGCCGCCTGCTGGCCCGCGCTGAGTCGCCCCGCGAAACCCCGATCGAACACATCCGGACGGCCTACGACGTTATCATCGCAGGCGCCGGCACCGGCGGATTCGGAGCTGCCGTCCAGGCCGCGCGACTCGGAATGACGGTCCTCCTGGTGGAAGAAACGGACTGGATCGGCGGACAAATGACAGCCGCCGCCGTCACGTCAATGGACGAAGGCCCCACAGAAAAAGGCCGGCCCTACGTGCTCGTGCGCGAGCGCGGCATTTACCACGAATTCTCGGAAGCCGTCTTCGCCCACTACCGCGACCGCGGCATGGACGCAAACCGCGCCTATTGGAACGCCCGCCTTTGCATGGAGCCCCGCGAGGGCCAGCACCTGCTTTATCAAATGCTCGACGAGGCGCGCACACACACCCCCGCGCTCCACGTCCTGCTCAGAACGAAAGTTTCGCGGGTGTCCAAAGCAGGCGACAGGGTATCAGGCGCAACCCTCGAGATTACCACCCCACAGGGAAAGGTCGGACGCGACATCGCAAGCAGAATTCTCATAGATGCAACCGAGTGGGGAGACGTCCTCCCTCTCACCGGCGCACGCTACCGGACCGGCAACTGCGTCAACGGCGCTGTCGATCCCGAGCGCGCCATCCAGGATATTACCTGGGCGGCAGTCATCAAGGAGTACCCCGGCAGTATGCCCGGGGATCTTCTGCTCAAGCAGCCACCGCCAGGCTACGATGCGCGGGAAGATCATTTCAGCAAGACCCTGGTCCCGGGCGAAAAGGTGGATCCGGGCGAAAAACCTTGGGGGTTCGCCACCTTCATTGGCTATCGTGGTATGCCAAATAGCGATCAACCGGCCGCGCCGGGCATCACTCGCACCCATATGAATTACAACAATGACTACCCAATCAAAATCGCGGACCTCGAGGATCGGGATGCCAGGGAGCACACCTGCCGCCAGGCGCAACTGCGCACGCTGCAACTGCTCTACTACGCCCAGCACAAGGTCGGGAAAACCAACTGGTCGGTGGCCACCGACGAAGGCTACGACACCCCGTACAATCGCGACCGAATTGATCGTTGGGTGGCGGAGCAGCCGGAAATGGCCCCTTTCCGCACAATCCTCTATCACTTTCCCGTCATGGCCTACGCCCGCGAAAGCAGGCGCATGATCGGCATTCATACGCTTGTAGCCGGCGAGATCGAGCGCAAACCGCGCTCGCCTAAAATGTTCGAGACTGCAATCGCCCTTGGCGATTACGCCGTCGATCTCCACGGATCAAAAATCCCGCGCCTGTTGGAGCTCGATCTCGACAAAGTCCAGGACATTCCGACCAAAACTTTCGGTGAACGCGGCCAGGGGCCTTTCGCGATCCCCTTCGAGTGCCTTATCCCGGAAACGCTCGACGGTTTCCTTCCCGCCGAGAAGAACTTTTCGCAGTCGCGCCTGGCAAACGGCGCAACCCGACTGCAGCCCAGCACAATGCTGATCGGCCAGGCCGCCGGAGCCATCGCTGGTCTCTCGATTAAACACAACCTGCAACCGCGAAATCTCGACCCCGTGCTCGTCCAGCGCCTCCTCCTCGCCAATGGAGACACTCTCCAGATCGTGCCCTTCCGCGATGTTGCCAAGTCCGGCCCGGAATGGCCCGCCATCCAGTTGGTCACGGTCCGCGGAATCATGCAGTTGCGTGAAGCAAGGTTCGAGCCTGCCGCGCCATTGAGTGCCGATGACCTCAGGCTGGCGACATCGAAGCTCTTCAACAAAGACATCGAACAAAAGGAGCCCATCACGCGAAACGACCTGGCGCGACTCCTCGCACCCCTGATGGCCGAGGCCAAAGTCACCCTGATCCCCAACGCCACTTATGACCCAACGCCCGTCACGCGCCTCGAGAGCGCCCAGGTCTTTGCCTCATTTCTCGAGGCGCGCGCCATGGCCACCCTCACCGAACAGGAGCAAACCCTCGGATGGACAACCATTCGAAAACCAACGCCATTGACTCACAATGATATGGCGCCATCCCTCGAGGCGGACGTCCGGAAACTGGTTCGCGCCGGGCTTATCGTTTCCCCCCAATACTGGATCGAGAATGCCGTCGAAGGCAAAACGTGCGACGGAAAAAATGTCCGGGAACTTATCGCCCGATCCGCGAAGATCTTCGATCCTGCCGTCAAGGAAGCGGACATGTTCAACGTTTGCGCAACAGTGGGCGTTTTTAATAGCAGCGATTATTGGAGCAAGTCCGCCGTGGAAGGGGGTCAATGCGCCGGCGCCTTCGTCGGAACTGTGATCCGCCGGATTGCCGAGCGATTGCCCACGGACAAACAATAGCACGATGCGTGGTGTGAGGCCATGCGCCTCGCCGGAAACGTTCCGTTGCTTCTCTGCATTGCAGGACGCACGGACCGGAGTTCGCTCAATCGTTCGCCGTAAAAGGTGGCCGGGCACTGAACAGTCCCGCAATTCCGCATTTTTCTTTCATGAAAACGTTCCTGCTGCTATTACCTCCGGCATGTCTGAACCTTCTGCCGTTCATGGATTGGCGCCACGCCGGATTGTCGAAGCAGCGCGAGAGCTGGGCCTCGACATCGATACCCTCCGCCCGCACGGTCACTACATAGCAAAGGTGCCATCGGAGGAGTTCCTGAGCAGGCGCGACAAACCGGACGGCAAGCTAATCCTCGTATCGGCCATGACCCCCACACCGGAGGGCATCGGCAAGACCACCACAACCATCGGACTTGCGGATGCGCTCCGAAGAACCGGTCATCGCACGATGTTTTGTCTGCGCGAGCCTTCCCTGGGGCCTTACTTCGGCATCAAGGGCGGCGGCACAGGCGCCGGGCGCGCGCAGGTTGTGCCGGCCGAAGACATCAATTTGCACTTCGTTGGCGACATGTACGCCGTCGAGAAGGCCAATAACCTCCTGGCCACAATGGTGGACAATCACCTCCAGCATGGAAACAGCCTCGGAATCGACCCGCGCCAGGTCGTGCTGAAACGCGTTATTGACCTGAACGACCGTTCGCTTCGCGATATTGTCATCGGCCTGGGCGGCGTCAGCCATGGCGTGCCGCGGCGTGACGGCTTCAACATCACCCCAGCCTCCGAGGTAATGGCGATTCTTTGCCTTGCATCAGACTTCAACGATCTCGGCAGGCGCATCAGCCGGATGATTGTGGCTTTCACTCATAAGGGCGAAGCGGTGCGAGCCTCGCAAATCGAGGCGGTTGGCGCAATGCAGGTGCTGTTGCGCGATGCCATCTTCCCGAACCTGGTGCAGTCTCTCGAAGGAACCCCCGCCCTTGTGCATGGAGGGCCTTTCGCAAACATCGCTCAGGGCACAAATTCGATTATCGCAACCCGTCTCGCAATGAAACTGGCCGATTACGTGATCACCGAAGCCGGGTTTGCAACAGACCTGGGCGCGGAAAAGTTTTTCGACATCAAGTGCCGGGTGGCCGGTTTCAACCCCGCCGGAGCAGTGATCGTGGCGACGGCGAAATCCGTGGCTTACCACGGCGGCTTCACCCACGAAGGCGGCCTCGGCAACCTGGCCAAACACATCGAAAACATCAGGCTGTTCGGACTCCAGCCCGTCGTCGCGCTGAACAGGTTTCCGGACGATGCCGATGCCGATCTGAAGAAGATCATCGCCTTCTGCGCAAAGCAGGGAGTTGAAGCTGTCATTGCCGATCACTATGCGCGCGGCGGCGAAGGCGCTATCGCCCTTTCAAAAGCCGTTCTCAGGGCGTGCGACGCAAATCGAAGGAAGAAACTCCGGTTCGCCTACGACCTCGACCTGAAGACCGATAGGAAGATCGAAACAATCGCCAAAAAGCTGTACGGCGCGGACGGCGTGGACTTTGACACCCGTGCGCGCAAGGATCTCGAGATGCTCAACAAGCATGGTCTGGACAACCTGCCCGTCTGCATCGCAAAAACTCCCATGTCCCTGTCCGACGTGCCCTCTCAAAGAGGTCGTCCGAGAGGTTTTCGAATCAAGGTTAACGAGCTGCGGGTCTCTGCAGGCGCGGGCTTCATTGTCGCCATCTGCGGGAATATCGTCACCATGCCCGGGCTGCCAAAAGTGCCCGCTGCAGCGCGCATCAGGATAACGCCGGACGGCAAAGCAACAGGACTAACATGATGCCCCGGAAGGATAAATTTCGTGCCGGTCTTTGCGTCTTCGCCGTGTCCACATTGGCTTGCGCCGCCGCCGATTGGCCTCATTGGCGTGGACCGCATTTCAACGGCAGCACGGAAGAGACAAATCTCCCCACTCGGTGGAGTCCCACGAACAACATCGTTTGGAAGACGCCCCTGCCCGGACAGGCAGCTTCGACACCTGTCATTTCCGGCGACATGGTGTTTCTGACCAGCCCGGACGAGAACAAAGACCTCCTGCTGCTGGCACTGGATCGCAGGACCGGCGCGGAGCGCTGGCGAAAAAAAGTGGCCTCGGGTGGCGGGAACAAGGGGCGTAACAACGACGCTTCGCCTTCGCCCTGCACGGATGGCAGAACGGTCGTTGCCATGTTTGCCACAGGTGACGTCGCGGCATTCGATGTCTCCGGCAGGCGGCTTTGGTCCCGCAACCTGGCCGGCGATTTCGGAGGCCTCGCATATATGTGGATCTATGGCGCCAGCCCCTTGCTGCACGGCGAACGCCTCTACATCCCCATGCTCCAGTGCAATCCTGTGCCACCCTCCTATACCCACGCGCTGCAGGGCGGAACCAATCGCGAGTCGTTCCTGTTGTGCGTTGATCCCGCCACAGGCAAGGATTTGTGGCGGCACGTGCGCAAAACCGCCGCCGTAGGCGAGTCCCAGGAGTCTTACACCACGCCTATCCCGCGCCCCGTCGGAACCGGCATCGAAATCCTGCTGTTTGGCGCAAATCATCTGACAGCTCACAACCCCGCAAATGGCAGGGAAATCTGGCGCTCGCCCGACCTGAATCCGCGCCGGGTGAAATGGTGGCGGGTGGTGCCCTCGCCGCTGGTTACAAAGGATGTCGTCGTGGTCTGCGGACCCAAACGCGAGCCTGTCTTTGGAATTACTCCAGGCAACTCCCGCCTTGCCGGTACAGTCGCATGGCAGGAAGCTGAACCGGCTTCGGATTGCACAACTCCCCTTTTCTACCAGGACCGGCTGTTCGTGCTCGATGGCGACCGTCAGGATATCGCCCGTCTGGACCCCAAAACAGGGGCCAGGCTCTGGACCGGCAATCTTGGCGTGCGCGAAATCTTTCGCGCCTCCCCGCTGGGCGCGGACCACAAGGTATATTGCCTGGGCGAAAGCGGCACCGTGGTCGTTCTCGCTGCGGGTGATGAATTCAAAATCCTTGCAACCAATCCCGCTTTCCCGGGGGAAGCTCCCGTGCGCTCGTCGCTCGTCGCCGCTCACGGCAGGCTCTTCATGCGCACCGCAAAGCATCTCGTTTGCATTGGAACCGATTGATCACTTTATGGGCCTGCCTTACAAAGTCGCCACGCTGCTCTACTGCTTCGACACCACCGGGCGGGTGCTGCTTATGGAGCGCGCACAGGAGCCAAATCGCGGCCTCTGGAGCCCTCCCGGCGGCAAGCTCAAGACCGACATAGGGGAGTCGCCATACGTCTGCGCGTGCAGAGAGGCTTCGGAAGAACTGCGGCTCGATCTCTGCCCCGGCGACCTCCACCTCGCCGGGCTCGTCAGCGAGCATGGCTACCAGGGGCAAAGCCACTGGCTGATGTTTTTGTTCGAGGTAAAACCCAGGCTCACAGCGCTTCCCGCTCCGCACAAAGAAGGCGTTTTCGCGTTTTACACACGCCCGGAAATGAACTGTTTGAAGCTGCCGGACACGGACCGCGAGCAGATCTGGCCGCTTTTCTGGCGCCACAGGGGCGGCTTCTTCGCCGTGCATTGCCACTGCCTCGATACAGGAGAAAACCTCTGGTCCATTGAGCAAAGTTGTCCTGCGCCGGATCAGGTGAGAAACTAAACCGCAATGACGACGGAAGATCCGAGTTCAGACGCCGCTCACAACACGCCATCCAGCGAGCCAATCGTGGACCTTCAGAGCGACCACTACTTTATCGGAGAGGCGCTCCGCCAGGCCATGCGCGCCTACCAGGCGGAGGAAGTCCCCGTCGGAGCGGTCATTGTGCGCGAGGGCCGGATCATCGCGCGCGCGTCCAACCAGGTGGAGCTTCTCAAAGACGCCACCGCCCACGCCGAGATGCTCGCCATCACACAGGCCGAGCAGGCCGTGGGCGACTGGCGGTTGACGGATTGCACGCTTTACGTGACCAAAGAACCCTGCCCCATGTGCGCCGGGGCCATCGTGCACGTGCGACTCGCACGGATCGTTTTTGGAGCCAGCGATTTAAAAGCAGGAGCAGCCGGCAGCGCCATGAATCTCCTCCAGTTTCCCACATTGAATCATCATTGCCAAATCACCGCCGGCGTGCGCGAGGCTGAATGCCGTGCCCTGCTGCAAACGTTCTTCGCCGAGCAACGGGCAAAAACACAACCTCCCGGCACAAAGCCCAACTCGAATTAAGAGAAGATTTGTTCCATCTCGCACAATCGCAACGCGGCAAGCCCGGCTTGCAAATGCGCAGGCGCAAATCCCGTGAATAGCCGGTCAAAGCCCCGGAATTGTAGTCCAACATTTCAAAATCCGGCCGAATGGGTCGGATAAACGGTTTTGTTGATGGATCGTTCGATCGCCGGATGAATCCTGACTCCAAACGCTTCACTTGAAACTTTTCAATCAGCAGGCATGTCCCTATTCTCGCGGACGATGAGCGACGCAAGTCCGCGAAGAATTCCAAAATGGCCGTTCCTGACCGGCGACCTCCTGCTGGTTGGCATGGCCTTTGCGCTGGTGTTTCTGCATACGCCCCCCGGCTCTTTGCCACACCTTGGCCTGGCCGCGCTTTGTCTTATCGCGGGCGCCGCCGCCGGCGTGCTCCCCTACATCATGGATTACAGGCTCACAGCAAAACTGGAGGAAGCTTCCGCGCTGGGCACCGTCATGTCCCAGTTGAAAGGGATCGAATCCGTCGCGGCCCAGATCCGCTCCGCAACAGATAACTGGCAGGCCATCCAGGAACAGTCGGATAAGACCGCCGCAGCCTCCAAAACAATCGCCGAACGCATGACCGCCGAGGTGCAGGCCTTTGGCGACTTCATGCAGCGCGTCAACGACAACGAAAAGGCCAACCTCCGGCTCGAGGTCGAAAAACTCCGCCGCGCGGAAACGGACTGGCTGCAGGTGCTCGTGCGCACCATGGATCACGTCTTTGCCCTGCACGCGGGAGCCATCCGCTCAGGCCAGCCCGAAGTCATTGAACAGCTCACGAATTTCCAAAACGCCTGCCGTGAGACCGCGCGCAGAGTGGGGCTGACGCCTTTCCTCGCCAATCCCGGCGACGCGTTCGATCCCGCGCGGCACCAACTGCTGCAAGGCTCTCCAGCCGTCGCCAATGGCAAAATACAGGAAGTCATCGCCACCGGTTACACTTTCCAGGGACGCCTCATCCGTCCGGCGCTGGTCCGGCTCGAACCCCCTCAAGCCGACACTCCCGCGGCCCAGGCGGATCTTGGATTGCCGGAAGCCGCGACGTGACGGCGGGTTGAGCAGAAGTCGCGGGACAAACCCCCCGTGCGTTACTCTCTTTTTCCAAACGGCAGATCCCAGGGCCGCCGGTATTTCACTCCCACCAGCTTGTCCGCGCTCTTGTGACTTGTGACTTTTTCCCTGTCACCATCCCAGACAATTTTTTGACCTGTGCGATAGGCAATATTCCCCAGGTGCGCCACAGTCGAAACAAAGTGCCCGGCATCGGCATCCAGGACCGGCCGCCGTCGCGACTTCACGCAATCAAGAAAATTTCTCACATGCTGCGCTTGCGGCGACCCGCTGGGCCGCACCCGCACGTTGTCCAGGTTCGCCATTCGCTTTTCCGTCACAACCTCGTAACCAAGATCATTCAGAAAGATCGTCCCTTCAGTGCCCGACCACGACACGCCCCAGGATCGCCCGTTCAGCCCAACCCCCATGCCGCTCTTGTGCTCCCACACCAGCATAAAGTCAGGAAATTCGTAAAGTGCCATCTGCGAATCCGGAGTCTCCCGCATGTCATCCTGAACATAAATGCCTCCGCTCGAGCAGACCGTTCTGGGCGCGGCCGTTCCCATGCCCATCAGGGCCATGTTAATCAAATGAACACCCCAATCGGTCATGAGCCCGCCGGCGTAGTCCCAGAACCACCGGAAGTTATAGTGAAACCGGTTCTTGTTAAAAGGACGCCTCGGGGCCGGGCCGAGCCACATGTCGTAATCCATCCCCTCCGGTGGCTTCTCATCCGCGGGACGCCCCATGGTCGGCTGCCAGTCCAGCCACGCCCAGGCGCGCACCATGCTGACTTTTCCAAGTTTTCCGGACTTCACGAAGTCCGCCGCCTCAACAATGTGATTGCAGCTTCGCCACTGAGATCCCATTTGAACAATCCGACAATACTTCCGGGCGGCTGTGGCTATCGCGCGCCCCTCATCAATTGTTTTGGCGAGAGGCTTTTCCACATAGACATCCTTGCCCGCCTGGCATGCCAGCACACAGGGCAGCGCATGCCAGTGGTCCGGCGTCGCAATGATCACCGCATCCACATCCTTGCGGTCCAGCACTCGCCGGAAGTCTTTTGTCGTTTCAGGCGCTTTGCGCGTGTTGTTCTCGCAAACCTTCACCCCGGCGGCAATGTGGGCATCGTCCAAATCGCAAATCACGGGACATTCAACCTCGGGATTCTTCAGGAAGAAATCCAGATCGCGCGCACCCTGCTTGCCGCAACCTATGATGCCAACACGGATCTTGTCGCTTGCCCCCGGCTCCGCAGCGCGCGCGCTGCGGACAAACGGACCAGCCGCCGCAAGCGCGCCGGCCGCAAACGCAGTCTTCGCGACGAAGGAACGCCGGGTAATGCCACCGCATATCAAATTCTCAAGGTTTTGCATATAGCTCTCTCATGGTTGCCTCGTTTCAAAAGTATTTCAATCAATGACTTTCAGCCGGAAGAACTTCTTATCATCTCCCACACCCTCATTTGTCCAGGCAAGGCTGCCATAAAGGTTCGTCAGGAATGCCGCGTGCGTCCAACCTGAAGGCGCCAGGGCGCTAGTGGACTGCAATTGATAGATCCGGTTGCTTTCGCCGGTGGCTATCAAGGTTCCGCCCGGCAGAATCGTCAGCACCGGAGCCGCGGCGGCCGGGGGTCGCGTCCGATACATGATCCGCAAATCGTAAAAACCTGTTTCATTCGAGTTCTCAGTGCCCCCGTCCAGCTCTGGACGGCAATACAGGCTCACTTTGTTGTTCACCGCGGCGTAATCCTCTTGGGCGCTGTGAATCAGCGTCCCAAGCGCAAGTGTCACGTTGCTTCCGTTACGCACAAAAATGAAACGGGCCGGGTAAATCCCTGACGGCTGGCCCTTGTTGCTCGATAGCACCACCACATCATTCGGATTCCGAATCTCCGTTCTCACATACCAGCCGGAAGGGTTGGCTGGGCTGTAAGCCTTGCGCAATACAAAGGACCATCCCCGCCGCCTCACCTGACCCGCGGAATCAATATCGCACTCGATCCACACACGCGTCTGCATTCCCCGGTTCACAGCGGCCCCGGCCGGCATGTAATCAAGCAGACTGCCCGTAATTCGATACTTCTTGCCGGCCTGCGGCGGGATGGTGGTGTAAAGCTCCATTTTCCCCGAGGTCAGGCCGGCTACTCTACCGGAAGGCATCGGGTTGATCAGGTAGTCGTAGTTCGTGTCGTTGGCAACCAGGGTAGCGGGGAAATTCGTAAACAGGGCCGGGTTTCCCGGCATGTCCGCGCTCGTAGCCGCAACCTGCCATCGGGCATCCGGACCAGTCGGCATCGGCCCGTTAATCTCCGCAAAATCCTCCCGCTTTGCGTGCTCGGAACTCAAGGTAATCCCCGTCACTCCAAACAAACCGCTCGGGGCTCCGAAACCCTCCACCGTGTGGCACATTCTCACCACGGTATCCGCTGGATGATACGGCGCCGACGCGCTGTAACTCAAATCTCCCAGGATGATCTGAACAAGTGACCCGCTCCGCTGGAACATGAACGGAACCTTCCGGTTCGCAGAAATCCTGCCGAGCGAAGCGGAACCTGCAACGTCTCCGGCCGTGTCGCGAATGATCGCCTCGTCGTGCCAGTTGGTTTCATTCACATAAACTCTGGCAAGCTCCACACACCAACCGTTCCAAAGCACACCACCGTTCTCATCCACGCGGCTCTCAAAGTACACCCTTGTGGAGCTGCTTCGCCCCCCCGGCAGCGAGGCAAAATCTATCAAATCGCCCCCGAGCGCATAGTCGTCTCCTGCTTCAGCGGGCAGCAGCGCATACACGTCGCTTCTGCCTTCCACAAGGCCGGAGACACAGGCCGCAGGCAGTCCCTGGTCCAGCGAGTCGCCGGCGACCCACAAATCCGAATGGTTGTCCGCAGCGCTCACTCGCTTCCATCCGTCCCGGTTCGCAAGACTCGCATTGATCCCGTGAAAAGTTTTTTCCCAGGGCTCCGGTGTCGGCAGAAAATATGGATCCCGGCAGGCCTCCCGATACGCGGCAACAGTCGCAGGGCTGAAATCAATTCTTCGCCCGGTACTTTGCGCCGCGTGGTTCTCCCAAAAGAAGGCTTTGATCATCGGAAAATTCGTTCGAATGGCGCCGAACCATTCGTAAATCCACTCCACCTGGTTCACGTTGGTCTGATACCCCCCCTCCGAGATCATGAACGGTTTTCGATCGGCGTACATCGGGTATATCCGGTTGATCTGCGCCGTCGGCATGTTGCTCGCACCAAGAAAATACGAATGCGGATACAGGCTCAGCCCCACCCAATCCACATAATCGTCTCCCGGGTAGTAAAGGGGTATCGAGTACTTTGACGCGGAACTCCCGCCGGAATCCGCGGACCAGACCCAGACGAACCGGTCTGCTACTCCAAGCTGTTGTGCAATGTTGTAAATGCGCCGGAATGCAATCCGGTAGTTGTCCGGGTCGCCGCTCCACGCGGTCCAGCTTCCGTTAAACTCGTTCATGAGCCGCAGGTATATAAGGTTCATATACCCGGAACGCAGGCCCGCATCCTTGTAATCGGTGAAAAACTGCGTGAAGTAACTATCCCACACGCCGCTTGCCACATCCGCCGCGCTGCTCCCCAAACCGTCATTTGGCGGGTTCATCCCCACTTGCTGAAACCGTGACCCGTCATAAGACCGCCCGAGGAATCCCACGGAGGCCAGGTTCGTCGCATAATTGGCTCCCACCTTTGAAAAGGCCGTTGCGCCCATAGCCGAGTAGTAGAGATTCCCGGCAGTCATCTTCCCCGCCTGCAACTCGAACTCTGCCGCGGAATAAAACCAGTTCGTTCCGTCTGCCGATTCAGCGGGAAATGAACCGTGGTAACACCCCCACCGGGGCGCGCCCCTCCATCGGTTCGTTATCCACCCGGTGACATCCACTTCGTCCACGAACAGGTTGGCTCCGGCAACACCGGCAAGCAGGAGCTTCACCTGCGACGCCACTACCGTGCCGCCGTTACCCGTGATCCATGCCGTGGAAAACGCCGCCGTGTCCGGCGGACCATTGATCGCGCCACCCCACGGCACCCAACCGCCGTTCGTGGTCTCACGCGTCAAAAAACTTACCTGCGCCGGAAAGCGGATTCCCCCGCCGGTGATCCTCGATGCGCAGTGCACTCGCATCTGCGACACGCTGGAAGGTCTGCCCAGATCCATGGTGATTTCCACTGTGCCCGGGTCTGCCCAGCCCACCCAGTTCGTCCAGGGAAAATCCCCGCCATAAGACTCATCCGTCAGCCGGACTCCATCTGTCCACGCATTTCCCCACTTGTCCGGATATCCGGACGCGGGAGCTTTGTCATACGTGTAGAACTTGCCGTTGCTGAGCGAGCCGAACGTTATAATTTCACTGGTCGCCGTGGATGTGAACAAGGCGAAGAATCCGATAATCACGCAACAAATGCACAGACCCGGAAGTCTCGGCGGAAGGATCGCATCACGGAGTGGGAGGCTATGCCACATCATTACCACGGCCTTCGCAACCGATAAAACACCTTCTCCAAACCCGCCTCAGTCCGCAGGTTCAGGTTCGTTGCCCCCTGGGAGCCCTCGACGTCAAACCACGAATCCGGGTCCGACAGGTTCACAGAGTTGGATTGCACATACCAGCCCAAGTGCGAAGCCGGCCAACTCAGTTCAACCACGTCATCTGTCAGTCTAAAGACGATGTTTGTCGGGGCCTGCGCGATGCCCCCATCAACCCGGAGTGTGCCTGTGGATGGCTGCCAGACCCACGTCAACCCCGCGTTCAACGCCGGAAGGTTGGTTGCCGAAAACTTCCCGTTGAAAAGTCCGAAATCAAATAGCTGGTACACCTCGCCTCCGGCGAATTCGCCCCCGGTGTTCGTCACCACCAGTGTGCCGCCGTAACTCAGCGTGCCAATGCCTGTCACCCGATCGCTGGTTCCGGCAGATTTGTTTATTTGAATCAATGCCGTGCTGCCGGTCTGAAGTATCAGCTTGTTGGTGATCTCCAGCGACGCAATGTCGTCGCTTCCCGGCGAAAAGGTCCCGCCGCTGGCCACGGTCACGATTCCACCGATGCTGCCATTGCCCCCAAGCGTGCCTCCCGATCCCACAGTGACCGCGCCATTAGACGTCCGGCCATTCACAATCAAACGACCCTGCCCGACAGTTGTCCCGCCGGCGTAACTGTTTGTTCCGTTCAAAACCAACGTGCCCACTCCCGACTTTATAAGCCCGGCGCTGCCGGAAACAGAGCCGGATAGCGTCGCGAGTGCGTTTGAAACGCTAACGGTCCTCGTCGCTCCGCCCAACTGTATCGGCCCTGCCAATGTGAGCGCGCCTGTCCCGCCAATGGCCTGCCCCAAGGTAATGTTCCCGCTCAGTGTCACGGCATTTGACAACGTAATGGCTCCGTTGTTGCCAGATGCCATCGTTGTCCCGTTGCTCACCTCGACAGGCCCCCCGCCTGCCGCCGCGTCATTCCCCAGCAACAGGGTCCCCGACGATACAGTCACCCCGCCCGAAAAACTGTTCGTGCCCCCAAGCACCACCACGTTTGTCGGATTCTGCGCCGTCACCGTGATCACACCCGGACCGCTGATCGGCCCGCTCAGGGTTGTTGAGCCACCCGTGTTGAACGAACTCGCGGTCAAGTCGCCTTCCAGAGTGATGGGCCCGCTGAATCGGATCGTGCTGCTGCCGCTGCACCGCAGTGTCTTTGCGCCTGTGCTCCCGGCCTCCACGATAATCGGATTGGTGACAGTGCGGCTGCCAATGATGGACGCTGAATTCGTCCCGGTCGTGTCCCCAAGTCGCACCGCCCCCTGGCCAAGTTTGGTCGCCGTGCCCACCGCCACAGCGCCCGCTCGGATATTCAATCCTCCCGAGAAGGTGTTCGAGCTGCCCAAGGTGAGTTGGCCGGAGCCATATTTCGTCAGCGACCGGGGACCGCCCAATTCGCTGATGACGCTGCCAATGGTAAGCGTGGTCGAGTTGCTCAGCGTCAAATCGTCCGCTAGATATAATGGCGTGTAAATCGTGTCCAGGCTGTTCCCAGCCCGCTGTGTCAACCGCGCCCCAAGGCCGTTGTGATCAAAGGTGATCGATCCATCGGACGCAGCATTCAGAACGAAACGCGCGGCGCCGTTCCGCGACCCGACCTCCAACTCTCCGACCGCCACCAGCCAATCCACGGTATTTGTCCGCGCTGCGGTGATGTTGTTGGTCACCAGCGCCACGGATCCGGCCTCACTCGGCACGCCCGCCGGCTCCCAGTTCGTTGAGCCGGTCCAACTCCCGTTCGCATCCGCAATCCACCAGTTCGTCGTCGGGTTCGCGGGCGCTTCGAGGATATCCGAGATGTCATAGCGTCCGTCGCCCCCGTAATCTGGACATATATGCGCCCCGGCGGAGTTTGTGTAGTTCCATCCCGGAACCGAGTAGCTGTACAACTCGACCAGGTAGGAATGAAATCCGGTGAAGGTGTTGGCCCCGATGTAGAACTGCCTTCCATAGTTCACTCCATAATTCACCCGCAGCAGTGCTCTCTTCTCGGACGGTGTGCCGAATGATAGAACTGCCGCGTAATTCGTGGTCAGCAGGTACTTCCAGGTCACGCCGGGAGACCTGTACGGATCGAACCCCGCATGCACAAACCGGAAGGGCACACTTGCCGGAATGCCGGAGGGCGTGCCGGCGGCAACGAAATTGAAAGTGTTGTTCGTGAAAAAGTGGTTATACCCCCACGTCTCGTCTCCGGGATCCACGTCGTTAAACGTGGCCATCTCAATAAACGGCCAGTTGTTCGTGCCCGCCGTCGACACAAATTCGTTGTTTATCAAAACCGCATCGTGACAACCGGCCCGCAATCTCAGGTAAGGACCGGAACAATCCTCAAAATAATTGCGCTCGAATCGAAGATCGTAGGCACCATAGGAATTGTAGCTGAAATGATAATGGGAATCATACCCGCGCCCGATGAATTCGCAGTCCAGGAGCTTCCCGCTGCGCGTCTTTGCATGATGAAACCCCGTCGCGCCATAGTAGTGTTGCCCAAGGCCCACAAAACTGCACCCTTCGATCACCACGTTCGTGGTCTCCGCACCGGTTGATCCTGACTGGACGGCAATGCTGTAGCCGGCCAGCTTGTTCGCCTGCGTCGTGTCACTCTCCCAGTGCAGATTCCGGACTACCACATTGGTCACCCACTTCAGCAGCACCATCTGCAGCCGGCCACTCGCTGTCGGATCTGTCGGTGACGCCGTCTGCGCCTGGTTGTTCCTCGTGAATACGGTGCCGTAAGGCCGGGCTCCCTCCAGCGTAAGGCTGTTCGTCGCATTCCCTGTATTCGTAATCATCAACCGGTCCGCATCGGTGTTGATCAGGTATTCCCCCGAGTGAAAAACAACCTTGATCGGGTTGATCCCCAGCCCCTCCCTCACCGCATCCCAAAACACCGGATCGTTGTACTTCGCCGGACTGTACGATTCATAGCCATTGCCCGTCCCGGACGGCGAAACATGCCAGGCAACCTCGCCCGGTGGCGACGCGCTCGCCGTCGGACGGAGTGAGACGCCGTCGAAATACATCGTTCCGGTGGAGGTGCTGTAGGAATAGCAGAGCACGCGCGCTTTGACCGCCCCGGCAGGGGCCGTCCCCGCCACTGAAACGTAGCTCCATGCGCCAGCCTCGCCCGACGACGCCCGCGAAAAGCTGCCAATCTCCCCGTTCGTGCTGTTGTAATACTTCAGGTAAATGCTGGCTCCATTCAGATTGGTATCGGTCCTCTGGATATACGCCTCGGCAGTATAGGAGTTCCCGCTCGTGACAGGGGCGTAGGCGGAAAAGAGACCCGCAGAAAGGGTCGTGCTGCTGTCAACCAACCGCAGGACTTTGTCCCCGCACGGGGTTGATACTCCGGTCACAACACTGGCCTCGCCAGAGTAGGATGAGGTCCATCGAACCGGAATCTCGCCCGGGCTCCATCGCTCAAAACTTCCGTTCGACAACAGATTGACCTGCGACCAGCACAATGTTGAAGAGGCGAGCAAAACCGCAACTCCAGCCCACAGCCCGGTACCTCCCGTAAATCGATACTTTCGATGGCTTGATGGAAAGCTGCGCGCCAGCAGGTGTGTCCGCACCCTGCTCGCGCATACATCCTTGGAGGGTTGCGTCTGCACTTCTTAACTGCCTAATACTACTCTGCTGCCCGCAGTCTTCAAGCTTGAAACACCACTCGAACCGCTCGATAGTGCAAGTTGCCTGTTGGGTGACATCACATTAACCTTGAAAGCGATCGCGGCCAGATTAGCCTTGGGCAGCTCCAAACGTGCAAACGCAACGTGACATAAATGGTTGTCCCGGCAGGGCGCAGCGACGCACTCTGACCTCTCGAAACTCGGTGCCTGACAGAATGGACCCCCATACCGACCCCACCAAACGATGGCAGACCCTTTTCCGAACGACGCATGGGGTGCTTCTTCTTGGCCTGACTCTCGCCTGCGCTAATGGGGCATTGGCCACTGAAAGCCGACACCTGCCGCTGGAAGGGACGCCTGCTGAAATTGAGTCTTTTGAACAGTTCGAAAAGGACGTCTTCCGGATCGGCGTCAAGCTCTACAGGAATCGCGTTTACACCCTCAAAGAAGCTCCCGAGTTCCTGCTTGGTCAGCCCCTGGTTCGCAACTCTATTGATCGGACGGGCTTCCGTTGCACAAAACCGGGGATGGTGACCATCCTCACCCCCGATCCAAAGCATCCCCGGGCGGCTAGCGTCTGCAAGGAACTCGAGGCGTCCGGTTTCACCCGGATCAACACAGGGAAGCTATATCAGCTCTTCGGCGACGCTGAATACGACCTCGTCCGCGTTTATCAGAAGCAGCTCGAAGGGGGCGAAGAGCACCACCTCGGCAAGTGGGCGGTCCTGATCGGTCCGACGAAGGTGACTCGTTGGCGCGCCGTGCCGCTCGATCCGCCGAATCCATGGCCGGAAAACGACGGCGAACTCCTCTACAACGGCATCCGGCTGCCCAGGGTCTGGCCGCCAAGGCACCTCGACCCGGACGACACCGCGCCGATGGAGGTTCCCTATCTCGATCATCCGCCCAAGGTGATCCCCATCAACGTGGGACGCCAACTTTTCGTTGACGACTTCCTGATCGAATCGACCGATATGAAGCGCAAGTTTCACAAGGCCCGGAAGTACGAGAACAATCCGGTCCTCAAGCCGGAAACGGCATTGGAACTCCACGGCGGAGAGAACGCGATCGCCTGTCCAAAGAGTGGCGGCGTGTGGTGGGACCACGGGCTTCAACGGTTTCGCATGTGGTACGAGGCCGGATGGATTCATACCATCTGCTACGCCACCAGCCCCGACGGTCTCAAATGGGACCGCCCCGGGCTGGACATCCAACCCGGTTCGAACCGCGTCCTCGATCCGGCGCTCACTCCCGATTCCTGGGCCGTCTTCCCCGACTACGAAGGCCAAAATCCGGAGCAGCGTTGGAAGCTCTACATGAGACCGCCGGGCGGCTATATGCCCGGGTTGAGCATGGTTTCGTCCGATGGCATCCATTGGACGAGCCCGATCGAGAGCGGTGTCACAGGTGACCGCAGCACCATGTTCTACAACCCGTTCCGCAAGAAGTGGGTTTACAGTCTCCGCTCGAGTGTTCGGGGCCGGAGCCGCCACTATTGGGAAGCCGACGACTTCCTCAAGGGAGCCGAGTGGCACGACTTCACCCGTCATGCCGACCCGCAGACGCCCGTCTTCTGGGCCGCCGCCGATCGGCTCGATCCGCCCGATCCTGAGATCGGCGTTCCCGCACAACTCTATAATCTCGATGCCGTGGCCTATGAAAGCATCATGCTGGGCATTTACCAGATGCACCTTGGCCCGCCCAATGACGAGTGTATGAAGGCGGGGCTCCCCAAAATCACCGAGTTGAACCTGGCCTACAGCCGCGACGGCTTCCATTGGGCTCGCCCTGATCGGGAACCGTTCATTCCAGCCTCGCGCAAAGATGTTTGGGATCGGGGTTACGTCCAGTCGGTGGGCGGCCTGTGCACCGTGCGCAGCGACCGGCTCTGGTTCTACTACATCGGCTTTCAGGGCGACGCATCGCGCCTCGATCCAAACTGGAGAAAGAACGGCATGTACCACCGCGGCAGCACGGGCATCGCCTTCCTCCGGCGCGACGGCTTTGTCTCCATGCAAGCCGGCCCCGACAGCGGCACGCTCACCACCCGCCCGGTCTCCTTTGCAGGCAAATTCCTGTTCGTCAACGCGGATTGCCCCAATGGAAAGCTGGTTGTGGAAGTGCTCGACGTGCAGAACCGTCCGATGGATGCTTTCACCGCGGATCGCTGCCAGCCCGTCTCAACGGACAGCACGCTCGCCCAAGTCCGTTGGCGCAACGCGCCAAGCCTCGCCAGGCTGGCCGACACGCCCGTCCGATTCCGATTCCACTTGACCAACGGGTCCCTCTATTCCTTCTGGGTAAGTCCCGAAACCGACGGGCGGAGCAACGGCTACCTGGCCGCA
Organism: uncultured Verrucomicrobiota bacterium; assembly: GCA_964401575.1. Lineage (GTDB taxonomy): Bacteria > Verrucomicrobiota > Verrucomicrobiia > Limisphaerales > UBA8199 > CAYNZC01. Next base: position 116,238 of record CAYNZC010000001.1, read on the forward strand.
GGGGGACCCGGATATCCGGGACTTGTGGACACGGCAGGACAAAGGGGGCTGAAAGCCGCAAACGTGTTCAACCCGCTGCCGTAGGCGAAGCTGTGCTTGCTCATCCGCGCGGCACTCATTACGGTTGGATGCACAACATGCAAACTCTATCGGCGCCCGTTGTCTTTAAGGCCGGCCTGGCCGCTCTGCTCCTGTCTGCGACCGCCCCTCTGAGGGCCGCTCAACCCGAACCCGATTGGCCGAAGGCGGATCCCGCCGCCGTCGCACGCTGGCAGGCGATGCGCTTCGGAATGTTCATTCACTGGGGACCCGTGAGCCTCACCGGACACGAAATCGGATGGTCGCGCGGGAATCAGACGCCGATCGAGGTCTATGACAGCCTCTACAAGCGTTTCAACCCGACCAATTTCAACGCTGCCGAGTGGGTGGCGGCGGCCAAAACGGCCGGGATGAAATACATCATCCTGACCACAAAACATCACGACGGCTTCTGTTTGTGGGACACAAAGGAAACCGATTACAATATCATGAACAGCCCGTTCCATCGGGATGTGGTGAAGGAATTATCCGTGGCCTGCAAAAAGCAGCGCATCGCGTTCGGGACTTATTATTCCACCTGCGACTGGCATCACCCGGATTTCCCTCTCACCAGTCCGGGAGGCAGGAAGAAGCGACCGCAATCCGACCTTGATTCCTACAACCGCTATCTCCTTGCCCAAATCAAAGAACTGATCACGAACTACGGGCCGCTCCTTACGATTTGGAATGACGTTCCGCAGGAATTCAAGGGCCGCGGCGCCAGGACAATCAGCATGGTCAGGCAATTGCAGCCGGACATTCTCATCAACAACAGGACCGGTGACGGCGGCGACTACGACACGCCCGAGCAAAGGGTCGGGAAATATCAGGCAGATCGCCCATGGGAAACCTGCATGACCATCTGCCGCCAGTGGTCATGGAAACCGAATGACGAAATGAAGTCGCTGAAACAGTGCATTCAAACACTTGTCACATGCGCCGGAGGTGATGGCAACCTGCTGTTTAACGTAGCCCCGACCCCCGACGGGATCATTGAACCCCGCCAGGTGGGGCGTCTTAAGGAAATCGGCGCATGGCTCGAGAAGAATGGCGGTAGCATTTACGGGACTCGCGGCGGGCCATGGATGCCCGCGCAGTTCTTTTGCAGCACCCGCAAAGGCAGCAGCATCTTCCTTCATCTGCTCCATGAGGATGATGGCGAGGTAAGATTGCCCGCGCTCCCACGAAAAGTGATATCAGCATCGCTGATGAGCGGTGGCCGCGCGAAGGTCACCGAAGAAGCGGAAACGCTTCGCATCCGCTTTGACCCTGCAGCGATTGACCCCATTGACACGATTGTCCGTCTGGAGATCGAAGGCTCGGCAATGGATCTCCCCGCTATTGCCGTTAAGAGTGACGTGAACGCAACGGCTTCCAACGTTTTCCAGAATAAACAGCACGAATACGGGCCTCAGCAGGTCCTCGACCGCGATCCGCACACGCGCTGGGCGACGGACAGCGGAACAAAACAGGCGTGGCTCGCCATCGACCTGGGCAAAACTCTGACCGTTCAGCGAGTGCGGATCGAAGAGGCGATTGCCAACCGCGTGCAAAGGTTTGAACTTCAATGTCTGTCAGACCAGGGATGGAAAACCATCGTTGCCGGCAAAACGATTGGCAGGTGGTTTCAGGCAACGTTCAAACCGGTCACAGCCCGTGAGTTTCGCGTGAATATACTGGATGCCACGGACGGCCCGACTATCGCAGACATTGAATTCTTCCCGGAATAGTCCGGGGCAACGCCTCACCCGCCGGCAACTCAGCATCATCTGGCACAGGAAAGAAAATCCGCTATCTCCCCTCTTTCCCCTCTGCGATCCTTGGGTTCCATGCAGTTGCCCTTCTTTCTCAACCACAAAGAAACGAGCGAATCGAAGGAAGGCAACCGATAATCGGCGCTGGATTGGCACGGACAATAGCCTCCTC
>CAYNZC010000002.1:0-68760 GCA_964401575.1 uncultured Verrucomicrobiota bacterium
CGAAGAGGCCCTGGCCGAATACAAAAAACGAATCGCAGGCGTGTAAAGCCCCGTTAAACTTACCATGCGGGGAAAACGTCGCTGCCCGGTTCTTTCAGGGACCGGTTTTCCACCTTGAATGAGGCCGTTGGCCTCGTCGTGGGTGTGTCCATGCCTGCTTTGACTGCAATCGCGTGCAGGATCATGTATTCTCCGTATCCACCTGGATCCACATGGATGCTCCCCGGCCCAGGGACGGGCATTTCAGCGCCGGCCTCCGGAAAAGCCGATCCTCCAGAATTGCGCGTATCGAAAGATCGTTTCGGACGGTGGAAATCGGCCAAGATTTCTCGAAATTAGCCTCTTGCGCCCCCCCGCCTGCGGGTGTAGTTTTCATCACAGCGTAACGCATTGCAAATGATGAGACACGGGCGAACACAAGATCCCCGGGGGTTTACCCTCATCGAGTTGCTGGCTGTCATTGCCACAATTGGCATCCTGGCCGCGATGCTGTTGCCCGTTTTGGGGCGCGCGAAGATCAAGGCGCAACGCACACAATGCCTCAATAACACACGCCAGCTCATCATGGCGTGGGGCATGTACTCGAGCGACAACCAGGGTTGGATCGTCGAGTCCTACCCGGGACCATCGCCGGGCCAGCCAAATCCAAACGCCTGGGTGCAGGGTGACCTTACCCTTCCGGAAGACATTACAAACACGGAAAAAATCAAGGACGGGAAACTCTTCTCCTACACGCAATCTCTCAAGATCTATCAATGCCCGGCAGCGTCGGATGTAGTGGCTCAGAACGGTTCGAAAGCCAGGGCTGTCCGGAGTTTTTCGATGAGCTCTTTCATGGGCTATCGCAGGCCTGACCTCGGCAACATTCCGGAAACCGCTTACCGCCATGTCCCTTACTTTTCCAAAGAAGCGGAAATCCCAAGACCTTCGCAGATGTGGGTGTTGATCGAGGAGGACGAACGCAGCATCAACGACGGCTTCTTCATCACAGACCCCGAAGCCCGGGTGTGGATTGACTTCCCGACAATCTCCGAGAACCGTCATGCTTATGGCTACAACCTGGCGTTTGCCGACGGCCGCGCCTCCTCATGGAAAATCACCGACCTGCGCACTAAACGCATCGGCAGGCACAAGACGGAGCAAAGCTCGAACGCGGATCTCAAACGCCTGGCGGATGCCACAACGGTCCTGAGGTAGTTGATCTCTGCGGCGAAGATCATCACCCCGCCAAACGAACTGACAACCGGTCCTGAATCCCGCAGTGTTCCCTTCAGTTCCCGCTCAATCCGCTGGCTCCGTTGTCCGTGATCCTTGATCTTTCTTGCGAGCTTCGAGTCCTCCCCGGCCTGTCGCCCCATCACGCATGAATATACTTCGCCACGGCCTCGCCACGGGAATGCACGTGCAGCTTGCTGTAGATGCTCTTGATGTGAATCTGAACGGTGTTGATGCTGATAGATAGCAGGTCGGCGATCTCTTTGTAGGCCAGGCCCCGCGAAAGATGATCGAGAACTTCACGCTCTCTGGCGGAAAGATTCTCGATCTCCGTGCTGGCAGAACCCCGCTGGTTAAAAAACTGCACGACCTTTCGGGCAATGTGCCCGCTCATCGGTGAATTTCCAGCATGCACCGCCGCCACGGCAGAAACTATTTCAGACTGGGGCGTGCGCTTCAGAAGGTAACCGCTGGCGCCGGCGAGCAGGGAATCGAATATCTTGTTGCTATCCTCGTAAACCGTCAGCATCAGGAACTGGGTGCCCGGCAGCGCCTGCTTCAATCTGCGCACACACTCAATGCCATTCATCTTCGGCAGCGCAATGTCCATCAGCACCACGTCTGCCGGATTCGAGGGCAGGCCTTCCAGTGCGGCTTCAGCGCTGCTGTATGCGCCCACATAGTCAAACTTCCCGGCGCCTCGAATCTGGCCAGCCAGATTCTCCCGGATCCAATCGTCATCCTCCACTATGGCCACTTTAATACGCATCGCGTGCGAGCACACGATGTCACGTCCTCACGGGAATTTCAATTCACATGAATATGTATTTGCAATACCGTGCGCCACTGAATCTTCCGCAGACCAACCGCCCTCAACAGGCTTCTTGCAAATCGCCCAGCACGAGCCACAATGGAGCGGACACTCTGCATGAGGGTTGTTGATATAATCTTGCACACCACGAAGGGGCGAATTGCCCTGATCTCCATATTAGTTGTTGCGCTGGATCAGTTTACAAAAGCGCTTGTCTTGCAGTTTCTCGGATACGCACAGGAAAAAGTCGTGGTCGAGGGTTTCTTCCGGTTTGTCCACTGGGGCAATACGGGAGCTGCCTGGAGCTTGTTCCGGGGAAACAATGATTTTTTGGCTCTGGTGGCGATAGTCGCTCTTTTCGTGCTTTATTTCAGCCGGCATCATTTCCAGGTGCGGACCAAAATCGGACAATGGGCGTTTGGACTCATCAGCGGGGGAATCGTGGGAAATCTGATCGACCGGCTGCGCGTTGGACACGTGGTTGATTTTCTCTATTTCTACCTTCAGCGCCGGGGCGGAGATGAAATCGGTTTCCCGGCGTTCAATGTGGCCGATAGCGCCATCTGCACCGGCGTCGGTTTGGTCCTGCTGCTGACGTGGTCGAGGGATGCGGAAAACCAGGCCCAGTCCGCGCCGGCCGGCAATTCACCAAATTGAAAATCGAACGAGAAGATACCGTGCGGGTGGAACAGAGCCGGCCGTTCGAGCGCCTGGATGCATGGCTGCGAAAACGTTTGCCGGAGTTTTCGAGGGGCACAATTCAACGGCTCATCGAGCAAGGTTACATCACCGTCAATGGCAAGATCGTCAAGCCCACGCATGCGCCGCGAGCCGGAGAGGAGATTCTGGTGCGCAGGCCGGAGCCAACCCCGGCAGAAGCCCAACCCGAGGACATCCCCCTGGACGTCATTTACGAGGATGATCGTTTGCTGGTAATCAACAAGCCTGCCGGGTTGGTGGTGCATCCCGGAGCCGGGCACGACTGCAGCACGCTTGTGAACGCGCTGCTGCACCATTGCCGGGGGGCATTGAGCGGGATCGGCGGAGTGGCCAGACCGGGCATCGTGCATCGCCTCGACAAGGACACCAGCGGATGCATGGTGGTCGCCAAGACGGACGAGACTCATAACGCCCTTTCGGCACAGTTCGCCGGTCGCAAGGTCAGGAAGCTGTACCAGGCAATTGTCTGCGGGCACGTGGAACCCCCTGAGGGGGACATCCGGGCAGCTATTTCCAGGCACTCGTCACACCGCAAACGGATGGCTGTGAACGAGGAGGCAGGGCGCGAAGCCCACACCAGCTATCGCGTTCTCAAATTGCTGCGGCATGCCACATGGGTCGAGGCCCGCCTCCACACGGGGCGCACCCACCAGGTGCGTGTTCATTTCAAGTTCCTGGGGCACCCGCTGGTCGGGGATTACATCTACGGGAATCGCCACAACCAAAGGATTGAGGATCTCACGAAATACCGGGCCGCAAGGCACATGCTGCACGCGGCCCACCTCGCGTTTGAGCACCCGCTGACCGGCAAGACCATGGAGTTCGATGCCCCTCTTCCGCCCGATTTCTCCGATGCCCTTTCGGCGCTTAAGTTGGAATAGAGAATCCGGGCGGCACAACAGAACTCGAACACAAACCAGCTCGAACAAAGGGTCTCACTCTCCCCCGCCCTTTCAACCTATCCCTCAGGTTTCGGCTTTCGGGTTTTCCAGCCCCACAGTTTGCTGAAGGACTGGGTTGCGGCCAAAGCTGCGCCACATCGAAAGCGGGAGCAATCCGAGCAGGATCAAGGCTGCCTGGCTTGCCATAAAGATCCCGATCCAGAATGTGGCGGCATCCATGAAGCCATACGAATGCAGACCAATCCCAAGCATGTTCACCCCGAACCACGAGAAGCTCGTAATGATATTCCCGAAGATGACCATGTTCATAATCCCGCGAGACTTTATCAGGCCGCCCCAGCGCGCGTGCAGAATCACCGTGTTCCACAAAACGATTAACAGAGCACCGTTTTCCTTTGGATCCCACCCCCAGAACCTGCCCCATGACTGATCCGCCCAGATCCCGCCCAGCACGGTCCCCACAAAGCTGAACAGCGTCGAAAAACACACAATAGCATAGACCATCCTGGACAGGGCGTGCCCGAGAGTCATCTGGCCTGCGGGTCGCTCCAGCATCGGGGTGAAGACACCCAAAAGCACGAAAGCGATGCCAAGGAGGCCCGCGACGAAATTCGCCGAATACCCGATGGTGATCGTGATCACATGCGTGGTGAGCCAGAAATTCGAGTCGAGAACGGCGCGCATCATCTCCATGGTGTCGCCGCCCAGCGCCAGGTTGTGTGCGATGATCAACGTCACAAAGCCGGTCAAAGCGCCCACGGCGCTCCCCAAGCCGATTTTGTAAAGCCGCTCAAGAATCAGGCCGAGGAGGACAGCGCCCCAGCCGATGAAGACGGCGGAAGAATAGAGATTTGTTACGGGCGGGCGCGCCTCGAGGTACATCCGGAACACCAGGCCAAACGTGTGAACGGCAAAAGCCAGGATCACCAGGTAAAGCGCAGACTTTCGCAAGGCTTCTCCAAGACCCGGGGCGGCCGAAATCGTGAGCAGCGCCCCGCCTGCGAGCAGGAATGCCATGATGTAAATGATCAGGGCGTGCAGGAACGCCTTTGTATTGCTGAAGAAAAACTCATGCCGGCCTTTTCGGAGCTCAGCGGCAAAATCCTTCGATAGCCACTGCCTGTACCCCTCGACCGCCGCGTTAAACCCATCCCTGTCCCCGCCCGCGAATGCGGTTCCGATGGCCGCATAAGCTCTCACGGGTTCGGGAACCGACTTTGTTTGGAGCGAGCCCATCAGCGCCTGAGCAATCGAACTCCAATCTTCACGCTTCTGTCCGGGCTGGGCAGGCGGCACCACCATTGGATAGGCATGACCCGCATTCGGGTCTCGGGCGGACGCCATGATGCCCATGATCGGCTCCCAGAATCGCGCCAGCATCTCCTTGTCGTGGTCTTTGCCGGCCTGTCTTGCGTTCAGCGCCTCTATCCCCGCCTCCATGCCTGACTCAAATGATGCGAGCTCCTTTTTGAAATCCGTCCACTCACGGGGTTGAATAGCAGACTTGAGAGACTGATAAACAAACAGGGCGTAATGCAGTTTCACCACCTGCTTCTGAAATGAGTTCTGCTGTTTGCTGTCGGTCTTTCTCGCCTCGTTGGCGCGCTGCTCAATTTCGGCCAGGGCGGGCCGGAGCTGGTTAAACGTATAGTAGCGCAACCCGGATTTTTCAACACCCTGTTCCCCGATCTTCAGCTCCTCGAGAATGTCGGGGTGATGTATCAAAAAGATCGGGCGCGTATCGGCCAGGTCCGGCTTGAAGAACACTTCCAGCAGCCACTCGCCGGGCTTGAGCTTCCTGGGATGATGCCAGAACTTCCACGACGGCACCTGTTCGAGCGGCACCTCGCCCGTCGCGCGGATCTGTAGCAGGGAATTTCTTCCCACAGTATCAATGGGCTGAATGCGTCCGTTCATTAACACCGGCAGCCGCGAGAACTCGCGCAGATGCCAGTCGCCCTCCCCCTTGGGCACGTAAACAGCCACAATCTCGGCTCCGAAAAGCGCGACAAAAAACCAGGGAATTAATTTGTAGAGCCGCTTCATACCATTTTGCGTCGCACAAACCCGATCAAATGCGCCCCGAACTGCACCATCAACCCCAGCGATACCAGCACGGTGGACAGATACGGCGTGAGCCAACCGGGGTTTCGCACCACCTGAAAGGTCGAGGAAGGCGTCATGCCCTGGCGCTGTGCCATTTCGCCTGCCGACATCTGGTACTGATAAAACGTCTGGCCCGCGTATCGAAGCGGGGTGTTCATCTTGATGACCGTTTCGCGCGTTTCGCCCGTGACCGAATTGTCAATTCGCACACGGCTGGCGAAGTTTTTCGGAATCTCTGTTCCCTTGTACTTCTCGTGCGTGGCCTTCAGCAGGGTAATGGTGAACGGATAATAGTACCGGGTGTAACGCATCGAGACTTCGTAGGATTTGCCCCCGAGGGTGAATTGTTGCGGGTGCATCGCCATCGGCGAAACAAGAAAAGCCCCGGCAGAGGCTGTGCCATCGAAGAACTCGACCACCGCCGCAGGGGTGTTCCTCTCATCCATGTTTCGCGAGAGGGACTGCGGAACGACCAGCACTTCCCTGAGCTCGCCGGCTGTGGCGCCGGATGCGACACCCTTTTGCGCCGCGGCCCCGGCGGTGCCCGCCTGAACCAGCCCGGCATTGGACCAGTAGCGCCGCACCTCAACCCGAAAGGGCAGCACCCGGCTAGAGACGGCCCCGGTGGCTGTCAGCCGATGCCCGGAAATCGAATAAACCAGGTCACTCTCCGGGGAAGAGGTGTCTGCCACTGCCAACTCAAGCTCGCGGAAAGCCTGCGAGTAGTTCTTGCTCTCACCTTCGGAAAGCTGCATGGCGCTCTCAACGGAGAGCAGGTCGGTCAAAAGCTGGCCCACGAGCAACAGGATCAGGCCAAGATGAATGAGCCAGATGCCGGCGCCGCGACGCCCCTTTGAACTGCCACTGAACAACGAAGCGACCAGGTTGAGCAGGAGCAAGCCACCGACGAGGTAGCCGCCGGGCAGGATAGGAATTTTCCATGTTGCGCCCGCCGGTCCCCAAAAAACAAAGAAACTGCGAAAGTACTCCTCCTGCGCGCGATAAAGGCCAAGCTCGACCTGGGCCAGGGTTCCCAGCAGCACAAGCAGGCAGGCAAACAACAGGCAAACAACCGTGAGACGCAGCGATGTGAAAAAGTCCACCACCCCGCCAAGGAATTTATCCGGGATAGAGTTTCCTGCGCGAGCGGTCCCCTGCCCCGTTCCCGGTGATTTGCCCGGGGGCGAATCAGTACTTGGCTGATTTGATGAATTTGATGAATGCATCCTTTTCACGCTCCACAACGGCATCGTCGCCCATCAACTTATAAAACCACGTTTGCCCCGGCTGCGGAACAACCGCCCCGATCAACCGGGCCGGCTGGCTGGTGCGCGCATCTGTGCCTTTTAAATCCACCAGAGTCGCCTCGCCCGAGTCCACTTGAAACTTCTCCACCTTCAACTCCCCGGCACTCGCCTCCGTGAGTCCCAACTGTCCCCGCCACCGATTGACATTTCCCAGCACCCCACCGCCATCACCTGCGGACACACTCACATTCACAGCAGCTTCACGCCCCCCATCCCCGGTGATCATGTACTTTGCGGCGAGAAACTGACCTGCGGCGCCCTCCTTCCATCCCGCCGGCACAACCCACTGCGGCTTGCTGCCCGGAGCCGAGGGCGTGGCGTCTCCTGCCACCCGTTCTGGTGAACCCGCCGGTTCCTCTACAAACACCACCGACTTCAAGAACTGCCGAAACTTCTCCTTTTGCGAGGACACCAATCCGTCGTCGCCGGTCATCTTGAAAAACCATGCCATCCCCTCCCTCCTCAGGATGGCGCCCATGATCCGTGTCTTGCCTGTCTGCCCGGGCTGCAATCCTGCCATCTCGTAAAGGTAACCGCTCGATCCGCCCACATCCACCGTTTCAACCGAACGCTCCAACTCTTCCTGCCCGATGGGCTCGAGTCCCACCTGGCCTCGCCAGCGATTGACGTTCCCGAGATCGCTCCCGGCCATCCCGGGCAAGGGAAACACACCCACGTCCGCCACTTCCTCCCCTGTTCCTTTCAGGCGGAAAGATGCCGCCCGCATCTGACCCGCAGGCACTTCTTCCCAACCCGCCGGAGTGCTCCACTTCAGCGTGGGCGTCGACCCCGTAACCCCATGACCATGTGCGGAATGGGCGGCGGACATGGCTGAATTCTCACGGGGCGGCTTGCCAACCCGGTACGTGCGGATGTCATCACGACCGCAACCTGGCAGAATGCATACTGCCGCAGCGAGACCCCAGAGAACAGAAAGTGAACACGGAAAACGCACGGTTTCTTCTAATGGATGTTCAGGTGAAAATCAAGTGAAGGTTGTCGTGACGAGGACAAAAAATGCAAAGCCGGGAACAGACTGTCGAGCCCGGCTCCTGTTTCCCAGGGTTTACAGGTGTCTCACCCTTGATTGGACGTTGCAGTGGTGTAAGCCGACAACATGTCTGCGTTCCGATCTGTCGGAGTTTCGCCCGCATTATGAAATATCCGGACCAAGGCTTCCGGGCCATGGCCCAGTGGTTCCTTTCGCAGCGCGAGGCCCGGCACCGGTGAGGACGGTTCCTGCTCCCGATGCCACGCCCATCATGGCGTGGATTTCGCGCGGTAGAATTCCAGCACTGCATTCGTCGTCGGTCCGACGATTTCCGCCGGTTGCGCCCCGAGGACGACATTCGTCCAAAGCGTCCAATGCACCAGGTTCGTGCTGGAGAGAATGTCGTAGGTCCCCGGCTCGCCGCTTAACACCAGCCGCAACTGTCCGCCGGGCAAGGGCTCTGCCACATCAAACTTCAGCGGCAGCAGAGGCGCCACGGCAAGGTTCGCCCCTGAACTCGTGACGGTGCCCGCCATGTTGGTGATCAGCACGGAGTATGTGCCGGCGTCGGATGCCTGCACACTGTTGCGCATGAAGGAGCTTGATGTTGCGGCAGGGATGGGAGTGCCGTTGAACCGCCACTGGTAGCCCAGGGTAGCCGTTCCCCCGGCTTGCACTGTAAAGGTGGCGCTCGCGCCCTCCTTCACTGACTGGCCGGCCGGCTGCGATAGGATATACGGCGGCACATTAGTCACATACACTTCGAACTTTACGTTGTCTATCATGCCAAAGCTCATGTTCGTGTTGTCACTGAGCGATGCGTAGCTGTCCCAGTAGCCGATGAAGAACTTGTTGCCGGGCAGCGAAGCCTCCGGAACGCTTGCGATCTTGTGTCCGTCAATGAACCACTCCACCGTGCTGCCCTGCCGCGTAAGCATGATTTGCCTCCAGGCAAAACCAATCGTCCCGGCCTCCAGGCTGCCCGCCTGCCGCGAGTCGGACAGTTGCGCCGAGGGGGCGGTCTGGCCACCGGGGAACCGGGCCGTGTAATAGGCGCTCAGATTGTCGCGCGCATCCGACGCCGTGCCGGCCATGTACACACCTGATCCCGGGTAAAATGCCGTGGTCCCGTTGCATGCGTAGAAGTCGATCGCGCCCTGACCCTCGCCATCCACGGCGAACCATGCGCCATCCGCTGTCGATCCCGTCCCTATCCATTGCACGGGTGTTCCCGTGGTGCCCATGCCGACAGTTCCATGTTGGGTGGACCCGGTCCCGCCCGCCGGGAATTGGCCGTTGGCATTCATCCAGAGATAATAAGTGAGCTTGCAGTCCGCCGGAAAAACCCCGGAAGACGGGCTCATATTCAGCGCCGCCACCACGCCGTTTGCCATGTTCGCCTCGAACTTCGCCCCTCGCGTGCTTCCGCCTGTTGATCCGGGCGCAGATGGAATGCCATACGGCGAGTAGTCGTAGTTGAAGGTCACTCGCGTGTCCGTGGAGGATTTTCTCACCGTCCATCGCGAGGAAGAGTTGGTTTCAAAGAGATCCACAAAAGCCGTCTGCAGCACGGGTGCGACGGTGGCCTCCACCAGCGCCGCCAGGCTCGTGTCCGCGCCGAACGTGTTTGTCACCACCACATCATAATACCCGGAGTGGACCGGCTGGAAATTGGACTTCGTGTAGCTGGTCCTGGTCTCGCCAACAATCGGAGTTCCGTTAAATCGCCACTGGTAATTGAGCGCCGGCGTGCCGCTGGCCGCCGCCGTGAGCACTACCGTGCCTCCTTGCAGCACACGAGTCGATGCCGGATCCGCCACGATTTGCGGCGGCTGGTTTGTGGGTATCCCGCTTAGCAGGAACGTCAGTGTGTCCGCCATGTAGGCGCTTCTCGTCGCACCTGCAGTCATCGTCTCAAACGGAAAACCGAACAGGACCACTCGGCCTCCACCCGCCGATCCGTCATACTGGATTCCGGCATACCCGCTGGACACGCCGGAGTAACTCACCGCGGCCACAGCTCCCGCACCCGCCGGTTGCATCACGTCCGGCATCTGCGCCCAGTAAATGCCCCGGCTGCCGTCGTCCACGATTGCATTGGCATTGCCCGCAAACACGCCGTTCGCATGCGCCGTCGCTGTGTAAGAAGCCGAATTGCTGCTCACGAATGTCGTGTGCAGATAATTCTGCAAAAAGTTCCGGTCCGCCGTGCTGGCCGCCGGCCCACCGAGATCCGTCACCAGATCCGCCCCGGAGACAAACATCGCCCCGCCCGCAAGCAAGTAGGTCGCCAGTCGGGACTGCTCGGTTGCGCTGATGGTCTCCTGGGCAATCGAGTCATTGCCGCACGCCCAAATCACGACAGCGTAATTAGCCAGGACCACCTGTCCGTTCGCTACCGCCTCGTTCTGGCAGGAATCAAAAGCCATACCGTGCGCGCTAATCGCCTTGCCGTGCTGCGCCACGTAATCAAACGAGTTGACCCGGCGCGGCCACACCCGCTCGATCGCCCCGGTGCTGTCCGGCGCCACCCAACCCTGCCGCGTGGTGTCCTGACGAAGGTTGCTCGTCCGGTCCAGGCGGTCGTATGCATTCACCACCAGCACCACGGGCCCGTTGGTCGAGGATACCCTGCATCCCACCGTCTCCGATGGCATTGATTCGCCGCCGGCATTCGCCGCCGCAATGCGGAAGTAATGATCTGTGTTGGCAGGCAAATTGGTCACAGTGTAGGTCGTCACATTGCCCACGGACACCGGGTTTCCGAAACCATAACCGTCCGCGGACCGGTAAATGACGTAATTCGTCGGGCTTTGGCTTCCCCCGCTGCTCGTTGGGGCCGCCCACGTCAGGGTAATATTCCCTCCGCCGGAGGAGATCGCGCGGGGATTTACCGGAGGCTCAGGCAAAAACGCCAGGGGCGCCGGGCTGTTTGTGTCGTAGGTGTTCATGAACCGCACCAGTCCATGCAGCACAGACCTTGCGATCGCCGCGCGCCCCTTGGCATCGCGCATAATCTTTGCGTCATCCACACTGTCATGAAACGCCACCTCCACAATCGTTGCCGCCATCTCGTTGTTAAAGAGGGTTCCCGTAATCTCAGAGTAAGACCCCGAGTAGGTGTGTGTCGTTCGCGTCGTCCACGCTACCTCCAGCGGGGGCGCCCCGAGCGCAGCCATGTCCTCATTTACTTCCTTGCCCGTCAACAACGCCAACTGCGACTGGTAAGGCGTTGGGGTGCCGGTAATCAACCCTACTGCCCCGCGGCCGCCACCCGCGTTCGAGTGAAATCCAATGTGCGCCCGCTTGAACAAATCACCCGAAGCCTCGCGGTTCATCTCCGCCGTCATCTTAGGCGGCGCAGACCAACTATCGGACTCGTCATCCCCGGTCCCATCGTAAAGCGAGGAAGACTGCCCCTGGCCCAGGCTCGAACGAATCCAGTACCGGTTGCTCTCATCTTCCCGCGGGTAGCCCGAACCGCCGCCGCCCGTGTCCGTCGCCCCCATCCCGTTCCCAAACCGGATTGCATCCGCAATGATCACACTCCCCGTCGCCGAACCACGCAGATTGCTGATCACCACCGAGCCCGACGCCGGGTTTGACCCGGCATTAAAATAATACTCGCCCAGGTAAACCCACCCTGCCCCCACCAGGTAATGCGGTATTCGCACCTGTGATTCCCCGCCAGTATGTTTGATCCGGTAAAGCTGGTCGCACCGGTCCGAACCGTGCAACGCCCATGTGTACACCGGATAATGACCCGCCACAGGTATGTTCGGGGTGTAGGTTGCCGTTGCGGACTCCGCATCCGCCAGTGACGCGTACCGATACGGCACATCTCCCGACGACCCATAGAATTTAGTCGAACTGCTGTTCGCCCACGACCCCGCAAACACCACCCCGGAACTGTCATTATCCAACACCACTTCGTTCGTCTGCTGACCCAGCGGGCGAAACGGCACCACGACAGCTCCCGCATTAAAGCAGTACATCCCAAAAAAATTCATCTGGTCCACATTCCCGTAGTCCTCGTTCATGTCGTTCAGATTTCCCCGGAGCAAACGCCACGGCGGCGTAAAATCCGCGTCATACGTCCACCCATGACCCGCATTCATGTAAATCACTCTGCCGGACAACGCCCCCTGCGGCTGGCGCGTGGCCGACGCCATGGCGCCGAATGTGTAGCTCGGCCGACCCTCTGAAAGCGCCGGGCCGGGCGCCGGCGGAGGCGCCGGCTCGCACCAGTCCGGCGACTGCGGCACCGGCGGATCGTCCACAAAACGGTCCTCAGAAGCTGGAAGCACAGGGGTCAACGCCAGGGAAGCGACAACGAACAAACGAAACATCAGGTACCGCATTGCCAAACAATAACATAATTTGACGTGACCAGCAATCACTGAGAAGCGCTAATTCGCCCACCGCCCCGTCACAAACAGCTCGCTCATGAGCCCAGATCCGACAGTGCCCTATTCTCCCAACGCCCCAGTCCTGGATGTCTTTCACCCTCCATTCCTGGCTGTCGGTCGGACAAAAAATGTCCGTTCTTTGACAAATCTGCCGTAGCTCTTTTTTCACATTCCTCTCACCCTTTCATCGGATTAGACTCTTCGAGTCGTTTATGCGCATAGATCATTTCATCCGCGGTAGCCGACGCGACTTCTTCAAAGCCGCTTCGAGATATGCTTTTCTGGCGGGGTTGAGCGCCCTGGCGGCCACCGTCCTGCGCAAGCCCTGCCCGCAGCCGACCCGATGTCCGGGCCAGAATGTCTGCTCGAATTGCACATGGTTTCAATCATGCGCATTACCACAGGCTGTCTCCGAACGCGCTTCGATCCATTGACCAAGCCCCTCCAAATCAACAGACGCCGCTTTCTGGAAGTCGCCTCCGGGACACTGCTATCCGCGCCGTTTATCCTCCAGGGGGCGCAACCCGGGAAGCCAAACCGCCTGGCCTATGACATTTCACGATTCACGGTTACGGACCGGAAGCTGATCGCATACGAAGAGCAGCGACGGTTCGAAAAGGTGGCGGAGAGTCCGCGCCGTCTTTGGGTCGAGAAGTCGGGCGCCTTTCTCGTGGCTTGCGCCAAAGGGGTAGTCGGAGTGGGCGCATCCGGACAACCGGAACGCGAGTTTCACACTCCATCCCCCGCCGGTTGTGTGTGCCGCGACGCCTCAGGCAATACCTGGGTCGGCACGCGCAACGGCATTCATCGTTTCGACCCTTCCGCAACTCAATCCGGTTTCTGGCCAGCGCCAAATTCGCAATCGTGGTTCACAGCCCTCGATACAGATGGGGATGACGTGTTTGCGGCGGACTCCGGCAACCGCGTGGTGCTGCGCTACAATCTTTCCGGAAAAATCCTCGGACGCATCGGCACAAAGGACAACGCGCGGAACATCCCCGGCATTGTGCTGCCGAGCCCATACCTCGATGTGCGGTGCGGACCGGACGGCCTGCTAAGGGTGAACAACAGCGGACGCCACTGCGTCGAACTCTACACGCGGGACGGCGACCGCGAACTCTCCTGGGGCAGGCCTGGCGCGGGCATCGAAGGCTTTTGCGGCTGCTGCAATCCCGTAGCGCTCGACACCCTGCCGGATGGCTCCTTTGTGACATGTGAAAAGGGGCTGCCGCGCGTGAAGGTTTATTCTGCCAGAGGAGAGTTTCGGTCCGTGGTCGCCGGACCGGAATCGTTCCCGGAGAATCCACGGCACGGCGCTGCGACCACCGCCCGAGGCGGGCCCGTCAGCGGGTTGGATGCCGCAACAGGACCGGATGGGTTGATCCTGGTGCTGGACCTGGCCACTGCCAATGTACATGTGATGCAACCGAAGAAATCATGAACGACAAGCCCCGGGAATCCAGGCGAGAGTTTTTGACCAACGGCGCGCGGTTTACAGCCGCCGCCGGGCTTGCCGGCCTGGCAGGCCTTCTGGCCGCCCGCGGCACCGCCAAAGGCACGGTGTGGCAGATCGACCCCGAGAAGTGCGTGCGCTGCGGGAACTGCGCCACACACTGTGTGCTCGAGCAATCCGCCGTAAAATGCGTCCACGCCTACGCCATGTGCGGATACTGCCAGCTTTGCACAGGTTTCTTCGAGCCCGAGCCCAACGACCTCAACACAGGAGCCGAAAACTGCCTCTGCCCGACCTCCGCCATCAAACGCACGTTCATCGAGGATCCCTATTACGAATACACCATCGACGAAAAGCTCTGCATCGGCTGCGCCAAATGTGTCGAGGGTTGCGCCCGCTTTGGCAACGGCTCGCTCTTCCTCCAGGTGCGGCACGATCTCTGCGTGAACTGCAACGAGTGCGCCATTTCGAAGGTCTGCGCCGGCGACGCCTTCGTCCGTCTGCCTGCGGATCGTCCCTATCTGCTGAAAACGGGTCACTGATGCGTTCCTCTTTTTCATACCGGCTGCTGCTGGCCACGTTCCTGGGCTGGATGTTGATTTTCAGCCTTGATGCCCGGGCCGCCCAACGCTTTCCCCCGCCAGACTTTGAATCGGGCCACTCGCTGCCGGAAACGACCGTGCCCGCCGCGCGCGCCGTGGCGCTGGAATACCTGGACATCGCAGTCCTGGCCGTAGCGCTCAGCGTGGCTTCCTGGATCATCTTCAGGAAGCGGTCCCGCAAGGCCATGATCGGTCTTTCCGTTTTCTCTCTGCTCTATTTCGGCTTCTGGAAACAGGGCTGCGTCTGCGCCATCGGCTCCGTGCAGAACGTCGCCCTGGCGCTTGCTGGAAACGGTTACTCCCTGCCCGTATCTGTGCTGGCATTCTTTGCTCTGCCCCTGGGTGTGGCGCTGTTTTTTGGACGGGCCTTTTGCGCCGGCGTTTGCCCGCACGGTGCGCTGCAGGACCTGGTTTTAAGGAAGCCCGTGAAGGTGCCCGCATGGCTCGAGCACGGGCTGGGCGTGCTGCCGTTCGTTTATCTCGGCGCGGCGGTTCTCTTTGCCGCCACCGGCAGCGCCTTCCTCATCTGCCAATACGATCCCTTTGTGCCGGTGTTCCGCATGAGCGGGAGGTGGTTGATGGTGGCCGCAGGCGTGGCCCTGCTGGTGCTGGGCGTGTTCGTCGGCAGACCCTATTGCCGGTTCCTCTGTCCGTTGGGCGCGTTGCTCAAGATCAGCGCCACCGTCTCGCGCCTGCACGTTCGCGTCACCCCCGCCACCTGTACGCAATGCCGGCTCTGCGAGCACTCATGCCCGTTCGGCGCCATGCGAAATCCCGAAACGCCGGACCCGCGCGCTCTCCAGAAAGATCGGCGCACTCTGACGGCACTGCTTGCCGCCGCGCCAGTCATTATTCTCGCCTCGGCCTGGGTCGGATGGACCTTCAGCGATGTTGCTGCCCGGATGCATCCCACGGTTTCTCTGTCAGAACGTGTGGTTCGGGAGAAGGGGACGCCGACCCCCACCGGGGTGCTTTCGCCGGACGACCTCGCGTTGGAACGGGCGCGGCAGGCGCCGGACAAGTTGCTCAACGAAGCCGTGCAAATCCGCGACAAGTTCAGGATCGGCTCCTCCATGTTCGGCGCATGGGTGGGCCTGGTCATCGCCGTCAAACTCATCAGCCTGTGCCGGCGCCGGATCCGAAAGGATTTCGAACCGGACCAGGGTTCCTGCGTGGCTTGTGCCCGTTGCTTCGAGACCTGCCCCGATGAATGGATCCGCCGCGGCCTCACCCCACCCTCGTGGCAGGCTCCAGAATCAGAACAGGCGGGAGGACGTTCATCCCAGGAAACCCAAAACTCTTCGGAACGGGGACATCCCGTCGCCGAACCGCCCAAAAGAAGGGAGTCCTTATGACCTCCGTCTGGCGCTCCCTTCGCAATGCCGCAGCCCTCTTTACCCTCGCAGTCGGGCTCGTCATGGTTTTCGACTACGTCAGCGCCCGCAGCGGGGATCCGCTAAATTCTCCACAACTCCAGGCCCTGAAGGATGATCTCCGCGCAACCCCGGGAAGTGACGATCTCAAGGCGAAGATCCGCGAGCTCGATCTCGACCTGCGCCAGCGCTATTTTCGATACATCGCCCGGATGAACTCCGGCGTCTGGCTTCTGATCATCGGCGCCACCGCAGCCCTGGTCGCCGCCGCGCGCGCCAGGTTCCCTCACGCATACGAGAGTATTTCCGAAAACGGGCGCGTCTCGCTCGCGCCTCAATCCGAAACCCGAGGGGCCCCGACCCAGCGGGCGTATAATTATCTTCGTACGAGAGCGACGCCAGACGCACCCGCATCTTCGAAGAACAAAGCGTTCAGTGCAGTCGCTGCAACGGGACTCGCAACGCTCCTGTTCCTGGGTTGGCTGGCAGTCACCTCCGCTCCATCCGCCCTGCCCTCGCGCATGGCCCGCGCGGAAACCCCATCCGGCCCGGCCACGGAAGATGGCCCGGATTGCGCTTCCCCCGCAGAATTGAATCGCAATTGGTCCAGATTCCGTGGGCCCGGCGGCAACGGCGTCGCCCTCGCGGGCAAAGCCCCCATCTCATGGAACGCTGAAACCGCCTCAGGCATCGCGTGGAAAGTCCCCTCTCCCGTCCCGGGTTTTAATTCCCCAATCGTTTTCGACAGCCGCATTTTCATCGCAGGCGGGGATGCCTCGAAACTCGAAATCGTTGCCCTCAACCTGAACGACGGGCAGGTCGTATGGCGTCAGCCCATCCAGGCTCCTTCGGGCACCCAAACCGCCGAAGTCCCCGAGTCCACAGGCTATGCCCCGTCCACCATGGCCACAGACGGACGCCGCGTCTATGCCATCTTCGCCAACGGCCTGCTTGGCGCCATCAATGTGGACGGCCGGCCCGCCTGGACGAAATCCTTTGGCGCACTCAGCAATCCCTACGGTCACGCCATTTCCCTCGTTACCTGGCAGGATCGCGTCATCGTCCAGCTCGACCAGGGCGAAAGCGGCGAAGGCAAGTCCGTTCTTTACATGCTCGACGGCCGGACCGGAAGACCCGTCTGGCAGAAACCACGCACCCTCGGCGCTTCATGGGCCTCACCCATCGTCTTCGAAGCAGCGGGCCATCACCAGATCCTCACACTCTCCATCCCCTTTGCCATCGCTTACTCGGCTGCCAGCGGAGAGGAACTCTGGCGCGCGGATTGTCTTAACGGCGAAGTCACTCCATCCCCCATCTTCGCCGGCAACCGCCTGATTGTTGCCAGCCCCTCCGATCGCATTATGTCCATCCGGCCGGACGGACGGGGCGACGTCACAAAAACACACATCCAGTGGAGCTTCGACGAGGATATTCCGGACGTCACAAGCCCGGTCGGCAACGGCGAGTTAATCTTCTTTGTCAGCACCCATGGCGGCCTGACTTGCATTGACGCAAAGGATGGCAGCAAGGTCTGGACTCAGGACCTGGAGTTCGAATGCCACGCCTCCCCGGCCATTGCAGGCGGCCACCTCTACCTGTTCGGCCAGGAGGGCTCTGTCGTCATCGCCGAGGTCGCCCGCCAATACATGGAAGTCTTTCGCACAAAAATGCCCGACAGCTTCCACGCCAGCCCGGCATTTGTTCAGGACAGTATCGTAGTGCGCGGCATGTCCAGTATGTGGCGGCTGGGGTCCGTCACTACGCCGGAAGCCGGGGGAGGCCCCAAACCATGAGCAGCCTTCTCGAAGCGCCGGCGGCCATCGTTCGACCCGAGCCCGACCTCGCCTACGTGGACGAGGCCGTAGAGCGCTACGGACGCCAACCTGACGCCGTCCTTCCAATCCTCCAGGCCCTGCAGGACCATTATGGCTACTTGCCACATGCGGCGCTCGAAAAGATCTGCTCCGTCACGAGAATTACCCCCGCCGGCGTCTCCGGAGTCGCTTCGTTCTATGACATGTTCCGGCTCCAGCCTGCCGGCAAACACATCATCAGGGTCTGCCGCGGAACCGCTTGCCACGTTAACGGCGCCGAACGCGTCGAAGACGCTCTGAAGCGCGAGTTGGGCATCGTCCCCGGCCAGGATACCGATTCCCAGGGTCAATACACGGTTGAGCAGGTCGCATGTCTTGGTTGCTGCACGCTCGCCCCGGTCGTTCGAATCGAAAATGCCACGTTCGGCCATGCCACTCCCGAACGCGCGCATGCTATCCTCCGCGAGTTCTCCGAGCTGAAACTTAACGGTGGCGGCGCGCGTTCCACCGAGGAACTGCTCCAACCCGCAGCCGCCAAAGGCGAAATCAGGATCGGGCTTGGCTCCTGCTGTATCGCCAAGGGCAGCGACCAATTATTTCACGCCTTACAGGACGAAGTCGCCCGCACCAACGCGCCCGTCAACGTCAAACGCGTCGGCTGTGTGGGCATGTGCCATCGCACGCCGCTCGTGGAAATCAACGCTCCCGGCGCCGACCGATCCCTCTACGCCGGTCTCGCCGCGCCCGATGTTCGCGCCCTGGTCCGACGCCATTTCCGTCCGCGCGGCATCCCGAACAGGGCCAAACAAATTGCGGATGGAATGATCGATGCCCTGCTTGGCGTTCATAACCACGAAGTCATCTCGAGCGCCGCCCTGCGCCCGCAGGAGCCGTCCGTATGCGACTTCCTTGGCGGACAGGTTCACATTGCCACCGAGCATTTCGGCGAGTCCGACCCGCTCGACCTCGACGAATACGTGCGTCACGGCGGCTTCACCGCCCTGGCCCGCTGCCTCGGACCCGAATCGAAGCCGGAACCTCTCGCCTCCCCGCTGCAAGCCATCCCTCCCTCCGCCATTCCAGACCTCCTGGACCGGGCAGGCCTGCGCGGACGCGGCGGCGCAGGATTCCCCACCGGCGCAAAGTGGCGCATGGCCCGGGAGCAGACCTCAAACTCCAAATACATCATCTGCAATGGCGACGAAGGCGATCCCGGCGCTTTCATGGACCGCATGCTTCTGGAATCCTTTCCTTTCAGGATCATTGAGGGCATGGCAATCGCGGCCGTCGCCACAGGCGCCCATGAAGGCTTTCTTTACATCCGCCACGAATATCCGCTGGCCCTCAAACGCGTTCGCGCCGCCATTAAACTTTGCGAGCGGCGGGGCTGGATCGGGCAGCGCCTGCTCGGCGCCGACTACCCTTTTCGCCTCACCATCAAGCAAGGCGGCGGGGCTTTTGTTTGTGGTGAGGAAACCGCTCTCATCGAATCCATCGAGGGGCGCCGCGGCATGCCCCGCTTGCGCCCTCCGTTCCCTGCGGTCAGCGGCTTATGGGGCAAGCCGACCGTTATCAACAATGTTGAAACGCTGGCCATGGTCCCTTGGATCATCTGCAACGGCCCCGAGGCTTTTGCCGCACTGGGCACAAAGAATGGGCGCGGCACAAAGGTCTTTGCCCTCGCCGGCAACGTCCGCCGCGGTGGCCTCATCGAAGTCCCCATGGGCATGACTATTCGACAGATTGTCGAGGGAATCGGCGGCGGCGTCCGCCCCGGCCGCACGTTCAAAGCCGTTCAGATCGGCGGGCCCTCCGGCGGCTGCATTCCCGCAAGCCTCGCGGACACTCCCATCGATTTCGAATCTCTCCGCGCCGTTGGCGCAATTATGGGCTCGGGCGGTTTGGTCGTGCTCGACGACACTGCCTGCATGGTGGACATCGCCCGCTATTTCCTTCAGTTCACCCAGCAGCAATCCTGCGGCAAGTGCACTTTCTGCCGCATCGGCACCCGTCGCATGCTCGAAATCCTCAACCGCATCTGCGCGGGCAAGGGCCATGCGAAAGATCTCGCCATGCTCGAAACGCTGGCCCAGCAGGTCGCAGCCGGCAGCCTCTGTGGCCTTGGCAAAACCGCCCCGAACCCTGTGCTCACAACGTTGCGCTATTTCCGCGACGAATATCAGGCGCACCTGCAAGGTCGTTGCCCCGCCGCCGCCTGCACCGCACTGATCAAGTACCGCGTTCTCGACAATTGCACAGGCTGCACCATTTGTGCGCAGCATTGCCCCACCGATGCCATCCCGATCACCCCCTACCAGCGGCATTGGATTGACATGGACAAATGCATCCGCTGCGATTCCTGCCGCCAGGTTTGTCCGCATCAGGCGGTGGAAAAGGCGTCCCCATGAGCACCGCCACCGTCACTATTGATGGACGCAGGATCGAGGTCACGGCAGAGCAGACCATCCTTGATGTCGCCCGCAAGGCCGGGTTGGATATTCCCACGCTCTGTTACCTCGAAAAATGCGGCCCTCTCAACACCTGCCAGGTGTGTCTCGTAAAACTGAACGGCAAACTTGTTCCCTCCTGCGGCACAATCGCGGAGCCGGGAATGACGATAGAAAGCGAAACCGAGGAGGTTTATGAAGCACGCCGCACCGCACTTGAATTGCTCTTTAGCGATCACGTGGGCGATTGCCTCGCCCCCTGCCAGCGCCTTTGCCCCCTGGGACTAAACATTCCCGGGTTGCTTCGCCAGGTCCAAAGCCAGGACACCCCGGGGGCAATCCAAACGGTCCGTGCCACTCTTCCGCTCGCGGGTGTTCTTGGCGTCCTTTGCCATCACCCCTGCGAGCAAGGTTGCCGCCGCGGCCATTGGGATGGACCTGCCACAATCCGCGACATCGAACGCCATGTCGCCGAACTCGAAGATGATCGGATGTTCGCCGGCATCCAGAAAGAATGCGAACCGGGTCGTCCCTCCCTCGCAATCATCGGCGCCGGCCCATCCGGCCTTGCTGCTGCCTTCTACCTCGCCAGGGCCGGCACGGCAGTCACGGTCTTCGATCGCAACAAGGAACCTGGTGGCACACTCCGCATGGAACAACTTCCAGCCGGCATTCTTGCCCGCGAAATTTCCATCCTCCAGCGGCTTGGCGTTAAAATTGAGACCGGCATCGAACTCGGCTCCGGGGTATCTCTCACAGATCTGTTGGCAAAATTCGGCGCCGTCCTCGTCGCCATCGGCGACCCCGTCGGTCAAACCGCACTCGGTCTCCCACTGTCGTCCGGCCGGATCCAGGTGGATCCGCATACTCACCTCACCCCCTTGAAAAATGTCTTTGCCACCGGCGCAGCCGTCCGCTCCACACGCCAACTCGTCCGTGTGATGGCCGAGGCCAAAGCTGCCGCAGATTGCCTCCGGGATCATCTCAAGGGCATCGCGCCCAAAGCCCTGCAGCGGCCCTTTTCCAGCGTCATGGGTCGCCTTTCACCCCTCGAGCTCAAGCACTTCATTTCAGTAAACAACGCAGCCGCAGCCACAACCCCATGCAATCGCTGCGCCTCCACAGGGAAATCCGATCCGGCGGGACACGGGCATCCCACCCCGGCACTGCAAACTCTCTTCACGCCCCTCCAGGCGACGACGGAAGCCTCACGCTGCCTCCATTGCGATTGCGCCTCCTCGGGCAACTGTATCCTCCAGCACTACGCCCAGCTTTACAACGCCGATGCCAACCGGTTCAGGTCAGAGCGCCGTCCCTTCGAGTGCCAGGTCATGCCAGGGGGCATCATCTTTGAACCCGGCAAATGCATCCTGTGCGGCATCTGCGTCAAAATCACCGAGCTGGCTGCCGAACCCCTGGGACTCACCTTCATCGGCCGCGGTTTTGATGTTAAACTCGCCGCGCCCTTGAATCAGACGATCGAAGACGGTCTGAGAAAATGCGCAAAGGAGTGCGTTGATAACTGTCCGACCGGCGCATTATCCATGAGATAGGTTTTCTTGTTCCTCTGGCTCTTGAGATTCCTGGCTTGATTCAACGCGTAGAAAGCCCCGGCCAACCCGGCTAAAAGGATCAGGATCGTCAGGACGGTCCAGAAAACTGTCCGCTTGCTGACTCCCGCAGCCTCGATCTCCGGTGTCTCAAGCACGAGCTCTGTCACTTGCTTACAGCTCGGGCATTGCGCCGCAGTGCCAACCATAGGCGCAGGATACCGGATCGGCTTCCCACAATGCGAACACGGCCCCTGCAGAAATTTCGTGCCTCTCATTTTCTCTCTCTTTCAATGCACGCTCGCAACTGATTTGTCCAGCCTCGTCACCCCTCAACCTGTCCGCCCCAAAAAGGAAACGCACTGAACTGTGCCGATCTCTTCCCGCAAATCCGACAAACCCGACCTATGTCACATGATCAAGCCGGGGCATGCGATGGAACCTTCTTCCCATCGGGCCCGCTTTTTCTGTATGTTGCCGCGGTGCCAGACGATTCTTCTTCCTGCACAGCGAGCCCCGGCCTGCCGGCCAGCTCCAGAGGGGGCCCACCTGTCTTCGCAACCACGCACTGGTCCGTTGTCGTTTCGGCTCAGAACACGGCATCTGCCAAGTCAGCGGAGGCACTGGAAGCCCTCTGCAGGGCCTACTGGAAACCGTTATACGCCTACATCCGCAGAACCGGAAAGGCGCCCGGCGACGCTGAGGACCTGACCCAATCGTTTTTCGCAAAGGTGATCGAGAAGGGTTACCTGCTTGCGGCAGATCCGAATAAAGGCCGGTTCAGGACATTCCTGCTCACGGCACTGAAGCGGTTCATGGCCAACGAATGGGACAAGGAACACCGCCAAAAGCGTGGCGGCTTCAAGCAGGTGGTGCCCATTGACATGGAACTGGCAGAGTCAGGAATCGTCCCTGCGCCCGACCGGGACTTCCGGCCCGATATTCTCTTCGACCGGCAGTGGGCACAAACTCTTCTTGAACGCACGGTTGCAACGCTTCGCCAGGAATACCTGGTCACGGGCCGCTCTGCACTTTTCGAACATATCCAGCCCTGCCTCGTCAGCGGCGAGTCTGCCTTGTCTTACATCGAAATCGGCAGAACGCTCAACCTGTCTGAAGCCGCAATAAAAATGGCCGTGTTTCGTCTGCGCAGCCGTTTCCGCGACCTGCTCCGGGCCGAAGTATCCGAAACCGTTGCCTCCCCGGATGAAGTGGATGACGAAATCCGAATCCTTTTCTCCTCTTTTTAGCCTGCGCCAGCCAATATTCAGAAATGCCACGTTACTTCTCAAAGTCTTTGCTTAAGTCTATGGTGAATGAGCAATTCTCCTGATTCAAAAGCGAGTTCAGAGCAGTCCGGTTTTTGCATGCGCTGTGGCGCACAGTTGCCGGCGGGAATCACTGCCGATTTTTGCCCCAAATGTCTATTGGGCGCCGCCATGTCCACTGTAGAGATGGAACCGCAGACCCGCTCAGCCGAAAGCGTGCCCGGGAGCCACGAATCCGAACTCCCTGCCGGACAGGTTTTTGGCCATTACCGCATCATTCGGCTTCTTGGCCGGGGCGGCATGGGAGCAGCCTACGAAGCTGAGGACCTCGATAACAGCCGGCGGGTTGCGTTGAAAATACTGAGTCACAAACTGGACTCCCCGGAGTCAAGGCAGCGATTCTTTCGCGAGGGCAGGCTCGCCGCGTCCGTGAACCATCCGAACAGCGTCTATATTTTCGGAACCGAAGAGATCGGCGGCACGCCTGTGATAGCGATGGAACTGCTTTCGGGCGGAACGCTGCATTCCCGTGTCCTGCAGCGGGGACCCATGCCGCACGTCGAGGCGGTGGACGCGGTTCTTCAGATTCTGGAAGGTCTGGAGGCGGCGCAAAACGCGGGAATACTGCACCGGGACGTAAAGCCCTCGAATTGTTTTGTGGATGTGAATGGCACTGTGAAGATTGGGGATTTCGGACTTTCCATCTCCACCGCGGTGCGAACGGAGCCGGCACTCACCGCCGACGGCTCGTTCCTGGGGACGCCCGGGTTCTGTCCGCCAGAGCAGATCCGGGGCGAGGAACTTAACAGTCAATCCGATATCTATTCTGTCGGGGCGACACTCTTTTACCTGCTCACCGGGCGAACGCCTTTCGAAGCTCACAACACCGTGGCTCTCATTGCCACCGTGCTCGAAAAGCCCTCGCCCTCCCCCCGCGAATTGCGCCGCAGCATCCCCGAGGGACTTTCACGAGTGATCCAGCGGTGCATGCACAAGGTTCGCGGGGAACGTTTCAGGAACTATGCCGAATTGAGGCACGCCCTCGAGCAGTATTCCTCCGCTGCGCCCGTGCCCGCTGGTTTGGGCATTCGCTTCCTGGCAGGTTTCGCGGATTTCATGTTGTTAAACCTTCTGGTTCACGCTTCAGCCGTTGTAACCTTTGGCGGATTCGCCAGCTTGATTGAGACGATCTCGAACCCCGGTCCACGGGTCCTTCTGTTTGTTTTCACATCCATGCTCATGGGTATTGCATACTACGGCGTGCTTGAAGGCAGGTTCGGCGCTGCAGCCGGGAAATTCGTCTGCAGGCTACGCGTGGTCGGCGCGAACAAGGCCCCGCCGGGTATCTGGCGCGCATGTGCCAGGGCTGCTGTTTACATGCTACTGCCTTTTCTGCCGTTCTGGACCATTTGCGCCGTATTATATCCCGGCAGCGTTTCCGATCTCATCAGTCGTCCAGGCACCGCCCTCGTCTGGGCCGTGGAACGCCCGTGGTTTAACCTTCTGTCACTCACAGCTTACGCGATGATGGTTATGCTGTTTGTGACGGCGAGGCGCCGGAACGGATACCGGGCTTTGCATGACTTCCTCACAAACACTCGCGTCGTTTCGGCCAGCACGCTCCCGGCGCGCTCGCAGGCATTCACCGCAAAGCAACCGCGGCTCCTTGCATCCGGCAGCTCAACGCAGGTGGGTCCATATCGCCTGATCGAGACGATCGCCGAAACCCCGGGATCACGATGGCTGTTGTGTTATGACACCCGGCTTCTCCGCAAGGTTTGGGTCCACCAACTGGAACCGGGCGCCGAGCCTTTCCCGCTGCACCTCAGAAACGTTGGCCGGCCAGGCCGGCTCCGCTGGCTTACCGGACGGCGATCCAGCACAGAGGCGTGGGACGCCTTTGAAGCCGCAGACGGACAGTCTTTTCACACAATCACCGCATCGCCGCAACCCTGGGAGCAAGTTCGCCTTTGGCTCGACGAACTTGCGATGGAAATCGCAGCCGCCAGACGGGACCACACAGAACCATCGCTGCTTTCGCCGGACCGGATCTGGATCACGGAACAGGGCAAAATCAAGCTTCTCGACTTCCCCGCACCGGGCGTCACCGTGCGTGCGGCCTCCTGCGCAACACCCGGGGAGTTCCTTTCGGTTGTCGCCGGCATGGCATTGTCCGGCGGACGGCACCGCTCCGCGGAGAATGTGCCACACCCTATGCCATTGCACGCCCGCCGTTTTCTTTCGGAACTCGCAGGGTTGCAGGATCCGAATGCTGTTGTGCTCAAGCTGGCGCCATTATTGAGGCTGCCCACGAGGGTGTCAGGTTATCGGAGGGCGGCAATTGTCTGCGGTTGCGTGGCTTTCCCCTTGTTTGTTGCTGTGATGGGCAAGATCGGGAACGAAGTGATGGAACAGTTTGAACGGCTTCATCCGGATCTGCTGCCAGTCCATCAACTTTTGTCCATGCGGGAGGGAATCCGCTGGGGAAAGGCTGCCAGCCAGGTCTCAGACGAGGATTTTGCGATCGTCGTTGCATCCAGGTATCGAAACTTAATCACCAACAGGACGGAATGGAACAGTCCCCTGGCCAGCATTCTCATCAAAGGTGAGGCCAGACGTTTTGCCGAGCAAAGCATCACGAATTATCCGAACCTCACGCCCGAACAAATCAAGCGGGCTGCAGGTATCCTGAAACTGCCGTCACTGTCAGACATCAAAAAGCGGTTGGGAATGGGCACCCTCCTTCAAATCCTGTTTTACTCGACGCTACTGATTTATGTGTGTTTCCCGGCCCTGCTTTGCGCAATCATCCTCAAAGGCGGACCCGTGCAACGCCTCGCCAAAGTGACCTACGTCCGAAAGGACGGAGCGCCGGCCTCCAGGCTCAGAGTCTTCTGGCGGGCATTGGTTGCGTGGGGGCCTGTTGCGGTCCTGGCCGTAACCGGCATCACTATCGCATCGTTCGCCGCTCCCACGCTGACACCGTCCGCACACGATGCAATGATTGTCTCAACCACCTTGAGTTCCGCCTTCATGAACATTCCCTGGCCTCCTATCGCCTCAGGATTTCTGCTGCTGGCTTTGACGGTAATTTCACTGGTGTTGCCGGAGCGCAGCCTCCAGGACCGCATGGCGGGGACGTGGCCTGTGATCAAATGAGCCGCGCGATGCCGCGCATTGGAGGCGTTGTTTTGAGCTCCAAATAAGCCCGATTCTTCTTAGCCATTTCTAGGCGAAAGTAATGACCGGCGGAATTTTACGGTTTGCCGTTGTCCGGTCTGCAGAGAAAACACAGGTATTGACGGTGAATGTCTTTGGCTTAAGCTTCGTCTATTGTTAAGGACGTTCAGTTCAAAATATCTTAAATATGGATAAACAAAATGCATCTTCACCCGGCGGAGTGCCGCGCAGGGATTTTCTCGTAAAAGCCGCCACTGTGGCCGCCGCGGCCGCCGCCGCGCCTCTCTTGAGAGCCCCGGTTTATGGCCAGAACCAGGCGCCTTCGGCCAATGTGGCCGGCGCAAACAACAGGATTGCCGTCGGTGTGATTGGCGTAGGGTTCGGTATCGGCAAGAACCATCTCGAAGGCATCCACGCAAACGCTAATGCGAACAATACCGTCGTCGCGGCTGCGTGCGACGTATTCAACAAGCGCCGGGACTGGGCCAAGCAAGCCGCCGGGCTCAAGGACAGTGATGTCACAGTTGACTACAAGCAGTTACTCGACCGGAAGGACATTGATGCGGTGCTGATCGCCACGCACGATCCGGTGCATGCCCAAATGGTGATGGACGCCGTCAAGGCCGGCAAGCATGTCTATTGCGAGAAGCCGCTGACGCGGTATCTCGACGAAGCTTTCCAGGTGTATGATGCGCTTAAGGGCTCGAAGTCGGTCTTCCAAATCGGGTCTCAAGGCTGCTCCGCCCAGGGTTGGCACAAGTGCGCCGAACTCATCCAAGCCGGCCAGGCCGGCACGCTGGTATGGGGACAGGGCTACTATTGCCGCAACAGTGTCCAGGGCGAGTGGAACTACATGATCGAAGGGGAATCAACCGCCGCGAACATTGATTGGGAACGCTGGCTCGGTCCGGTGAAGAAGCGCGTGCCGTTCAGCGCCGAGCATTTCCATCGCTGGCGCAAGTTCTTTCCCTACTGCTCCGGACTGCTGGGCGATCTGGTTCCTCACAGGCTGCACCCGCTCATGCTCGCCTCCGGAAACCCCGAATTCCCCGCGCGCGTCAACTGTATCGGCACCAAGAATGTGCATGCGGACAAGAACAAGCCGGATGCCCTTCCGCGCGAAGTGCCCGAGCACATTCAACTCCAGGCGGAGTTCCCCTCCGGCTACATGGTCACCGTCACCTGCAGCACTGTCAACGCCAAGAGCCCTGGTTTCGCCATTTACGGTCACAAGGCAACGATGAATATCGGCTCCAGCGGCGAGCGCATCGAGCTCGTTCCCGAAAAGGAATACGCCGAGGAAATCGATCCCGAAACATTCACCGGCATGCAGCCCGAGGACATCCGCGTGCATGAGAAGAACTGGTTCGATTGCATCCGTTCCGGGGCGAAGCCCAACGGCAACATTGACCTCGCCATTCGCGTCCAGACGGTCATCTCGCTGGCGGAAATGTCCGATCGCCTGAAGATGACCTGCCTGTTCGACGAGAAGACGCGCAAGGTTACCGACGGGTCGGGTAACGAAGTGAAGCCAATCACTTACGGCACTCTCCCGCAGTCCTGATTGCGGGATTGCGCGGGTGAAGTCTCAAGTTTGCTATGCCGGGGTTGCTCTCAAGCAACCCCGGTTTGGCGTATGCAGCTCCTCAAAAAAGAGATCAGGCGAACGCTTTCATTCCGTTCGCCTGAAATCCACCACAAGATACGTTTGGGCTAATAGCGGTAGTGCTCGGGCTTGTAGGGACCTTCAACCGGCACACCGATGTAGTCCGCCTGCTTCTTGCTGAGCTTTGTAAGTTTCACCCCAATCTTGTCCAGGTGCAGGCGGGCCACTTCTTCATCCAACTTTTTGGAAAGCCGGTAAACCTGTGGCTTGTAGGTCTCCCTGTTGGTCCACAGGTCCAGTTGCGCAAGCACCTGGTTCGTGAACGAGTTCGACATCACAAAGCTCGGATGCCCTTCCGCACAGCCCAGGTTGACCAGGCGTCCTTCCGCAAGCATGTAAATGCTGCGATCGCCCGGAATATCGTAACGGTCCACCTGCGGCTTGATGTTCACTTTCGTTACTCCTTTGGCGGCGTTCAACCGGTCCACTTGAATTTCGTTGTCAAAATGACCGATATTGCACACGATCGCCTGGTCCTTCATCTTCAACATGTGCTCCAAAGTGATTACCTCGCAGTTGCCGGTGGCCGTCACGTAAATGTCCGCGATTCCAAGTGTGCTCTCCACGGTGGTAACCTGGAAGCCTTCCATGGCCGCCTGCAACGCGTTAATCGGGTCCACTTCCGTGACAATGACCCGGGCGCCAAACCCGCGCAGGCTATGCGCGCAACCCTTTCCAACATCGCCGTAACCACACACAACAGCGGTCTTGCCGGCAATCATCACGCCCAGCGCGCGCTTCAAACCGTCCGCCAGGGATTCCCGGCAACCGTATAGATTGTCGAACTTGGACTTCGTCACCGAATCATTCACATTGATTGCCGGGACCAGAAGTGTGCCGGCTTCAAGCATTTGATACAGGCGATGGACCCCGGTGGTGGTTTCTTCGGAGACTCCTTTCCAATCAGCCACAGCCCGGGTGAACCAGCCCGGTCGCTCCTTCGAGCATTTCTTGAGAAGCTTCTTGATAACCTCCTCCTCATGGCTTGTGCTGGGAGTATTCACCCAGTTACTCCCATGCTCCATCTCGTAGCCCTTGTGAAGCAGCAGCGTGGCGTCCCCCCCATCGTCCACCACCAATTGTGGCCCCTGGCCAGCAGGGTGGCTGAGGGCCGCCAACGTAAACTCCCAGTATTGATCGAGGGTCTCACCCTTGAACGCAAACACCGGCGTGCCCGTTTTTGCGATGGCAGCCGCCGCCTGGTCCTGTGTGCTGAAGATGTTGCAACTTGCCCAGCGCACCGAGGCGCCCAGCTCGACCAGTGTCTCGATAAGCACCGCAGTCTCGATCGTCATGTGCAACGAACCGGACAGGCGCACCCCCTTGAGCGGCTTTTGCCGCCCGTACTTCTCGCGAACGGCCATCAGGCCCGGCATCTCCTGCTCGGCCACCTGGATCTCTTTTCGTCCCCAATCGGCGAGCGAAATGTCCGCCACGTAAAAATCGCCTTGTTTGCCGGCAGCTCTCCTGCCGTTGGTTCTCTGAATTGTTGCTGGCATAATTAATTTAATGGTTGCTAAACGCTTCCGGAGACGCCCCCCTCAGCGGCGGGAACAGCTCCGACTCATGCTCACGGTCCGCCGCAGCGCATTCTTGAGAGCCCCAGCCTTGTCTGTCCGTTCCCAGGTTATATCGGGATCGCTCTTGCCGAAGTGACCGTAGTTTGTCGTCTTCTTATAGATCGGACGGCGCAGGTCGAGTTGCTCTATGATGTCCGCCGGCTGAAAACTGAACACGCGGTTGATCGCCGCCACGATGGCCGATTCATCCTCGCGCGCGGTGCCGAATGTATCCACATTCACGCTGACGGGATCGGGGTAGCCAATAGCATAGGCGAACTGCACTTCGCACTTCTCGGCCAAACCGGCCGCTACCACGTTCTTGGCAATCCAACGCCCAAGGTATGCCGCGCTGCGATCCACCTTCGTCGGGTCCTTGCCCGAAAAAGCGCCGCCACCATGCCGGCCCATGCCTCCGTAGCTGTCCACGATAATCTTGCGGCCCGTCAACCCGGTGTCGCCCTGCGGACCACCCGTGACAAATCGGCCAGTCGGATTAACCAGATACTCGGTCTTGCGCAACATCTCCCTGGGCAAGACCGCCTTGATGACCTTCTCAATACAGAATTTCTCAATCTCCGCATGCGAGACCTCCGGGGTGTGCTGCGTGGAAATGACAACATTCCGGATCGCCACGGGCTTGCCATCCACGTATTCCACGGACACTTGGGATTTTGCATCCGGCCGCAGCCATTTCACACGGCCTGTCTTGCGGATTTCCGTGAGTTTCCGGCCGAGCCGGTGCGCGAACATAATCGGCGCGGGCATCAGCTCGGGCGTTTCGTTGCAGGCATAACCGAACATCAAGCCCTGGTCCCCAGCGCCCTGCTTCGCCGTCTTCTTGCCCTCGGCTTTGCGGGCATCCACACCCTGCGCAATATCCGGCGACTGCCCGGTAATCAGGCAGTTCACAAACACTTTCTCGGCGTGGAAGACATCATCGTCATTGACGTAGCCGATGTCGCGAATCGCCTCGCGCGCGAGACCGTCAAAATCGATGACCCTGCTCGGATGCAGAAACTTGATTTTGGGGATGGTTATCTCGCCGCCCACGATCACAGTGTTCGATTTTGCGTAGCATTCGCAGGCCACGCGACTCATGCAATCCACATCGAGGCATGCGTCCAGAACGTAATCGGAGATGGTATCACAGACTTTGTCCGGGTGTCCTTCCCCGACAGACTCGGAAGAGAAGATATAGCTATTGCTCATATTGACGTATCAGGATAAGATGATATATCAGAATTGAGGCCCGTCAATGGCCATCTACCAGGAAATAGCACTTTTTTCGCATGAGCAGCACGCTTAAGCATCTCAGGGCTCTCGCCGACCCAACCCGGTTACGACTCATTGGTTTGCTCCAGGGCGATGAGCTGTCGGTCAACGAATTGCAGGAGATCACCCGGCTCGGTCAGTCACGAATCTCGACGCATCTCGGGCAGTTGCAGGAGGCTGGGCTGATCGAGTCCCGCCGCCAGGGGAAGCGGACTTTCTACAAGCTGCTGGAAGGCAATGGGAAAGAAATCGTGAGCCTGGCAGTGCGGGGAGCAAAGGAATTAGCCGATCATGAGAGCGATCAGATCAATCTGAGGCGAATGCTGGCCCTGCGCAAGGAACAGGCGCGTCTGTTTTTCAACCAGGTGGCCGGGCGTTTCGATCGCGTTTACGGCCCAGGAAGATCATGGCAGGCGTTTGGCCACCTGCTGCTGAGAATACTGCCCCCGCTGGAAGTTGCGGATCTGGGCTCCGGCGAGGGATTACTCAGCGAACTGCTCGCGCGCCAATGCAAACGGGTGATCGCAGTGGACAACTCGGAGCGGATCGTTGCGTTCGGCGCTGAGAAAGCCCGCAAGAACAAGCTGAGGAATCTCGAGTTCAGGCTGGGGAATCTCGAGGACCCGCCCATCGCCGATAACGCTGTTGATCTCGTCATTCTGAGCCAGGCGCTGCACCACGCCGAATCGCCAGGCATCGCCTTGCAAAGCGCGTTCCGGATTTTGCGTCCCGGCGGGCAGATCATGATTCTGGACCTGGCAAAACACGACTTTGACCGCGCACACCAACTCTACGGAGACCGATGGCTGGGTTTTGCCGAAAGCGATCTGCACCGATGGCTCGAATCGGCCGGATTCAAGAGGATTGATATCAGTGTGGTAGCCCGGGAAGAGCAGCCGCCGCATTTTGAAACCCTGCTGGCTTCCGCAACCAGAGAACAATGACGACCGGTCCCGAATTGGACCGGTGTGCGGGCAAGAGTGAGGTTTCGTTGATACGCCCGGCTTGAACATGCGATTCATTCCGGCTCATTTGGGGGGTGTCAGGACAGGCCTGCCGTACGCTCGATGATCCTGCGCAAGGGCGTGTTCGGACGGAAGCCGGTCACTCTCTCCAATCTGGCCACGTCCGGTTTTCTGCGCCGCATATCCTCGAAGCCGGGAGCATACGCTTCCGAGTACGAAACATATTCCACCCCGGATCCTGAGCCCAACACTTCGATCACCGATTGCGCAAGCTGCCGGATCGTGATTTCCTCCGTCCCCCCCACATTGAAAACCCCTCCGACTGCGGCAGAAGTGCTTTGCAGCCGCATCAGGGCCTCAACCGTGTCAGCCACGTAACAGAAGCACCGGGTCTGGAGTCCATCGCCATACACCTTTAAGGGCTTCCCTGCCCTTGCTGAAGCGATGAATCTCGGGAGCACCATCCCGTACCGACCGGTTTGGCGCGGCCCGACTGTGTTAAAAAGCCTTGCCACGCGGACCGGGAGCTTGCGCTCGCGCCAATAAGCCATGGCGAGGAATTCGTCCATGAGCTTTGAACATGCATAGCTCCAGCGCGATTGGTGAGGGGGTCCGATCAACAGGTCGTCCTCCTCATTGAACGCCGGTTGAAGGCTTTTGCCATAGACCTCGGATGTCGAGGTCAGCAGGAACGGCACCGGATGCGCCGCCGCGGCGGAGAGCAGCACCTCTGTCTCCCACAAATTTGCCTCCAGCACGTGTATGGGAGATTTGACCACCAATTCAACGCCGACTGCCGCTGCCAGGTGATAAATGGAATGCGCGCCGGCGACATATTTTGCAAGGTCCTCGCACGCTGAGATCTTCGACTTTACAAAGGTCAGCCCGGGTTGCGATACCACGCATGCCAGGTTCTGAAGACTGCCGGTGGACAGATCGTCAATCACGACCACCCGATCTCCGCCCGCGAGCAATCGCTCCACTAGATGCGAACCGATAAAGCCCGCCCCGCCTGTGACCAGCGCATGTGGTGATTTGGCTGTCATTGTCCTGAAAGGATTGTGCTGTTTTGATCTGCGGGAATCAACAGCGGCCGCAACGCCTCGGCCAATGCCCGGGCCAGTTCCTGCCGATGCGCGGCCGATGCAATCCTGCGCGCTTCAACCGGATTTGAAAGGTAGCCGCCCTCGATGAGCACAGCCGGACGATTCTGGGTGCGCAACACGGCAACGAACCGAGCCCTGCGTATGCCCCGGTCCAGACGCCCATTCACCTTTAACAACGCCGAGTGCAGCTTCATCGCCACAAAAATGTTCGAGGCGTCGAAGGAGTTGTTCGGCAAGGTTTCGTTCAGCTCGTCAGAATACCCGCGCGTTAAAGTGGAAGGCACGCCCGCCGGCGTCAGGCAATAGGTCTCAAGCCCTGCCTTGTCCGGGACGGACGAGTTAAAGTGCAGGCTGAGGAAGAGATCCGCGTTCTCAGCATCGGCAAGGGCAACCCGGTTGGAAAGAGTCACTTCAGTGTCCGTGGATCGAGTCAGCACTACCCGCCAGCCATCCGCCATGAGCAGATCCCTCAGTCGCAATGCCCAATCCAAAGTGTACTCATCCTCATACCCACCGGCCACACAACGGGCGCCGGAGTCTGCCCCGCCATGGCCCGGATCAAGAACCACTGTTTGCCCGCGCGCAAAAACCGGCGGTGCCCCGCACAAAAGCGGTTGAATGGTCGAACGGATATCCTCGATTTTGAGATACAACTGATTCCTCACCAGAACCGGAGGAAAGCCCAGGTGCACCTCCATTCCGTCCCACCGCACAACATTGTTGTTTGCTTCCAGCCACAGCCGGCCATTCGGGCTGCCAACGTTGAACGCTCCCGCATTCGAGGGGCTCTGCGCCGGCGCGGCAAGACCCTCACCGGCGACCCAGTCCCGCAGCGCAACAAGGCCGCTCCTGGATGCGGTGGGTGGAGGAGAGACGGCAGTCGCGCCGGGTTCGTGGGCCGGCGTCGTCAGGGGTACTGGCTCAGCCGCGGGTATGGTATCTGAAGGTGAGGACTGTCGCCCGGGCCATTGCCAGTTGGCAGGACGCGACTCGCCGGCATTGCGGGTTGTAGCACAACCGCCGCACACCGCAGCCACCACCAGACCGACCAGAACCTTTGCAACAACCCGCACCATCCTATTGTGCGGGTTTGGCCGGCACTCACTCAAGCGTTTATGCGGACAATTCGAGCCATCCGTCGGTCGCAGGATCGCTGCTGCCTGTCCGCCATCGGCACCCGGGGTGCGGTTCCAATCTCAAGAATTCAATGGCTAGAAGAACAATGCCAACCGAGCGCCAAAAGTCGCGGGTGCGCCGTTCTCTCCGACATAACCCGATGGGGCGCCTAACGGACCGTAAGGTATGGCGATGGGAACGTACTCCTGATCGAAGGCATTGGCTACCCAGCCTTCCAAAGACCAGTTCTTCCCGCGAAGTCCCGCCCTGAAATCCACTAAAGAGTAAGCGTCTTGCGATTCGTCGTTTGAAGCATCGTAATGGAACTCTCCAAAGCCCGTCACTTGTCCCCGCACAAAAAGCTGAAGGTCGCGCCTGAATGCCCAACGCGCCTCTGCTCCGCCGTTCACCGTGAACTCCGGCGCAAAAGGCAGGGACCGGCCCCCGACCCTTTCGTTCACCCCCTCGTTGGCATTGAAAGATGTCGTGCCGCTCAGGAACTCGGCGTCCATCACCGCGATGCTTCCAAACAGGTCGAGCCAATCCAGGGGACGCGCGGTCATCTGCAGTTCGATTCCCCTGCTTGCCGCCGCGCCCGCATTGCCAATGTAATACTGGCTCGCCA
This sequence comes from uncultured Verrucomicrobiota bacterium, assembly GCA_964401575.1. Taxonomy (GTDB): domain Bacteria; phylum Verrucomicrobiota; class Verrucomicrobiia; order Limisphaerales; family UBA8199; genus CAYNZC01. The sequence goes on from CAYNZC010000002.1 coordinate 34,461, forward strand.
GCCCGGGATATTGCTGGTTTAGCTGCAGGTCATCCCAGTGGATGTAAAACAGCGCAAGGCCGGTCTCGATCTTCGAATCAAACAACCGCGCCTTGTAACCGATTTCGTAATTCCAACTGTGTTCCGGGTCGTAGGACTCGGTGTTTGCAGGGCCGGGCACGCCGGAGGGCGCCGGATTGAATCCTCCCGCCTTGTAGCCGGCCGCCACAGTTCCGTAGAACCGGTGGCATTCGGCGGGCTTCCAGGCAAGCCCCACCTGCGGCGTCGGCTCAAAGAAGTCTTCGTCGAGATCCTGCCGGGCCGAGGCGCTGGTGCTGAGCCTGGCATCCTTCTGCTCGTAATCCAAGCGTCCGCCTGCCGAAAGCTCAAAGCGCTCAGCAAAGCTGAACCGCGCCTGCCCGTACAACCCGGCCCCATAATCATCAAGAGCGGCATCGCTGCTGCCCGATAGCGGGGACAGCGGCGCTGCGAAACGATTCGCGGTCCGTTGATCGTAATCAGAGTAAAAGGCGAAGATTCCGCCTTGCCACTCGAGGTCCACAGCATCAGAAACTGCGATTGGTGTGTCTTTTGGAGAGGATAGCCTGAATTCCTGCGTAAATTGGTTCTGTTCTGCGTTGTTGCTCCGGGTTGCGTCTAAAAAGTAATTCCCGGGGGTGGCCACCCCGTAATCCAGATCCGTCAGCGCGTCACTCTTCCAATAGACGAACCCCGAGATGGATTCCGCTTCGATCGCCGTTCCGTACCAGTTCAGAATCAGAGTCGGCGCGAGCAGGTCACGATCGTTGTAGCCATCCGTGAAATCACGCCGGACCCGCCATGGATCGCGCTGCAACCGTTCCAGGTCGCCAAGGGCATAATCCCCATCGCGGTTCCTCTCGCCCGAGAGGAGAAGCCGGGCTTCGAACTGCTCTGAGGGTGTGAAGAGCATCTGCGCCTTTCCAAAGAGGGCGTCCCGGCTGTCAAGATCTCTGCCGTCATAAAGATTCTTTGTGTAACCGTCGCGCGCCAGGGCGCCGCCGGAGATGCTCATACCGATCGCATCGCTCTTAACAGGACCGGAAATCCCGCCTCGCACGTCCCAGTAATCAAAATCGCCGAAGGTAGCGCTCGACCGCGCTGCCCAGACACCGGAAGGCCTCGCAGATACGATGTTGACAAGCCCGCCCGGCGTGTTGCGTCCGAAGAGCGCGCCCTGGGGCCCGCGGATAAACTCCACACGTTCCACATCCAGCAGCTCGATATTCGACGAGTAACTGTTCAACTGTGGAACACCGTCAATATATGTTGTGACGCCGGGGTTGGCCGGGCTGCCGCCAATGCCGCGGAAAAAAGGGTTGCTCAGAGCTGGAGGAGTAAATTGGTTGATATACACTCCAGGCGCCACTTTGGCCGCCTCACGGATCACAATCGGCTCCACACTCTTGCTCACAGCCACGGCTGAGACGCTCAACGGCAGTTCCAGCCAGTCCTCGGCTTCCTTTTGCGCGGTAACAACCGTCGCAGGCAGGGTCACAGGTTGCTCCTGGGCGTAAAGAGACAGGCCGAACACCAGCAGCCCGGCACCGCAGGTGACCCACCCATGAGATTTCAATGGACGTTCTGTCATAAGCCGATGTCTAAATGCAAAATCCTCAGCATCAAAACAATAACAATTCTATTCCTAAGCGGACCGATGGCCCGGAGTGGCATGGCTCGGCCTTGGCAGGGATGACGCACTGCTCAGCATGTATGGGCGGTGCATCAGATATGTATCGAGTTCCTCCCGAGGTCATTGAACGGTTCGGACTTCAGGAGCTTGGGGACGGAGAATATGAGCGGCTGTTTTCGAGCGACCAACCCGGAAGGTGTACGGCTGCGTAGCGCGCTTGGGTAAGAAAACCTGATTCACTACTCTTGGCACAAAAACAGGATTATGCCGGCACCCAACAACGGAGGGCCCACATGGGTTGATGGCGTTCACCTGGCGGTGATCCCGAAGCCAGGGGCCCTTGCTTTGCTTGTTGTGAGCAGCGGCCTTTTATGCCTATTTGGACGCCGACGCGTGCCAGGTTGGACGATGGAAATCAAACAATCCACCCTCGCCTCAGCGGGCGGCATCCGGACTTTAGGCCCAGGGATTTGAGCAGATTTGAATAGGGGGCCTGCGTTCAAGCTGATGCCTGGCAGTGGCAGACAAGGTGCGTCGTTCGGCGGAGAAAAGTAACATGAACAACCCGTGGCAATATGACGAGACGATCCAGGTTGGCACTGATTATCGTGACCAAGCCGAGGTGGCCGGTTACGACGAGCGGATGCAGAAGCTGCGCGATATCCAGGAAGAGACCCGGGCCGTCAAGGCGGCACTGTCACTCTCGAAAGACTGCACGGTTTGGGAGATCGGCACCGGCACCGGCGAATGCGCCCTGGCCCTTGCTCCTGGCGTGGGGCATGTCTATGCGACGGACATTTCCCCGACGATGCTCAGGTATGCAGGTCACAAAGCGAAACAACGCGGCATTTGCAATGTGACCTTCAAGAAGGGAGGGTTTCTGTCCGGCTTTCGTCCGCCCTGCCCAGTGGATGGGGTGGTCACTCAACTGGCACTGCATCATTTACCTGACTTTTGGAAGTCGAGAGCCCTTGCCGGGATCGCAAGTCGTCTTCGCCCCGCCGGGAAGCTGTATCTTCGCGACGTTGTGTTTCCCTCGGACATCAATGATTCCGATGTTTTCTTTGCGAGATTGATAGAGAAGATCCGTCGCGATGCTGGCGATGAACTGGCCCGGCAGACCATACAGCACATCAAGAAAGAGTTCTCGACATTGGATTGGATACTGGAGGGAATGATGACCCGCAGTGGCCTGAGAATTATCGAGAAAGACTGTAGCGGCTTCTTATCCGTCTATGTTTGCGAGAAATGCGTGTAGAACCACCTGAAACCCTGCCCTGCCCTCCCAGGCACCAGCGATGCGGGATAGTGTCATAACAAATTCTGTCGCATTTCTGCAGTGGCATTAAGACTGCTGGTGTAGAAGGACTGAACTTAGATTCTAAATGAATCGACCCCTGCAGATCCTGCACCTTGAGGATGAGGCGGACTATTCCGACCTCGTGCAAGACCTTATTTCGCAAGAGGTTCCGTCACGTTTAACCCGGGTTTCGACCCGAACAGATTTTGAGGCTGCGCTCGCCGGAGGGCCGTATGACCTGATCCTTGCGGATTATTTGCTGCCCGACTTCGATGGGCTGAGTGCGCTGCAAATAGCTCATCAGCAATGTCCGGAGACACCCTTTTTGATCTTGTCCGGCACGATGGCAGAGACCGAAGCCATCGAGACAGTAAGGCGAGGCGCCACGGATTACGTGCTAAAGGCGCTGCCTGAACGACTGCTTCCGGCCGTGAAACGGGCGGTGGCGGAGTCGGTTGAACGGACGGCGCGGCGAAACATTGAGAGAGAACTGAAACAGAACGAGCGGCATTTTCAGACCTTTACGGAGAACGTGCTTGACGTTCTGATGATCACAAATGCCGAAGGCAACCTGCTCTACAGCAGCCCGTCCCTCAACAACGTGCTTGGGTTTGGACCAGCGGAGGTGCGCGGTCGCAGCCTCATGGATTTGGTGCTTCCGTCTGACCTTGAGACAGTGAAGGCACATTTTGGCACGTTGAGGGACGCCCCTGCGAATACCCTGCGATTTGACCTGACGTTGCGGCACAAGGACGGGACCACGAGGGAACTTGAAGCCGTTGCGGAGAACCGGCTGACGGATCCTGAGATTGAAGGCATCGTTCTCACCGCTCATGACGTGACCGAAAAGAGACGGGCGGAGCGCGAACTGCGGGAAAGTGAGCAACAATACCGGCTGATTTTCGATGGCAACCCGAATCCGATGTGGATTTTTGACCAGGAAACGCTTGAGTTTCTGGAGGTAAACGACGCAGCCGTTCAACACTACGGCTATTCCAGGGAGGAATTCCGCTCGATGCGTCTTTCGGATCTGCGGACCGACTCAGAAGACCCTTCGCCCGAGGAATACCTGCACAGGCTTGTTCCGCACAGCTCGGACGCCAGGCTGGGCTATGCTGGAAAATGGAAGCACGTAAAACGGGACGGCTCCGTCATTCACGTCGAAGTAAAGTGGGCGCCCATTCGTTTCAAGGGCAGAAATGCATCCCTCACGCTGATTAACGACGTCACAGAACGCTGGCGGGACGAGAAGCGCGATTCCGCCCTGTCCAAGCTTGGCCAAAGCCTCAACGCGACGAGCCACCCGACGGAGGCCGCGCAGATCATTCGATCCATTACGGACGAATTATTCACCTGGGATGTCTTCACTCTGAATTTGTACCTGGCCGACAGCGACGAACTTCTGCCGCTTGTGAACCTGGACACTGACCGGAGCGGCAACCGGTTCGAGGTGGTGGTGGATGGCGGAAAAATGGCGCCCGGCGGCCTTACCCGCCGTGCGATTCAGCACGGAGGGCAGCTCATTCTGCGCCCACACCCGGCAGTGATGGGAGGCGACAGCATCGCCATTGGTGACAAGGCACACGCCTCGGCGTCCCTGATGCTGGTGCCCATCCGCAACCGGACGAAAGTGATCGGAGTGCTTTCGCTTCAGAGCTACAAGCAGCGAGCCTACAACCAGCGCGACCTGCAAACACTGCAAACCCTCGCGGACCACTGCGGCGGCGCGATCGAGCGCATCCGCGCCGAGCAGGCTTTGCGCGAAAGTGAAATGCGGTTCCGGGAATTGTTTGAAGGATCGCCCGACGCCATTTTTGTTCAGGACTTGAACGGTTACCTCCTGGATGTAAACCTCACCGCCTGCAAGCTGCACGCGGCAAGCCGGGAGGATCTGATTGGCAGGCATATTTCACAGCTCGTGCCCGAGTCAAAACGAGCGGCTTTTGCTTCCGCCGTTCCGTTAATGGCTTCCGGGAGGCTCAAACAGATCGAAACCTCCAGCCTGACCTGGGACGGAGCGGAGGTGCCAGTCGAGATCAGCGGCAACCGCGTCAGCTACGCAGGCAAGTCGGCGTTGCTCCTGCACGTTCGGGACATCAGTGAGCGCAGGCGCTCAGAGGAGGAGCTGCGCAGCTCGGAGATGCTATTCCATTCCGTGTGGGAGAATTCGGTTGATGGCATGCGCCTCACCGACAGGGACGGAGTAGTTGTCGCCGTGAACGAGGCGTTCTGTCGCATCGTAGGCATGCCCCGCGATCAGATCGAGGGTAAGCTCTTCACCGTGCCGTATGCCACCTCGGAGAATCACGATTACCAGCTTAAACATTATCGCGAGACCTTTGCCGCCCGTATCGTGGACAAACAGGTTGAGAGAAGGCTGAGACTTAAGAGCGGCGCAGCCTTGATCCTTGAGGACACGAGCTCCTACGTGGAGCGCAAAGGCAAAGAACCGCTTCTGCTCTGCCTATTCCGGGATGTGACGGCTCAGCGGAAACTGGAGGAGCAGCTCAGGCAATCGCAAAAGATGGAGGCCATCGGCCTGCTGGCGGGCGGGGTTGCTCACGACTTCAACAACATCCTCACGGTCATCCACGGGCACGCCTCACTTCTGGCCACTCAGTGCGATCCGTCCTCCACCGCAACCCGCTCGGCCCAGCAGATTCTTCAAGCAGCGGAACGGGCCGCGGGTTTAACACGCCAACTATTGACCTTCGGCAGGCGCACGATGATACAGCCGCGCCGCCTGGACGTGAACGAATTGCTGGCGAACATGACCAAGATGCTCGGCCGCATTCTTGGAGAAGACATCGCGCTCAAATTGCAATACTCAGCGCAACCGGCCGTTATTCTTGCGGATGCTGGAATGATTGAGCAGGTGCTTCTGAACCTGGCTGTGAACTCACGCGACGCCATGCCGAAGGGAGGCGTCCTCTTCCTGAAGACTTCCATCCAGGAGGTTAGCGGAACCCAGCTTCTCGAGCATCCGGATGCCGCATGCGGAAGATACGTCTGCTTGAGCGCAGTGGACACAGGTTGTGGCATTCCGCCGGAGAACCTCAAACGCATCTTCGAACCCTTCTTTACCACCAAGCCCACCGGAAAAGGCACCGGGCTGGGTCTGGCCACCGTGTATGGCATTGTTGATCAGCACCAGGGCTGGATTGAAGTGGACAGTGGCCCCAACCAGGGGGCGGAATTCCGGATTTACCTTCCATACCGGGCAGAACAGGTTGACAGACCGGACGAGACCAACTCCACTTTGACCGTTCGTGGCGGACGTGAAACGATTCTGGTTGTGGAGGATGAGGAACCGGTCCGCGAACTGGTGTGCTCCGTTTTGTTGGCCCATGGCTACAGAATTCTGAAGGCCGAGTCGGGCCCCAAGGCGCTCGAGGTTTGGCGCACGTCCAAGAAGGAGATTGACCTTCTCCTAACCGATATCGTGATGCCGGAGCAGATGACAGGGCGTGAGCTTGCCGAAACGCTCCTGGCTGAGCGGCCGGACCTTAAGGTTATTTTCACCAGCGGGTACAGCGCCGATTCGTCCGGCAAGGATTGTGCGGGACCCAAGAACGCGCCATTCCTGCCGAAGCCCTATCACCCAGGCCGGCTGGTCAAGACCGTTCGGGAGTGCCTGGACACATGCCACAAATAGCCAGGGGACCGGGGATGGTGCGTCGCCAAGCGAGGCGTTTTCACCTTCCGTTCTCCGGGCCGTGCATTTTCAGGCAGCAGCACGCGTCACTCATCCGGGAACCTGCAGTCCTGGTCCTTAGAGCCGGCTTGGCGCAGGCATCAGCGGTAATCACGAACTACGGGCGCCTCACCCTCGTATGTGACCCACGTCGCCGAAGAGCCGGGAAAGCGGCGCAGCAGGGACCGTGCATGTGCCGGCCCAAGAATCCGCAAGGCTGTCGCCAAGGGATCCGAGCAGGTCGCGTCGGGTGCCACGACCGTGACCTGGGCACGGTTTGTCAGGCCAAGGCCTGTCCGGGTGTCCAGGATGTGCGAATAGCGTGTTCCGCCGATTGCCACGAATTGTTCAGTGTCGCCTGAGGTGGACACGGCCCGGTTTCGAAGTCTCAACGTCTTTGCCGCCCGCTGGCCGCTGTCTCCCGGCATGGAGATCGCCACCGACCAATGCTTTTGCCCGGGAGGTGGATCGCCAACGGCAATATCACCGCTGGCGGCGACGAGGCACCGCTGAAAACCCAGCTCTCGCAGTTGCCGTAAAGCGGCATCCGCGGCATACCCCTTTGCGATGCCGCCTGCATCCAACCGCATCCCAGGAACGCTCATGGTTACCGTTCGCTTCTCCGGATCCAGCAACAGCTTCTCATGGCCCACACTGTGCCGGGCGGCGGCAAGTTCCTCCCCGGAAGGGAGCACCCTCCTCTTCCGCGAAAAGCGCCACAATCGCGTGTAGGGTCCGGCGGTCACATCGAACGCGCCGACGGTCGCCTCAGATATCCTCCTCGCCCGCCAAAGCACCTCGAACAAATCATAACTCACCCGGGCAGGCACACCGACCGGTTGCTCACGCAAGAGCGAGAGTTCGCTGTCCGCCTGATAATCGCTAAGAATTTCCTCGAGCCGATCCACGCGGTCAAAGGCGGTGTCGGCTGCGGCTCTGGCCACGTCCGCATCCGCTGCGAAGATCGTTATTCTGAACTGAGTTCCCATGGCGGCGCGTACAAAGACATGTTTTCGGAGCGGCTGCTCCGGGACCGGTGTGCGGCAAGCGGACAGCATCAGCAACAGTGCGACTGCCATCAGCGCGCAAAGCTTTTTTGATAAGGTGAGACTTGAATTCACGATGAAAAGGCCGGCCCGTCGAAGAACGAGCCGGCCTTGCGACAGAAAAAGGATTCTCAAGCCTTCAGTTCCGCAAAGACCGGTGGGTCAGCGAAAATATCGTGCTGGCTTGGCATGGGCGGACGCAGTGTCCGAAACGGCCCGAACTTCAGAGCGGAAGCATTCTCGTACAGGTCGGCCGGACCATAAGCGAACTTGGAATTGAGGGCCGTTTCCCAATCCACCTCCTTGCCGCTGTAGGCGGCCTCGCGCCCCATGATTGCGGTCAATGTGCTGTCGGTGACGCGAGCGGCCTCGTTGAGGTCTGTGTTTTTGACGATCGCGTTGATGAGGTCCACATGCTCCTGGACAAACGGGTTGGTTGCCTCCTCCCGATAGCGCCACATAGTGCCATCATTCTTGCGGATGGACCCGGACGGGTTGGAGGTGCCCTTCACGCATTGAACGGCCTCGCTGACGTTGGATTTGTCCCGTTTGATCTGGCCGCAGTAGCTGTACATCCGAATCCCGTTGGCGTACTCGAACTCGACGGCGAAGTTATCCCAAATCTCACCCGGTTTATCGCCGAGCTGCTGGCGGGCGCCCATACCCCAGCACTTCACCGGGTGCGCGTCATCCATCAGCCAGTTGCAGACGTCAATGTTATGGACGTGCTGCTCGACAATGTGATCGCCGCAAGTCCAGATATAGTGGTACCAGTTCCGAATCTGCCGTTCGATTTCGGAGTCTCCCTGCAGACCTCGATGCCATATCGGACCGCCGTTCACCCAGTAGGCCCGGAGGCTCATGACATCGCCGATCTCACCCGCCTTGATTCTTTTGATGGTCTCGATATAGGGCGCGGAGTGACGCCGCTGGGTGCCGACGGCAACCTTCAGTCCCTTCTTCTTTGCGGCCTCGGCAGCCTCGTACATGATACGGCAGCCGGGTCCGTCCACTGCGACCGGTTTTTCGGCAAAAATGTTTTTTCCGGCCGCCACAGCCGCCTTGAAGTAAGCGGGTCTGAACCCGGGCGGGGTTGCCAGGATAACGTAGTTCACCCCGGGCTGATTCAGCGCTTTGAGGTAACCATCAAACCCGGTGAAAAACCTTTCCTGGGGCACGCCATAGGCTTCCGCCGCCCTGGCCGCCTTTGTGGGGAACAAATCGGCAACAGCGACGATGCTTCCCTGCACGCCGGCCACGCCGCACGCTTCGAGAAAGTTGCTCGCCGCGCCTTCGCCACGACCCCCGAACCCGATGACGACGGCATTCATTTTGACTGCATTTTGGGCAAGGGCAATGCCCGGAAATGCGGCTATTGCGGCAGCTGAAGCGGTCATCAATGAGGTGTTTCTTAGAAACTCCCTGCGCGATTGCGCCGGGCCGATACTCTTTTGGTTTTGCATGGTTTGATCTCAGTTACTCGGGCGGCGCAAGCCGCCCGGATTGTTTTTCTAATCCCTTTCCACCCCGCTCGTCCAGAACTTCTGCATTTCCTCGGGTGGCGGCACTTTTAAGGGACGCACGACTCTGAAACCCACGAATTGCGCGTCCGAAAAATACCAGATGCTCTTGGGGAGCTGCGGATCCTGCATCTTCCACGAACGATCCGAGCCGCGCCGGGCCGCGCTGCGGCAGCTTGCCTCCGGGTCATCCCAGGAGCCGCCGCGCACCGCGTGTGGATACGGCCTGGTGGCCTTGTTCCATGGATCTATCACAACGGCGGTCGCCGACGTTTTGTAAAAGTCCGGGTCGTACTGATCAAGCACCCACTCGACCACGTTGCCGCACATATCATGAAGGCCCCACGGGTTGGGCTTCTTTTTGCCAACCTTCTGGTATTTGAAATCGCTGTTCATTTCGAACCAGCCGTATTCGGCAAGTTTCGAGGAATCCTCACCAAAGAAGTAGGCGGTGGTCGTGCCGGCCCGGCACGCGTATTCCCATTCCGCCTCCGTCGGCAGCCGATAAAACTCGCCGGTCTTGGCGCTCAGCCACTGGCAATACTTGTTGGCTGCGTGCTGAGTCATGCTGATGGCCGGGAAACCCTCCTTGCCCATGCCGAAGCTCATTTCAACGTACGGTCTTGATGGATGTGTCACCGCGTCCGCCAGCTTGTCTCCATCCGGATCCGTCGCAACGGTCGTCCGTGACCGCTTTTCCTCGTCCGGGTACATGAACAATTCATATTCGTTCCATGTGACTTCGCACTGCCCCATCCAGAACGGAGAGATTTTGACCTTGTGCTGCGGGCCTTCGTCAGGCTTGCGCTTTGCCTCGGACTCGGGGCTGCCCATCGTGAATTCCCCGCCCTTGATGGGGACCATAACGTAGGTGACGCGTGTGCCCGGTATGGTGTTGGTGTAGAATTGCATCCCGCCTTCATCCTTCACGGTCGTTTTTTTGACGATCCTGGAGTGGATGTCGGGAATGGTGACGTTGTCGTTGTCTGATAGGGATGAAAGCCCACCATAGGGTCCCGCCTTGGCGCCCGAAGCATCGAGTGTGTAAAGGTTGTAGCGGGTTGAGAATCTTCCATTCGGAGAGCTGGCGAACAGAGCAAGCCCCGCCGGCGTATCCATGACCCCGGTGATCACGTTGTTCGTCGAAACCAGCGTGGAGGAAGGCTGCACAGCGTTTCCCGCGCAGCGGAAAAGAGCGGCTTTCTCACCCTTGGCATTAACGGCCAGGATGTGGCCTTCGAGAACCAGCACTTCTTTCACAGGTTCGACCAGGTCCAACATCGTTTCCTTGCCCAATTGAAGTTTGTCGCCAGTCCGCCCAATCGTGCGCAGGGTGACCTTTGACTGGCCCGGCTGGTAAAACACAAAATCCACGCTTTCCTTGACCAGGCTACCCACCGCGTATTCCGCATCCGCGGGCAGTCCAGCGGCTTCGATCACACGCACTGCCTTTCCAGTGGTCAAATCCTCAATCACAAACTTGCTCGATTGCTCCTCCCGGATGATCCCGCAGAGGTAATCCGGCCCCCCTGCCCTCAGGACCAGGCGGCTCCCGCGCAATAAAGGGCCTTTGAGCGTCGCCTCCCCGACTTTTGGAAAACCGGCTGCGTCGTTTCGGTGCAGCGTCGCAAGGTTCTCGTCCGGCGAGTTGTAAATACTGCCCACAACCAGGTCGGCCACGGGTGTATTACCCTCACCGCCGATGTCCAGAGCAACAACGTTGTTCGGGCCGAGCGCATCGGCAAATGGCACAGATACGGGCTTCTGCGGCGCGGCTGGACTCGAGGCCTCGACGATCGAGAAACCATTGGCGTCCGGCGAGGTGAACACCAGGGCTGGCACATCCGTGTTCAACAGGTTGCCGATACTGAAACCCGAAACGGACTTGATATTCCCGTTCCGGCAGTCCACCCAATCGTAAAGACCGTTCACCCCGAGATAACCAACGCGGAACTTGCCCGAGGCCTTATCCACAATGACGATATCTTTGCGGCCATCCTTGTTGAAATCGGCACTGCCAAAGAATTCGAGGGGCGTCTCCCGGATCAGGCCGGGCTGGTCGCCAAACGCCTGGCTCAGGAAGATGGATAAAACAAGGGATGCGACTCCCCAGGAACGTCCAACGTAAGCAGCTTTTATCATAGCTTAAGCAGTGCCAGTGTTTACACCGGCTGAGTTGGTGTCAAGTAAATCGGCCTTAGCAGCCCGCCAGCGGCCACGAAGGCCGAATGTCGGCATCCAGCATTCCCGGCACACTCGCCGCGTGCCATTTTTGTTCTGCAAGCACACCGATCATGGCAGCATTGTCTGTGCAGAGGCTCGGCTCTGCCACGCGCAATTCCATACCCTCGCGAGCGCACGCCTCACCCAGCCGCGCCCGCAGTTCGCGGTTGCAGGTCACCCCGCCTGAAGCCGTTACACATCGGACGTTCAAACGGCGTGCAGCCTTCAATGTTTTGCCGACGAGCACGTCCACAATCGCCCGCTGTATGCTCGCGCAGAGATCCCGCAACCCCTGTTCGGAGCTCACCAGAGCAGGGTTGTCTCTCAGGCGGTATCGGATGGAGGTTTTCAGCCCGCTGAAACTGAAGTCATCCGAGCTTTCCTTAAGCATGGGACGCGGAAAATCAAACGCACCGGGATCGCCATTTGCGGCGAGTTCGTCAATTCTCGGCCCTGCCGGGTAAGGCAGTCCCATGAGCTTGCCCGCCTTGTCAAAGCATTCCCCGGCGGCATCATCCACGGTGGAACCAAGAACGACATGGCGCATCAGACCCTGCACATGCACCAGCATGGTATGGCCACCGCTGACAATGAGCGACACGTTGGGCTGAAAACGCCCGAAGTCGGCCACGGGAGGGTTGCCCCGGATCCAGGATGAATAGAGATGGGCCTCATGATGGTGGATTCCGAAGAAGGGCCTGCGCAAGGCGTAGGCGGTCGCCTGCGCTGCCTTCAGTCCCGCCATCAATGCGCCCGGGAGCCCTGGCCCGCGGGTTGCCGCAACCGCTTCAATGGCCTCAACAGTTATCCCGGCAAGTCGCAATGCTTCCCGCGCGATGGGCAGCAGATTGCGTAAATGCTCGCGTGCGGCTAATTCCGGAACCACGCCTCCATACTCGATGTGGAGGCGGATCTGCGAAGAGACGGGATTCGAAAGAACGCGGCCATTGTGCACGACAGCCGCGCTGGTTTCATCGCAAGAAGTTTCAAAAGCGAGCAAGGGCATGGGGGCGAACCCGGCTCAGTTGGCGCCCACACCTGTTCCCTGGGCCATCCGCCGCGATGGCTCGGATGAGCGTCCCGTGAAAAGCGTGATGCCTTTCAGAAGATCGAAGGCGCGGTCCAGTTGCGGGTCTCGCGCGTTCAAGATCCGCGATCGTTCCGGTTCCTCCAAAGATTCCACCCCCCCGGGCGCCCGCATCATGATCACATCCAATTCCTCCTGTTCGTTCAGGGGCACGAGAATATCCGGCGTGATGCCCTCGCCGTGAATAACCTTGTGACTGGGTGTGTAGTATTTGGCGGTGGTTAACCGAAGCGCCGAGCCGTCCTGCAACGGAAGAATACTTTGAACCGAGCCTTTCCCGAAAGTGGTTTCCCCAAGGATGATGGCCCGATTAAGGTCCTGAAGACAGCCCGCCACGATTTCCGATGCGCTCGCGCTGCCAAGGTTCACAATCACCACGATCGGCATACCGTTCAACTCGTCACCGCGTCCGCGAGCCCTGCGAACCGAATTCTGCGAAGGATTGGCGCCTTCAGTCGTCACCACGACCTGCCCGCGCGGCAGAAATTTCTCGCAGACATCCACCGCCTGCTCAAGAAGACCGCCCGGATTCCACCTCAGGTCCAGGACCAGCGCCTGCATGCCCTGAGCCTTGAGTTTCTTCAGCGCCCTTTCGAGTTCGTCCGCCGTCCTTTCTCCGAACTGGACCAGGCGGACATACCCGATCTTGTTTTCGCTCAACGGAAACTCCTTCCGGTTGTTGATGTCCTTGACCATGTCCACGTTAATGATGGCCCGGGTCAGTTTGTACTCCTTCACCTTGCCGGTGGAGGGCCTCAGGATGGTCAACCGCACGGTCGTGCCCGGTTCGCCCCGCAGATACTTGACGGCATCCTGCAGCGACAGCTTGTCCGTGCTTCGGTCATCAATCTGCATGATCCGGTCTCCAGACATGATCCCCGCCTTGAAACCGGGACTGTCTTCCATGGGAGAGACAACGGTAAGGAAATTGTCCTTGGCCGAAACGACGATTCCCAGCCCGCCAAAAGCGCCCTGCGTGTCATTTTGAAGCTCTTTATACTTGGCCGGCTCCATGAATTCGCTGTGAGGATCGAGCGTGGTGAGCATGCCTTTGAGGGCGCCGTACACCAGGTCCTTGTAGGTCAGCTTCTTGCCGTCCACATGGTCCTTGCGGATGCGCTCCATGACAAAGGAGAACAGCTCGAGGCTCGGATATGCCGAGTCCTTTTGCGCCGCCTGAGCGGAGGAGATATAAACACTGGCGCCGATCAGCAGGTTCAGGCAAAGAACCAACGCGACAGCACCGAAAATCAAACGACGTTTCATAGTCCGTCCGTAACCTACCAAGCCCTGAAAGGAAAATCGAGGAGCGAACTACCTGGATTTTCTGAGGTGTTCGTCAAACCAGTCGGCGAAGATTCCCATGTCCTTGTCCATGCCGGCCCAGCCATGGAGTTTGCCCTCGCGAACGTCCAGCCGTGCTATGGCTCCGGCCTGCCTGGACTTTTCCACAAAGGTTTGCGCCTGGCGCAGCGGCACCAACTTGTCCGCGTCACCGTGTAGGATCAAAACGGGCGGCTGGTTCGAGCGAACGAAATAGATGGGCGATATTTCTCTGCCGAACTCGCGTCTCTTCTCAACGTCGGGCATGTCGCCGCCGAAAGCAGCTTTGAAATTCTTGAGCCTGCCGATTCCAACCGCCTCCTCGCCCGCCTCGCCGTAGTTCAGGAAATCTGTTGGCGGAAAGAAGCAAGCCACCGCCTGCACCTCGCTGCTTTGCCGCTCGACTGCATCCTTTGCCATCGCATTCCCCGGCCCGCCTTTCACAGCCATTGTCAACGACAAGTGTCCGCCCGCGCTGGCCCCCGTCATCCCGAGCTTGTCCGGCGCGATTCCAAACCGATCCGCATTTGCGCGCACAAACCGCACCGCGCGGTGGATGTCCTGCACGATCTCGGGAATCGTGAACTTGGGTTGGGACCCGTGGACCACCGCGAAAACCGTGTAGCCGTGCTCCAGCAACGATTTGAAGAAGGCGGGATTAATGGCATCGTGCGAAGAGAACCAGCCACCGCTGATCAGGACCAGGACTCCACAGCCATTTGCCCGGGCCGGCGTGAACACATCCAGCGTGAGGGCCGTGCCGTGCTTGCGACCGTAGATAACGTCCTCCGTCCGAGTATAGTCGTTGTCAGCCGCCGCGCAGGAGAGGATGGCGACGGTCCAAATAAGGAACCAAAGCTTCGCTTTCAACAGGACGAGTCTAGTAGAACCGGCGTGGCACAGCAAGACGTCCCATGCGAAACACAAGGAACAACTCTGCGCCTATCCGGCGCATCCGCCGCAAACCCAAAGGCACAGCCTGGGCCAGCCTTTGCGACCCCTCGCCATCGCAGATGGTTGGCGCCTGACGGCCGCCAAAAATCAAAGGGCATATCGTGAGATGCAGCTCGTCCACCAACCCGCCACGGAAAAGGGCGTCGTTGAGTTCTCCCCCGCCCTCGCACAACAACCGCCTCACATTCCATTCCCGACCCAGCCATGCAAGAGTCCCAGCCCAATCGATTTCATTCTTACCGCAAATTCTGACCTCATCAGCGACCCGCCTCAAGCTATCGATCCGCCTTTGTCCCGCGCGGTGTGTGGTCAAAACAATAATCCGCGAAAAGCGTTTGGTAAAGATGTGCGCCCCCGGATTGATCGATCCGCTCCGGCTGACAATAATCCGCAGGTTGTACTCGGCCAGGCCGCGCTGCACACGAAGCCTGCGGTACTTCGCCGGGCCGGGCCCCATGTTCACCCTGTTCAAATCAACGGTCCGGGCGCCTGCCATCACGGCGTCCACGGTCGAGCGCAGTTCGAGCAGGTTTTGTTTGTCCCGGGAACTGCCAAAAGAGGATACAGCCCGATTGGCAGTCGCGATTTTACCATCAGCGGTCATCGCCATGTTCACCAGGAGAAACGGCAGCGCTCGCTTTTTCGGGTGTCGCTCAGTCATAGGAGCAGCATCGCATCACCGTAGCTGAAAAACCTGTATTGCTCACGGACAGCCTCGGCATAGGCGGACAAGACCCAATCGCGCCCGTCCATGCTGCCCGGGGCGGCAAACGCGCACACCAGCATGAGCAGGGTCGAGCGAGGCAGGTGAAAGTTGGTGAGCAGCGCATCCACCACACGGAACGTGCCCGGCGGATGCACAAACAGCCGCGTCCTGCCCGTGCATGGCGGCACGGTTCCTTCGTGTTCACGTGCGACGGACTCCAACACTCGCAAACTTGTCGTCCCCACGGCCACCACGCGTCCGCCGTTTGCTTTGGTGCGAGTGATCTCCGCCGCCGCCGCCGCCGAAACCTCGTATCGTTCCTCGTGCATTATATGCGACTGGATGCGCTCTGCTTTCACGGGCGCAAACGTTCCCAACCCGACGTGCAAGGTCACAAAACAGACCCGCACGCCCATGTGCTTTAACCGGCTAATCATGTTCTCCGTGAAGTGCAGCCCCGCCGTTGGCGCAGCCACGGAACCGGGTGCCCGCGCAAACACGGTCTGATAACGGGATCTGTCCTCCTCCGCCCAATCGGAGCTATTGCGCTCGATGTAGGGTGGCAAGGGGACCTCGCCCAGAGTCTCAATCATTTTCAGAATGTCATCAGCGCCTTCGAATCGCACCCGGCGGTGCCCCTCTTCGTTGGACTCCAGCACGATGCACAGGACGCCCGAGTCTCCGCCTGTTTTGTCCCAAATCCGGATCCGCGTCCCCGCCCGCGCACGTTTGCCGGGTCGCATCAACGCCCACCAATCATTTCGGGTGTTTTCCACGAGGAGAAATACCTCAAACCGGCCGCCGGTCGCAGCGTTGCTTCCCTTCAAGCGCGCCGGCACAACCTTCGAATCGTTCAGGACCAGCAGATCCCCCGCACGCAGAAACTCCGGAAACCGGCTGAATCGCGAATGCTCGACTTCCCTGCGCCCCCGATGCAACACCAGCATCCGCGAAGCATCCCGGATCGCTGCAGGATGCTGCGCGATCAACTCTCCAGGCAGGTCGTAATCAAAATCCACCGTCCGCACATCACAACTCTGGTGAAGAACGCGTTCCCCGTCAAACCGCCTCTGATGCGCCCGCTCACCGAATCCGA
This sequence comes from uncultured Verrucomicrobiota bacterium, assembly GCA_964401575.1. Taxonomy (GTDB): domain Bacteria; phylum Verrucomicrobiota; class Verrucomicrobiia; order Limisphaerales; family UBA8199; genus CAYNZC01. The sequence goes on from CAYNZC010000002.1 coordinate 51,061, forward strand.
ACGACAAATCCACCACCGCGGCTCAAACGAATTTCGCGAGTCGTCCTGGCGTTCACGGCTACTCCCCGGTCAACAGCGAATTTCAAAGGTTCTCCAGGGGTGTCCATGACGAAATCGGCCATTCGCTGGCCCCGGCCAAGGAAGGAAAGATCCAGCGTATAGCTCTGTTCGTCACCGCCGTTGACCGCTCCGACGCACCAGGACTTTCCGGAGCGGCGGGCCAGGACGGCCAGTTCGCCAATGCGGCTGCCGGCCAGCACGCGGGTTTCGTCCCAAACCGCGGGCATCGTGCGTATGAAGTCCACCACGGGACTATCGAGATAGACCTCCGGCTTGTCGGCCCAGCAGAGAATGGGGGAAGACGTAATGACTGCACAGGCTAACTGCTGGGACACCGTGGTGCCCTTCACATTCTTGCTTTGGAACGTGGTAGGGGTGAAATCCCCGTGCCCGGCGAGATATCGAGTGAACGGCAGTGTGGCATAGTGCGCCTCCGGCAAAACATCCCACTTGTTGTATTCCAGGCCCCGGATGCCTTCGCGAGTCATCTCGTTTGGCCAGGTCCTGGCTTCGCCCGCAGGCTTGTTCGCGCCATGAAAATTTACCATCACTTTGTATTGCGCCCCGAACCGGAGACAATCCTGGTAAAACTCCAGCATCTTGTGCGACTCACTGTCCATGAAATCAATCTTGGTTCCTTTCACGCCGGCCTCCTGGCACCGCTTGAAGAAAGTCTCGCGCTTTTCAGGAGTTTCCAGTCCCGGCCAAAGTCTCTTTGGATTATGCGTCCATCCACTCCAGATCCAGATATCCACGCCCTTATTCCTGGCGTAGTCGCACAATTCTTTCATGCGCTGCCACGCCGTTTTTCCTTCGGTTGACCATTTCTGGTCCGGGTGCTCCCAACCTTCGTCCACGAGATAGTACTGGCAGTTGAGAGCCGCCGCGCTGTCCACAAAGTAATGCTGCTTTTCCCAAAGCGTCCCGGCATTGTCAAAGGCCCACCATTGCCACAAACAGCGGCCGGGTTTGAGCCAGCCGGTGCGAACGCCCTTCGGGAACAGCGCCTTGTCCGGAGCCGCGCAAAGAGCAGGAACCACGTCCGACCCTTGCACCAACCTGTCGAGACTATCCCCCACGAGCAGCACACGCCAGGGTGTTCGCACGTCTCCATCCATCATCCATCCTTCGGGATCGTCGCAAAATGCCGATTTCAATGTCCACGTGCCCGTGGCCTCGGCCGTCATCCCGCTATAGCCCATAACTTCCGCCTCTGTAAGCGCCGCGTAAAACCCGCCCGCCAGTTCAAAAGTAATCGGAAAACCAATCCCCCTGGAAAACTCTTTGGACGGGATTTCATTCACACGATGCTTCCGGTAAACTCCCTCGTAATTCAGTGTGTCGGGATTGCACCATGCTACCGTTCCCTGCGGCAAAGTCCAGGCCGTCCGTTCCCCGGTGACCCTGTGCTCTCCAGCGCCGGGCACGACCGCCCTCCACGCCACACCATTATTAAAACAGCGAAACTCTAATTCCCATCCGCGACCGGAGGCGTGCTTTGCCTCAATGACCACCTTTGTGCCCCGCAGATCAATTTTGGATTTGTTCCCGCGCCAGGCGAATTTCTCGCGGATGGTGCTGCTTTTGACGCGGCCTAATTGATCGGACGCCCCGTAGGAAACCCCGTCCAACTCCACCCCGACAGGCGAAGGGGCAAGGATCTCCCGGCCCTGATAGAATACGCCGTAGGCAATTCCTCCGCCTTCATCAGAAACGGTTACCTTGAGGTGTCCGTCCGGACTGTTGATTTGCATCCCGGCAAAAGCGCAAACAGAAAGCCCGGCTGCGAAGAGATTCAAAATTCTTTTCAGCATATCAGTTCAAATTCTGCGACAGGTCTTAAACTACGAAACGCAACCAAACAAGAACGAAAAGCCTGCCGCGCAGCAACTTTGAAACGCGGAGGCAGCCAAGGTGTTGACCCTTGGCCCAAGAGCACCCCTCATGCCTGCAACCAATGCAACCTCTGCCGCTTTGGTTCTGACCCCGCGAGGAGCCACGGCGTGAAAGCTTCATTGAGCCTCATGTCCTTCGTTTCCCTATTGTCGTGAATCCGCTATATTCGAACCGATGCAACTGGAAGCTCTGATCAGAATGGCCCAACAGGAAGGGGCAAGCGATTTGCATATTGAGCCCGGCCTGCCCGCCGCACTGCGCGTGCGGGGAAATCTCAAGACCGTCGGCGAGCCTTTGGCCGCGAAAGACCTGCAAGATCTTGCAAGGGGATTGCTGGGCGATTCCGAATGGACCGCCTTCCTTCAGCAACGATCTCACGACTCTTCCCGGACGATCCAGGGAGTGCGCTGCCGCATCAACATGTTCTACTCGTCGCGCGGAGTTGGATTTGCCATTCGAATCCTGACGGCTTTCCAGGCTACTATCGAGCGGCTCAATCTCCACCCGGACCTCAAGAAGCTCATGAACAACCCGCATGGGTTGATCCTGGTCAGCGGCCCCACGGGATCCGGCAAATCCTCCACCCTCGCAGCGCTCATCCAGGAAGTGAATCTCTCCCAGGCACGCCATATCATCACGCTCGAAAGCCCCATCGAGTATTTCTTCCGCCCGCGAAAGGCTTTCATCCGCCAGAGGGAAGTTGGACGAGACACGCCGAGCTTCGAGCAGGCGCTCCTGGATTCACTCCGCCAGGACCCGGACATTCTCATGGTCGGCGAAATGCGCGATCCGGAAACAATGCGCCTCACACTCAGCGCGTCTGAGACCGGCCACCTCGTGCTCGGCACGCTGCATTCCTCGACCTGCGCCGAAGCGCTCCAACGCGTTGTCAGCGCGTTCCCCGCCGAATCGCAACCGTCTGTTGCCGCGCAACTCTCGGACTCGCTGGTGGCAGTCATCACACAACGACTGCGCTTTCGCCCCGAGTTGAACATCCGCGTGCCGGAATGCGAAATCCTTGTCGCAACGCATGCGGTCAAGAACTTCATCCGCAATCGCGACTTTTTCAAAATCGCTTCCGCGCTCGAGACGGGCGCCGATCACGGCATGTGGAGCTATCAGCGCTATCGCACATGGCTCGATTCGCGGAAGAACTGGGTTCTCCCCGCTGACAGCCCCGAGCCTCCGGACGAAATGCCGGAAGCCAGTTCAGCCGGCATCCCACAAACGGGACTTGTGGCTCCCGCCACAAAAGCGACGCCTGCAGCGCAAGCCACGCCACCCCTTGCTTCCACCGCCCAAGGCAAAGAACACCGCATCGACATCGAGCCCGAGGAAACCGAGTTCGGCAAAATCCTGCGTCCGCCCGAAGCCTGACCCGCACATATGCATGAACGAGGAATCGAAAACGCCATTGATGGCCGGGCTGCAAAACTGTAGGCTGCGCCCGGATGAAACATCAGCTCGATTTTGAGAAGCCGATCCTGGAGCTGCAAAGCAAGCTCGATGAACTCAAGCGGCATTCCGGAGAGCACTCGCTCGGCATTTCTGTCGAGGACGAGGTGCATCTGATTGAAAAGAAGCTGGAGGAGACCCGGCGGCAGATCTTTCAAAACCTGAGCGCCTGGGACCGGATCAAGATCGCCCGGCATCCCAAACGTCCCTTCACCCTGGATTATATCCGGATGGCGTTTACAGACTTTTCCGAGTTGCACGGTGACCGGCTGTACGCTGAGGACCGGGCGGTGGTAGGCGGTTTCGCCGCGATCGGAAGCCACAAAGTGATGGTCATCGGCACCCAAAAAGGGCGGGACACGAAGGAAAACATTCTCAGGAATTTCGGCTCCGCTCATCCGGAGGGCTACCGCAAAGCCTTGCGGCTGATGCGACTGGCTGAGAAATTCAACCTGCCGATTATCTGCATGATTGACACTGCGGGCGCTTACCCTGGCATCGGCGCCGAAGAGCGACACATCGCCGAGGCCATCGCGGTCAATCTTCGCGAGATGATGCTTTTCGAGGTTCCCATCATCGCAGCGGTCATCGGAGAAGGAGGCTCCGGCGGCGCCCTCGGAATCGGTGTGGCCGACAAGGTTCTGATCATGGAAAACGCTTATTACTCCGTGATCAGTCCCGAGGGTTGCGCGGCAATCCTGTGGAAGGACCGCTCCGCAGCGGCGAAGGCGGCCGAGGCCCTCAAAATCACTGCAAAACACCTGCTGACCCTTGGGTTGGTGGACGAAATCATTCCCGAACCACTCGGCGGCGCACACGGCGCTCCCGAAGAGGCGGCTGCCATTCTTAAGCAGGTTCTTTTGAAGCACCTGGAGGCCCTGATCGCTGTTCCCACACAGGACCGCTTGAAATCGCGATACGCCAAATTCCGCGCGTTCGGTCATTTTGTAGAAAAGAAACCCGAACCGGCGGAACCCGCTGAGGGAACCAGGTCTGTTGCTGCGCCAGCGTCGAACGGCGAGCCCCGGCAGACCCCGTGAGCAACTGCAGGTGTGTCTCAGATTTTCAACCCGTTCCGGGTGGACAGCTGTGAAGTTGAGCTTTTATGACGCTCTACCCCCTGATATTTCAGCCTATCTTTAAGGATCGCGTCTGGGGCGGAAGACGGCTCGAGACCCTGTACGGCAAGAAGCTTCCCCCGGCAATCCCCGTCGGAGAGTCATGGGAGGTGAGCGACAGGCCCGGAGACCTCAGCGTCGTTGTCAACGGCCCACTGGCGGGCAAGGACCTCCACTGGCTTATAGAACACTATCGGACCGCTCTCGTGGGCCACTCAAGCCTCCATAATGGCAGATTTCCGCTCCTGATCAAAATCCTCGATGCCCGCGAAAAGCTCTCTCTTCAGGTCCATCCCCCGGCCCAAAAGGCTCGGGAACTGGGCGGCGAGCCCAAAACCGAGTTGTGGTACATCGCCGATGCTGACCCCGGGGCCGAGCTCTTTGTTGGTTTGAAACAGGGAATCACTCGCGCGGAGTTCGAAAAGCGGATCGCAGCCGGAGACATCGAGAAGTGCTTTCACAGAATTCCCGTGAAAAGCGGCGATGCGATGTTTCTCCCCAGCGGCCGCGTCCATGCAATCGGGGCAGGCCTCGTGATTTTCGAAATCCAGCAAAACTCGGACACCACCTATAGAGTCTTTGATTGGAATCGCGTGGGCCTGGACGGCAAGCCTCGGGAACTGCACCTGCGCCAGTCCCTCGAAAGCATTGATTTCACTGACTTCGAGCCTGCCCTGGTTCCCCCTGCCTCCCCGCAGCCGAGCGCCATCTCTATTCGCCCACTCGTCCGTGATCCCCTCTTTAAGGTCTCAGCTTGCAGGCTCCCGGCAAAAACACAAATCGCACTGCCTGCCGGAGAAATGCGGATTCTCGGAGTAACCTCCGGCGCCGCCGAGGTTCACTGCAGTTCCTTTGTCCAGCATCTTGGCCCGGGAACATTCTGCCTCGTTCCTGCCGGGTTGGCCCGGGAATGCATCCTCCTTACAGACACCGGCGCAGAGTACCTCGAAACGCTGGCCTGAGCCGGAGAGCACTGAGAAGCGGACTGCTTCCGTGCCCTGCCCCGAGCCGATTCGTTTTAACGGGCAAGCCCCACCATTGGATCTACATTTTGAGATTCCAGTCGGTGCTACTGTATTTTTCACGCACCAGCGATCTCATGCGCTCCAGCGGCACGGTGGCCAGCATCTCTGCGGCGCCCCATGCAGCCTTTAAGGCGGATTTCAGGTCGTCACCGGCGACATTCAGGGTGGTGAGAAAGTCGGTGTGGGCGCGACCATGCCTGTAGTCCGGTTGCTTGGATGGCATTTGCAGAACTTGCTCCATTAGCACGAGATCGCAGTCCAAAAGGAAGCAACCGTGAAAGATGAGGAAATGCCTGCGGCGGCGCTGGGCGTTTCCGCAGAATTTTCGTCCTGCAGTGGCAAGATCCGTGTGGCCCCTTCGTTCAACGGCCAGACCAGTCAGGGCCGATATGCAGGCCCGATTGGCCTCCATCACGAATTCGTTCGTTCCAGTGATCCCCTCAAGGCTCGGGTGCGAATCCATCCGCAGTATCAGCGTGTAGTTGAGGCACCCGGGCGCTTGAAGGACAGTTCCCCCTCCCGTGCAGCGCCGGAAAACAGGCACACCCAGGCGTTCGCAGGCGGGGAGATTCACCTCCTGCGCTACCCGGTTGCCGTAACCAATGACAACAAATGCGGATGCAGGCTCCCAAAACCGGAGAACCGGCCCGACAAGACCGTCCTCACAAGCATCGAGAAGCGCCTCGTCAAAAGCGAGATTCTCAGCCGGGCTTTGGAACGTCAGATCGCAATAATACATTTAGAATCGCAGCGACAACCTGCCACAAAGTTGAACCGTACGGTGGCACGGGGGCGCCAGCAAGCTGCCGACCCCCGGTCTTTTTGATTCAAATTTCAGAACTCAGCTTTTTCTGCCCCGCCCCTCGCCTGTGCCTACGCGTGCAAGTACTGCCTGGGGAACTTCCAGGGCGCACGATACTTCGGGACGGCAAGATTTGACGCCTCCTTGTCCCCCACAATTCTCTCTTTGACCGGATCAAACCGAATAGAGCGCCCCAGTTTGAGCGATAGCAGGCTTAACTGAACCGGAACATCCACGCGAACGTGGTAATTGGGATTGCAACTGGGCTGTTGGCGTGCTTTCACACAATCCAGCCATTCACGCTCGTGCCCGGGCGAGGGCGGAATCGATTTTTCGGGCTCCTGCAAATCCTTCATCTTGTCCCCCTCAGCCACGATTCTCATCGTGCCGTAATTGGCCATGAGGGTTCCGTTGGTGCCGTGAAAATAAACGCCCAGGCGACGCTGCGGCACGGGGTTGCCATGAAAATCGAACCCATAGCTGTTAGCGAGCGAACACATCCACGTCATTGTGCGTCCCGGGTACTGCCAAAGCACTTCGTGATGATCGTAAACATCTCCGTCATCCTTGAGCACAAAACGCCCGCCAGCCGAGCTGGTATTGATAGGGAAGCCCAGATCCAGCGCCCACACCGGCAGATCAATGATGTGCGGCGCCATGCCCGGGGTCCATCCGCCGCTGTAAGCCATCCAGGAACTGTGATTGTACGCATCGTGCGCCAGCGTCGGATTGAACGGCCTGAGCGGAGCCGGCCCGCACCAGAGGTTCCAGTTCAAACCGAGGCTCTCCGGGGTTTGTTGCGCCGTCACCCTGCCGATGCCATCCGGATGCTGATTCAACACATTGAAGGTCCGTACGGCGCCGATGTGACCGAGGTTTCCCGAACGCACATATTCCACAACGCGCCGGTAGTTTTCCGAGGCATGGATCTGCGTGCCGACCTGGCAAATCCGCTTGTGTTTATTCACCGCGTTGCGCAAGGCGAAACTTTCGCCCAGGTGCATAGTCATCGGCTTCTGCACATAAAGATCCTTTCCTGCTTCACACGCCGCAACGGCCACGAGAGTGTGCCAATGTGGCGGTGTGGCGATGATCACTGCGTCCAGGTTCTTCTGCTTCAACATTTCACGGTAATCCTCGTACCCCTTGCAGGTGTCCTTGAAGCGCTCCACGATGACCTCCAGCCGCGCATCCCAGACATCGCATGCCGCCGTCACCACCACATCCGGGAACCGGGCGCAGACGTTGAGGTTTGATACCCCCATGCTGCCGCACCCAATGATTCCCAAATTAATTCTTTCGCTTGGCGCTGTCGTCCCGTTCGCCCCGAGCGCGCTACCCGGTATGATCGTGGGAATCGCCAGCACAGCAGCCGCTGTGCCCGTTGTGCGAAGAAACTGTCGCCGCGAGACTCCGGAGGAATGATCTTTAATCATGCTGACGTTGTAGCCCCACAAACAGAGCCGCGCAAGCCAAACGCGGCCCCTGCGCCCGGGGAGCTCCGGATTCGACGTTGGAAGCTGAATGCGCGATTTTGTTCTCATATCGCGATCCCCTCTCGTTTCACTTTTCCCATGCAAACTGCGCCGGCTCTGCTAAGTTGCATCAACATGATCCTGAGCCAGGAAGAATTGCGGAGTTTGGTCGAGGTTCGCAACGGGTGTCCGCACCAGTTGCTCGGATTACACCCCCTAGGCCCCGGAAAGGGCCTCGTTGCCAGGGCCTTCGCTCCCGAGGCTGCAAAAGTACGCATTGAGCCTGTCCTTGAAAAAGATAAACCCGTTATCCACCTCAAGCGCATTCACGGCACGGATGTCTTCGAAGGCGCCGTCAAAGAGGTGGACCGCGTTTATTCGTACGACCTCGTAGTCACAGACCGCGAGGGAAATGTCCGGCGGACCAGGGATCCCTACTCGTTCCTGCCCACGCTCGGCGAATCAGAATTGTATCTCTTTGGCAAAGGCGACGAGCGACGGATTTACGAGAAGCTTGGCGCGCAGTTGCGCACGATCGACGGCGTCTGGGGAACCAGCTTCGGCGTTTGGGCGCCAAACGCGCAACGCGTCAGCGTTGTGGGTGATTTCAACCAGTGGGATGGGCGCCGCCATCCCATGCGGTCTCTCGGCGCCTCCGGCGTCTGGGAGATATTCATTCCGGGCGTTGGCGAGGGGGCTCACTACAAATTTGAGATTCGCAACTGCCACGGCCACATTGTTCTTAAGACCGATCCGTACGGATTCTTCTTCGAGCGCCCCCCCAAAAACGCCGCCATCGTCTGGAACAACAGCAAGTTTGCCTGGACGGACGCCGCTTGGCTTGCCCAGCGGGGCAAACGTGATCCACTGGCCTCGCCACTGAGTATCTACGAGGTGCACATTGGTTCCTGGCGCAAAAAATCCGTTGGCGAGTCTCTGAGCTATCGCGAACTGGCGGAACCCCTTGTGGCTTACGTGAAGGAAATGGGATTTACTCACGTCGAGTTCCTGCCCGTCGCCGAGCACGCATACTACCCCTCTTGGGGCTATCAGGTCACAGGCTTTTACGCCCCGACCAGCCGTTATGGCACTCCAGAGGACTTTCAATTTCTCGTCAACGCGCTGCACAACGCAGGTATCGGCGTCCTGATTGACTGGGTGCCCGCTCACTTTCCCCGAGACGATTGGGCGCTGGCCCAGTTTGATGGCACCGCCTTATACGAGCACGAGGATCCCCGGCGTGGCTCGCACCAGGACTGGGGCACCCTCATCTTCAATTTCGGACGGCACGAGGTTAGCAATTTCCTGACCGCCAACGCCCTCTTCTGGTGCGACCGGTTTCATATCGACGGCCTCCGCGTGGATGCTGTCGCCTCAATGCTTTACCTCGATTATTCCCGGAAGGAAGGCGAGTGGCTTCCCAACCAGTACGGCGGACGCGAGAATCTCGAGGCCATCGAGTTCATGCGGAAATTTAACCATCTGGCACACACGGAATTTCCCGGCGTGATCACCATCGCGGAGGAATCAACCGCATGGCCGCTGGTCACAAGGCCGCCTTACCTTGGAGGTCTGGGTTTCAATTTCAAGTGGAATATGGGCTGGATGCACGACACCCTCCACTACTTCTCACGCGATCCCGTCTTTCGCCGCTTCCATCAAAACGACCTGACCTTCGCGATGCTTTATCACCACCACGAGAACTTCATTCTGCCGCTCTCACATGATGAAGTTGTGCATGGCAAAAACTCGCTCCTTGGCCGCATGCCCGGCGACGATTGGCAGCGCTTTGCCAACCTGCGGCTTTTGCTCGCGTATCAATGGTGTTTTCCCGGCAAAATGCTCCTCTTTATGGGCGGCGAACTCGGCCAAAGCGCCGAATGGAACGCCAACGGCCAGGTGGACTGGTGGCTCCTCAAGTCCGGCCCCTACCATGCCGGCCTCCGGAACTTCGTCAAAGACCTCAACCATCTTTACCAGGCCCAACCCTGCCTCTGGCAACTGGACCACGAACACCACGGCTTTTCATGGATCGATTGCTCGGACCATGACAACAGCGTCCTGTCATTCATCCGTCGAGCCAAGGACGCCCCCTCAATGGTGGTCATTATGAATCTCACGCCCGTCCCGCGATCCGACTACCGTCTTGGTGTGCCGTGCCCGGGCAAGTGGCGTGAAGTCCTCAATAGCGACTCGGCCGTCTATGGCGGCAGTAACGTCGGAAATCTTGGCGGCGTATCCGCGGAAGAGGTCCCGTCCCACGGCCAACCCTGCGCCGCCTCATTCACGCTGCCTCCGCTCGCGATCGTGGCTTTTCAACCAGATGCGGTCTAAAAAAGCGGCGGACAAATTGTCCGCCGCTTCTGAATCAAGTCGAAAAACCTAACTTCCTGTTTTTTTGGCCCCCAAGCAGCCCACAAGGTTCCTACACGCCGAATAGAGGCCTGAGAACATTCCCCGCCACCTTTAGCGCTCGCTGCCGTCCTGCAAGCGTCTTGCCAAACGTGTCGTCCTCCACCTCGATGCACAGCGGCCCATTGTAACCAACCTCGTTCAGCTTCGCCACGTACCTCGCCCAGTCGATATCACCAAACCCCGGGATTCGGGGCGTGTGCCATTCCTTCGGAAATGCAAAGATTCCCACCTCGTTGAGCTTCTCGGGATGCACCACCATGTCCTTCGCATGCATGTGGAACAGTTTGCTCTTGAACTCGCGTAGCGGCGACAGCGGATCCATCCGCTGCAGGACAAAATGCGAAGGATCATAATTGAGCCCGAAGTTATCCGAATCGATATCATTGAACATTCGCCGCCACACCACGGGCGACACCGCCAGGTTCTTTCCGCCGGGCCACTCATCTTTCGAGAAAGACATCGGGCAGTTCTCGATGCCCACCTTGATTCCGTTGTCCTCAGCAAAGGCAATCAGCGGCTTCCAGACCTTCAGAAAGCGCGGCCAGTTTTCGTCGATCGTCTTTGTCCAGTCCCGGCCGACAAACGTGTTGGCATGCTTCAGACCCAGGATCCTGGCGGCTTTGATGACTCTTTTGAAATGCGCCACGGATTTTCGTGAGACTACCGGGTCGGGATCCAGGGGGTTCGGATAATAACCAAGTGCCGACAGGCTCACCCCGTATTTCGCGCAAAGACCGTTCACCTCATCAGCCCGCCCCTTTGTCAGGTTGGTAACATCAATATGCGTCACACCCGCAAACTTCCGTTCGGCCTTGCCCGTCGGCCAGCAGGCCGCCTCGATGCACGAGAACCCGTTCCGGGCCGCAAAGGCCAGAACACTATCGAGGCTCATATCCGGAAGAATCGCTGTGAAGAATCCTAGTTTCATAAGTGACACCGAATGTGAACAATCCCGCCTGCAACGTCAACAGCAGTCGTTTCTCGCGTCGGTTTCCAGTCCTTTTTTCTGGCGCTCGGGCCATTTTTTCCACTTAATTCACGCCCGATGAACAAGAAAGCTTATGCGCGCGCCGGAGTGGACATTGACCTCGGCAATAGAGTGAAGGCCGGCCTTCCAGACCTGCTCGCATCCACCCATCGCAGAGAGGTCCTTGGCAAGGTTGGCGGCTTTGGCGGTCTTTTCCAGCTCGACCTCGCCAAATACCGCCAGCCCGTCCTGGTCTCCAGCGTCGATGGCGTGGGCACCAAACTCAAGCTCGCCTTCGCCATGGATCGCCACGACACCATCGGTCAGGACCTGGTCAATCATTGCGTCAACGACATCGCCGTCCTGGGCGCCGAGCCACTCTTCTTCCTCGATTACCTGGGCACCGGCAAACTGCAGCCGGGCGTCTTCAAGCAAATCATCCGCGGCTTTGCAAAAGCCTGCGCCGAAAACAAGTGCGCTCTCATCGGCGGCGAAACCGCTCAGATGCCCGGCTTCTACCAGACCGGCGAATACGATGTCAGCGGCACCATCGTCGGCGTGGTCGAGAAGAGCCGGATGATCACCGGAAAAACAATCCGTCCCGGGGATGCGGTGATCGGGTTGGCCTCAAGCGGTTTGCACACAAATGGCTATTCTCTCGCCAGACAGGTCTTGTTCGAGAAACTCAAGCTCAAGCCCCGGTCCCGGGTGCCCGGAATCCGCAACACCATTGGCGACGAACTTCTCAAGGTTCACGTCAGCTATGGCCCGCTGATCCAAAAGCTCCAGGCGAAATTCAATCGCAACGCAACGCGCCACATCAAAGGCATGGCGCACATCACCGGCGGTGGATTCATTGACAACATCCCGCGTGTCCTCCCCGGGAACTGCAATGTCGTTATTCGCAAGGGCTCCTGGGAGTCATTGCCGATTTTTGATCTCTTGAAAAGCAGAGGTGGAATTCCTGAACCCGAGCTTTACCAGGTCTTTAACATGGGCATCGGCATGGTTATTATCGTTTCCGCTCAAAAGGCGCGGGAAATCCTAGCGTTCACCCGAGAACACCATTCATCATGGATTATTGGAGAGGTGGAACGCGGCGTTGGGAAGGTGCGGGTCCTCTGAGGGCGCAACAAAACAGAGAATCTCTCTGCGACGTGATTTTCTCTGTTGTTTTCTCTTGCCAACCCCGGCGCATTGTCCTAAGAGTAGGCTCAGTCCTAAAAATCATACTGCATTCACAATGAAAGCCTTAATCCAAGCCTGTGTGCTCGCCCTTGCTCTCTCAGTCCATGGTCAGGGCTACGTCGAATGTATTTCCACCTTCCCAATGAATGCTGCCGGCGGTTCCTGGCAGGGCACTATCGGCTTCACATTCAAGGCGAACGAGGCCATGTCGGTCGTTCAACTTGGCGTCTTCAAGAGTGTCGCAGATACGGGCAATTTCGATGTCGGCCTCTGGGGGCCCTCCGGTATGATCGGATCGGTCACCGTTACCCCCCTGAGCCCTGAAACAAATTTCACCAGGTATGAAACTCTTCCCGTAATCGCCTCGTTGATGCCGAACGAAGTGTACTTCATAGGCGCCTATGTGCCCGTGCCCATTTCCCTGCACTTCGCCGGCGCGCTCTTTGGAAACACATTCGAGGTCCTTTCCACCATCACAGATGTCGGTCTGGCCCAGGACACTACCAGCCCTACGCTCACAAAACCCACCCTGGTGAATCAAGGCGAAGGAACCTTGCCGGGAATTGTAAACTTCCGGATTATTCCCGAGCCCGGTCTGGGTCTTGGCGCCATAGCCTTGGCTGCTTTTGTCGCGCGCAAAGCCTTTTGCAGATAGGATGCCTGCGCCGTCCGGTGCTGCTTCCAAAAAAACTTTTTATAAGAGCTTGACGCACAACACAAAAGGAGCTAAACAGCTCCTGAAAGCCAATATCAACCAGTCACCTATATGACTCTGACAAAAAGAGACTTGGTGGGCCGCATCAGCAACGATACAAAGCTCGGACAGCAAGTGGTCTTGAGCGTCATACAAAAAACCCTCGACCACATCTCCGAAGCTCTCGCCAAGGGCGATAAAGTCGAATTGCGCAACTTCGGCGTGTTCGAGGTCAAAGTGCGGAAGGCCCGGATCGGTCGCAACCCGAATGCGCCCGAAACCGATGTCCCGATCCCGCAGCGGTCTGTGGTGAAGTTCAAACCCGGCAAGGAAATGCGGGCGGAGGTTATTAAGCTCAGCCCCTCAAGGGTTGCCAACAATCCCCCGGCTTCTCCAACCTGATCCAGGCGAGCGGGCATGCGCCCGCGCCCTGCCCTTTATCCGGCAAAACGGGCCTTGCGTCCGCAAGTATTTCTGTTGAATTTTATGTGAACGCCGTTCGCGCTGCGTGCTTTAAGGTCTCCACCACTCCCCGTTCAAACGAAGTTCCTCCAGCAACTGCGCGTCGGCCTCCGGAAACTCGTAGGCCCCGAGCTCAAGCTTGTTAACCCAGCGAAAGTCCGAACACCCTAATGTGCATGGCTCATTAGACAACCACCTGCACAAAAAAAACTTCAGATGAACGCTTTTCTCGGGGTAATCGTGAGAAATGCTCGCAACCAGGCAACCAACGTCCACCTCGATGCCGAGCTCCTCCCTCAACTCCCGCGCGACACAATCTTCCCACGCCTCCCCATTCTCTTTTTTTCCACCAGGGAATTCCCAAAGACCTCCGAGATGCGCCTTTCGATGTCGTTGCGCGATGAGCAATCGCCCACCGCGAAAGACCAGCGCCGCCGCCACCTCGATGGACTTTCGCGCTTCCGGCATCTGCTCAAACCTCTCGGCCAATGCTCTTGTATATGAACCCGAGCTTCTCCATCTCATCAACATCGAACAGATTCCGTCCGTCGAACAGGATTGGGTGCGTGAGCGACTTGCGCACGCGCTCCAGATCCAGCTTTTTGAACTCATCCCACTCGGTGGCCACGACTAGAGCGTCACAACCCTCAGCCACTTTGTTCATATCCTCCACGAATTCCACCCCCTGCAGTACTGCGCGGGCCTTGTCCATGGCCTTGGGATCATGCACACGCAAGAGAGCGCCCTCTTTCTGCAAACGTTGGCAAAGATCAATTGCCGGAGACATCCGCACATCATCGGTGTTTTGTTTGAACGCCAACCCCAGAACTCCAATCCTCTTGTCCTTCAACACCCAGAGCGTGTCCGTGATTTTTTTCACGAACCGGTTCATTTGCTCCTCGTTGATTCTCTGCACCTCCTTCAATAGCCGGAAATCATATCCGATCTGCTCGGAGATTTTGATGAAAGCGCTCAGATCTTTTGGAAAGCAGCTTCCGCCGAAGCCGAGCGACGGACTCAGAAACCTGCGCCCAATACGTTCATCCATCCCCATGCCATTAGCCACCTCCTGCACGTTGGCGCCCGTTGCTTCGCAAATGACAGAGATGGCATTGATGTAAGAAATCTTTAGCGCAAGGAATGAATTTGAGGCGTGCTTGATCAACTCCGCGGAGTTGATGTCCGTTACGATCACCGGCGCCTGAAAAGGCTTGTAAACCTCCATCATCGCGGGAACCGGCCTCCGTGACTTCACCCCAACGACAATCCGGTCCGGGTGCATCAGATCCTCCACCGCGAAGCCCTCCCGCAGAAACTCCGGGTTGCTGACGACATCGAACTCGACCCTGGCCTTGCAGTAACGCTTGATCGTCTCGGCCACCTTCTCACCCGTCCTCACGGGAACGGTGCTCTTATCCACTACAATCTTGTAGCTGGTCATGGCGGCGGCAATCTCCCGGGCCACCTTTTCGATGAAGCTTAGATCGACGGAACCGTCCGGTAGCGGGGGCGTGGGGACAGCGATGAAGACCACATCGGATTTTTCGACTCCTTCGGCGATGCTGGTGGTAAAGCTGAGTCGTCCTTTGGCGACGTTCTCCTGAACCAGGTCCTCCAGACCCGGTTCGTAGATGGGAATGCCACCCCCCTGCAAAAGTTTTACCTTGGCAGCGTCGTTATCAACGCAAATCACACGGTGACCCACTTCGGCAAAACACGTGCCTGTCACGAGGCCCACGTAGCCCGTCCCAATAATCGTCAACTTCATAGCGGAATTTGTTTACCGCCGCCTTTCATTGCGGCAAGGATCACCACGCCGCCACAAGAACCCCGGCCTCCGGTACAAGGCAGTTTACTTGCTGACCGCCGGCTTCGGAGCAGTATTGGTGGCCGGAGAAAGCACAGGTGTGACCGGCTTGACCTTGGCGGCGATTTCCGGATGCTTCTCCTTCAACTCGTCCACCCGGGACCTGGCCTCGCCAGCCAGACTGCCAAAACCATCCCGGCTCACATCCTGGTAAAGAAGAAACGCCCGCTCCAGGGTTCCTTTTTCCTCGAGCAACCGGGCCAGTGAAAACTTGGCCTGGGCCAACACGGGGCTGTTCGGGTAACGTTCGACAGCGCTGCTGTAGGCCTCGATGGCCTGCTCTTTCTTTCCAAGCGCTTCCTGGGAGGCCCCCGCGCCAACCAGCGCCTGCGCTGCAAACGGGCTGCCCGGATTTTCGCGCGAGAATCTCTGGTATTCAGCGAGTGCCGGCTCGTACTTGCCCTGCTCAAAAAGTGTCGAGGCGCCCATTAGGGTGGCCAGTCGGGCGGCTTGTGTGTTCGGATGCTTTCGTGCCACCTCCAGATAGGCCTCCGCGTTCACGTTAGTCTGCGGCTTGTCTGCTTCGCTGGCAAAAGCGGCGGAAAGCGCCCGACTGGCTTCAGCGCGCTTCTCCTCACGCTGCCACACAATGAAATAAATGATCAGGCCGATCAAAATGGCGGCAACGGTCCCCATAATGACCTGCTTGCGGTTCTTTTCGAACCATGCCCAGGCCCGATACAGCAGATCGGAGTGTACGATGTCTGATTCCATACTAAATCAATTAAAGGGTTTAATTCTCAGGAGGATGGTCTAAAACGCAAGCATGAATTCCTCGCGCGCAACGGGCGCGCTGAGGTAAACCGGGAAAAAGGTGCCCTCGCCGACGCTCTCTGGGAATTTGATTTCCAAACCGCTACTTCTTCGTGGCCGCGGGTGGGGCCTTCTGCGCCGGAGCGGTGGCTGGAGCCGGCGCGTTGGTTGCGCCCGGCATAGCGCGGAGGTTGTACTTGTCGAGGATTGGAACAAACTGGGGATGCGTCTTGCCGTAATCCACAAGGCGCCGCGCGAACTCGTTGGCGGTGGCGTTGACTTTATTGACTTCCGCGGTGATCTGCGCGGACTTTTCCCGCATGGGATTCAGTTCGGCGCGCACGGACCGGAGTTGACGCCAGAAGTAGATATTCATGGCGCCCGAAACGATGAAGATCAGCACAAGCGCTGAACTTACAAGTTGTTTGAGGCCGTTAATCTGGGCCTGAAGATCAGCCTCCCTGTTGGAACTGGCGGGTTGGTTCTCTAAATTGTCCATACGATAATCCTTACTTTCCAGCAGGTTTGCCACCGGGCGTCGGAGTGTTGGTGCGGCCGGGCTTGGCGCCGATCCACTCCAGAATGGGGTTGATGGATTCATCCTTCTTGCTGTATTCGATCGCCTCGGCAGCAAGGATGTTGATCATCTGACGGTTGTTGTTGGCAATCGCGATCTGGGTTTGAAGTGTGCGCAGTTGCCGTGCGTTAGAGATAAACGTCCAGCACAGCACCAGGGACAGCAGGGCCATCACCGTTGTGGCGGCCAGCAACAAGGTAGTCATCGGATTTCTTTTCATGCGTAAAGCAACACCATATTAGTGAGCGCGGCTCGCGTTGTCCAACCCGTTTTTGTCATGGTCAATTTGCTTCCACGCGTGGAGAAACTTGAGTGCATAGTGCTCGTAAGTGGACAGAATCCGGCCATGAGCCAGAGTTTCGTGAACAGCTCGTAGCGTCATAGAAAAGTCCACCTCGTGCAACGGCCGCTTCTTGATCACCCGCATTTTCCAGCGCTCCGGATCGACGATTTCCTCCACCTCCTCAGCCTGGCCCGGATGAAAGAGCATGCCCCATTCCTCTTTCCGCAAAAAACCCCCGGCCTGCCCTTTGGACGCAAACCAACGGTCGCACAGCATTGCGCAAAGGGATTTCCCTTTGCCCGTGCCGATGCAGTAGAAGACAATGGGAGACTCGTGCCCGGCAAAGTAGCGATACGCAATCTTCTCGGCATCCGGCGGCGGGGGGGTAAACCGGGTCTGATACCTTAACTTGAGTTCTTTGCCAGACTTGCCGGCTTCGAAGCACAGATTCTCCTCGAACAGCCAGAGACATTGGTCAGGCAGACCAGTCTCGCGCAGCAGGGCCCTCCAAAAATCGGAGGCTTGGTCGAAGGTTGGCCTGGCAAAAGCAGGTTCGTTCCGCATGAGGTCTATTTATTAATGGTTTCTTCTGTACCAGTCCACAAACAAAGGTATCCCGCGATCAATTTTGATCTTCGGCGCATAACCGAGCATTTGTCGGGC
>CAYNZC010000002.1:68860-105540 GCA_964401575.1 uncultured Verrucomicrobiota bacterium
GGCACCGGCTTGCCCGACAGGATCAACCCGGCAAATTTGTAAATTGCCAGATCCGGTCGCTGCCGCGGGCCGTAAACAGTGAAAAAACGCACCATGGCGATGTCCATGCCATAGAGGTGATGATACACATGGCCCAGCGCCTCGCAGGCGAGCTTGCTGGCGGCATAAGGGGAAATAGCCCGAAAAATGGGGTCGCTTTCCGAAAAAGGAACCTTTGCATTGACGCCATAGACGGAGGAGGAAGAGGCAATCACGAGCTTGCGGACGTTGTGCCGTCGGGCGCTTTCGAGGACATTCACAGTGCCTTCAACATTCACGCGCTGATACAATGCAGGATTCTCGAGACTGGGCCGAACGCCCGCGCGAGCGGCAAGATGCACCACCTGGTCGAATTGCGCCGCCGAAAACAGACGTTCAATGTCGGCAGCATCAGTGATATCACCTTTGATAAACTGGAAGTTGCCTCCCCTGCCCTTCAACCACTCAACATTCCGCAGTTTGATCTGCGGATCATAAAAGTTATTAAAATCATCAACGCCCCAGACAGCGTGCCCCATGGCGAGGAATCGCTCACAAAGATTAGAACCGATAAATCCGGCGGCGCCGGTGACCAATACATTCATCAGACGAATTTGCCTTACCCTGCCAGATAGTCTGTCTCAAGACCAGCGCAAGATATGTTCAAAGCACGCATCTCTATCAAATGCGCCCGTGCCGGACCGACGCCTGCGACCAACCTTCAAGTTCGGGGCCTGAACTGTGATTCACGGGAAAGTTGCTCCCACAACCGTCGTTCCGCCTCGGTCACCCGTGCCGGTATCGAAAGCCGAATTGCCACGATCAGATCGCCCTTGCCGCTCTTCCGGTCCGGAAGACCCCGCCCCCGAACACGCATTTTCTGACCGTTTTGTGTTCCGGCAGGGATGCGAATATTCAGGTGCCCGTCGAGAGTCGGCACCGGGATGCTGGCACCCAGCACCGCCTCCCAGGGCGCAACATCCAACGTGAAAACAAGATTGTGATCCTCCACCTCAAAATCCGGATGCCGGGCGAGGCGCACCCGGAGAAAAAGGTCGCCCGCCGAGCGGCCATCGGACCCCGCCTCGCCGCGTCCGGGCACCCGAAGTCTTTGGCCCTCTGTCACACCTGCGGGCACTTTCACCTGGTAGGTGTCTGTGCGGGAAACACGAGCGGTGCCGCCACATTGCTGACAAAGTTGCCTTCCATGGCGCCCAGTCCCGCCACACGCCGGACAAACCACAGTGTGTCTCACGGAAACGGACCGAACGGAACCTCGCATGACCTCGTCCAGGGTGACCATAATGTCTCCCTCGATATCTCTGCCTCGCGTCGCTTCGTCATCCTGTCTGCCGAAAGCGTCCTCCGGTCGAAATCCGCCGGGCCGGCTTCCACTGCGGGCTCCAAAAAGCTGCTCAAAGAAATCGCTGAAACCCGTGCCGCCAAATTGGAACTCGAACTCCTGGCCCTGGGTGCCGCGCCCGAAGCCACCAGGAAAGGGGCCCGCGCCGCCGCCAAAATCCGCTCCCTGCCAATTGGGGCCGAGTTGATCGTACTTCTTGCGCTTGGCCGGATCACTCAGCACCTCGTAAGCCTCATTAATCTCCTTGAACTTCTCCTCAGCCTGCTTCTTGTTCTTGGCAACATCGGGGTGATACTCGCGAGCGAGCTTGCGAAATGCTTTCTTAATGTCGGCATCGCTCGCTTCCCGCGCAACGCCGAGGATATCGTAGTAATTCTTGTATTTGACCGGCATACCCAATGGGCTCAAAGACCGCCCTCAAGTATTAACACCATGAGGAGGGTCGTTTGTCAAAGGGTTGCTCCAGGATGCCCCACACAAACAAGCCACCGGCACAACAGAGTGACGATCCAGGAAACGTAACAACTTGCCCCGCGGCCACATGGCAGTGGAACAACTGGCTTGAACAGAGTTCTTTGGGCCGGCTAAAACTTTTCCTTCTTGGAGCGGGCGCTCCAGTCGTAAAAGAGATAGTTCCTGGTCTTTTCGCCGTGGACGGGCTCGGGAACGATGTAGTCGATGTAAGTCGCCGATGTGATGCCCACTCCCGTCGTGAATTTTCTATCGCAATCAACCATGGCCCAGGAGTCGGATGGTCGCAAAAAGCTGGTGAGCTTTTTACTGGGCTGATACCCCTCAGAAGCGCTGCTCGGCCTGCCAAGCGGCCACTGTATGATGTTCACACCCTCGGCATCGTTCCAGACACTGCTGGAAGTGAAATAGCAAATTGGAACGGCCAAAGGCGGATTTGGCTCGACTTTTGGCAGAATTGGGAATGATGCGGGGCAAATGGTCACTTTGGCGGTGCGGAGGAGGCTGTCCGGCGGCCGGATGCCTAGATAGGTGGTCAGGTAGGCGGCCAGCGACCCGTTATAGCGGTTCTTGGGATCGCTGTTGCCGGCCTGATAGGTGAAGAAAAAACCCGTCCAGCAAGGTCCCGGAAGAGAATCCAGGTTATCACTCGTGTACATTGACATTGACAAAGCCACCTGCTTGAGATTGCTCATGCAATGGCTTTGCTGTGCCTTTTTCTTGGCTCGCGACAAGGCTGGGAGCAACATCGAGGCCAGAATGGCGATGATTGCAATAACCACCAGCAGCTCAATCAGCGTAAAGGCCTTATCTCGATTCCTGAGTTTGTACATAACTTTCTACACTGTAATTTGGTTCCTTTTTGCCGCCGGGGCAAGCCCGGGCATCTAGCATAAGTATGTGACCCCGTCCGCCAGCCTTTTTTCCGGCCACAGAGTCCGACAGACTGCCTAAAGCCGGTCGAGCGGCTGGTTTTTGGGCCAGCCGGCAGGTCTTACTTCGGTTTAAGCTGCGGGAACAGAATGACATCCCGAATGCTTTCCTGGCCCAGGAGCATCATGCACAGACGATCAATGCCCATGCCCATGCCTCCGGCAGGCGGCATGCCATGCTCCAAAGCGCAGAGAAAATCCTCGTCGAGCTTCTGCTGTTCTCCCCCCGCCTGGTGCTCCAGGCGCTCCCGCTGCTCCATCGGATCGTTTTGCTCTGTGTAGGCCGGAGCGATTTCCTGGCCGTTGATGCAGCACTCGAAAACCTCCACCGTGTCCGGATCTTCCGGGGAAAGCTTGGCCAGCGGGATGAGCTGTTTCGGCACATGAGTCACAAAGGTCGGATGAATCAGCGTTGGCTCGATGAGCTTCTCAAACACGGCCTGCGTGACCTCAAAGTCCTCGTGTTCTTTGGCGATCTCGGCCCCAAGCTCGACCGCGCGGCGGCGGCGCTCCTCCGGCGCGATATCAAACCACTCGGCGCCCGCGCGCTCCCGCAGGATGTCCTTGTACTTCACCACGCGCCACGGAGGTGTAAGGTCAATCGTGCGGGTCACTTTGCCTTCCGCATCCTTGTGCCCGACGTGAAGGGTGCCCAAAACTTTTTGAGCGACATGACAGACCATGGACTGAACCAGTTCCATCATTGTCTGGTAGTCGCCAAAGGCGTGATAGGCCTCGAGCATGGTGAACTCCGGGTTATGCCGCCGGGAAAGGCCTTCATTCCGAAAGTTGCGCCCGATCTCAAATACCCTGTCCACGCCGCCGACCAGGAGCCGTTTGAGATACAGCTCCAGGGCGATGCGAAGGTAGAAATCGCACCCGAGGGCATTATGATGCGTAACGAATGGACGCGCCGCAGCGCCGCCCGGAATGGCCTGCATCATGGGCGTCTCCACCTCGACGTAGCCGCGCTGGTGCAAAAAACTCCGCACCTCGCGAATGATTTCGCTGCGCTTGAGCAGCACCTCTTTGACATCCGGGTTCGCCATGAGATCGAGGTAACGCTGACGATAGCGGATTTCGGTGTCTGCAAGTCCATGCCACTTCTCCGGGGGCGGCCTCAGCGCTTTGGCGAGGATGGTAAACGAGGCGGCCTTCACGGAGATCTCACCGGTCTTGGTCGTGAAGAGCGTGCCATCCACTCCGATGAAATCCCCAAGGTCAATGTGCCGGAAGATATCGAAGCTCTCCTCTCCGAGGACGTTTTTCTGTGCGTAAACTTGCAGCCGGCCCGATTGATCCCGCACATCGACAAACATGCTCTTGCCCATATCGCGATGGGCCGTAACGCGGCCCGCAATCCGCGTCTGGCGGCCCTCGACATAGTTCGCACGGGCGTTCGCACAGGTTTCATCCGGGACAAATTTGTTCTTGAACGGGTCAATGCCTTTGGCGCGCAAAGCCGCCAGCTTGGCTTTCCTCTGTTCAATCAGTGAGTTGGTTTCTTCCGAGCTCATAACTGCAAGTTAGAAAAGAACTTTCAAACATGAAAGAAAAAGACCCGTCGCCCCATCGGGCTCCTCATGGCCACCAGCACGGCATTATCCGCCCCCCATCATTCCTGCCCGCGAGACTTCTTTCCTTTTTTGGCCCCGGCTGGAGCTTCCACATCCGTGTAGGGCGGGCGTTCAAAGGTCAGGCCATCGCCAATCACTCTTGGATCCTGTGTCTCGGTGAGCACCTTCATGAGACGCTCCGAGAGCTCTTTTCGTATTTTCGCATAGGCCGGGTCCGTGGCGCGGTTCTTCACCTGGTCGGGATCCTTTCGCAGGTCATATAACTCCTCGCCGGGACGCTTGCCGAAGGCGTAGTTGTAATGCCACTCCCATTGAGGACTCTTGCGTTGCGCGAACAGCCACGCTTTTGTCGGGCTGGCGTCAAAGTCGGCGAAAGTCGCGCGAGTCACTCTTTCGACCATCTCAAGGGATGGCGCATCGGCATCCAACTCAAATCCGGGACTGCCCACAGGCCACCTGTCAGGCGCGAAATTCCGAACGTACAGGAAATCTTTCGTGCGCAGCGCGCGTTGCGGATACGGCAGATTCCCGGGACGCGCGGTATCCACGTGACGCTCGCGCCCCGTGACAACCCACGTGCGCCCGGGATCAACCTGTCCGGATTTTGGGGAGTGCAATACGTCAGCAAAGCTGCGTCCGGTCATCACACTTGGCGGCCTCACACCACCCAGGTCGAGAAAGGTGGGCGCGAGGTCCATGAGGTTGACAAAATCATCAACGACACGGCCGGCTTTAATTCCCGGGCCGCGGGCCATCAGGGCGACGGCAACACCATAGTCGTACAGATTGCACTTTCCACCCGGAACACCGGGCATGCCATGATCGCCGCTAAGAACCACAATCGTCCGGTCAAGTTCGCCCGCCGACTCCAGTTCTCGGAGCAGGACGCCGATTCCAGCATCCCATGCCTGAACTTCACCGAGGTAATCCGCGTAGTCGGCTCGCACTTCCGCCACATCTGGCATAAATGCCGGCAGCTTGCCTTTCAAAGAATCCGCCTCGATACCCCACAACGCCTTGCCTGAACCTTTCTCATATTCACGGTGCGTCAGCGTCGGTCCGAACCAGAAACAGAAGGGTTGCCCCTGTTTGCGCGCGGCGAGAAAGTCGGCAAAATTTCGACGAACCTGATCCAGGAGGCTGTTCCTGGCCTCTGTGAAACTCATCCCTTCGCGCACCATGCGAGTGACGTTTTCACTAAAGTTGTTGAACTCCCGCCCGGCGCTTTCATAGGCATGCTCCTGCCTGCCGTACGGCGCATCTACCGGCGTACCCGGGCTCCAAACTTTGTAGCTTTTCCCAATGTGGTAACCCGCCTCGCGCAACAGCAACGGGTAGCTCGGTATGCTGCTGTCCCACTGGGCGTTTCGCAGAATCGCCCCACGACGGGTTCTCCAGAAATACTGTCCGGATAGAACCGAACTCCGGCACGGCGTGCAACTCGGAGCTGTCACATAAGCGTTCTTAAAAAGCACACCTTCGCGCGCGACTCGATCGATGTTCGGCGTGCGCACGACCTGATTCGGAGATGGCCGATCCTCCAAGCCGGCGTAGATGCCGGCATAGCGTCCCCAGTCATCGGCAAAGCAGAAGAGGATGTTGGGAGGCGATTGGACGCCTGCCCCCGACCGAAACGCGAACGCGCCAACGAACAGAACCCATACTGTCACAATGCGAATGAGCGTTTGCATAATCCATACTATGCCGACTTCGTGAGCAAAGGCCATTGTTTTCACTGGCCGGTCAGCGCACATCACCGCGCATGAATGAGCCGAGCACGCGGGTCCTGATATACTGCCGAACTCGCAAGGGAACGGTGGGATAGAGAAGAACCGGCCCATCGCCGGACTGGTTCCTGCGACCAATTCCATGAGTTCTTTGTCGGACACGCTCGATCCAATCGGCGGCTCGGGCGTTAACCCCTTGTTGACCCGGTGCCGACGCACGTCCGCCTTGATCTGCGCCTGCCTCTCCGGGCACATCTCCGGGAATTGTTTCTGCCACTCTTCCAGCGGCGGTCGCCATTTTCGTGGCGCTGCGGGTTCGGGTCGGTTTGTCGGTTTCGATTTTTTGTTCATGCATGAGCCAAGGAGCAGCATATGGAGTTGTCAATCCCCCCCGTCATACTCGCTTCAAAGGGCTTACCCTTTCCTTGCGCCGGATGTCATATTGGTTAATCATCGCAAGCACACCAGAGTTGCAAACGACTTCCTCAACATCCTGGCCGGACGGTTCCGAACGGGCGGAGTTCGCTCCCACCCGCTGGACGCTTGTGCTGACTGCCGGGCGCAGCGACACGACCCGGGCCCGCGAAGCGCTGTCCCGCTTGTGCGAAACGTATTGGTATCCGCTTTACACATATGTCCGACGGCGGGGGCATTCGCCCGAGGACGCTCAGGATCTGACACAGGCCTTCTTCGAGCGACTGCTGGAGAAGAACTGGGTGGGCGATGCCGATCAAAACAGAGGCCGTTTCCGCTCCTTTCTGCTTTCTGCAATGAATCATTTCCTGTCGGACGAATGGGACAAGGCGCGCGCGCAAAAGCGTGGCGGCGGTGTGCCGCTGGTGCCGCTGCAATTTGACACTGCTGAAACGCGCTACGGCGTGGAACCGTCCGACCCCGTTACGCCCGAACGCAGCTTCGAGCGTCGCTGGGCATTGACGGTGCTCGAGGAAGTTCTCAGCCGTTTGCAAGCCGAATACGAACAGGAGGGCAAGGCGGAACTGTTTGCCGCACTGCATCCCTGCCTCGTAGGCGAACGCGCGGCCCAGCCTTACGCGAAACTAGCAGTCGGACTCGGCGTGGCAGAGGGCACCGTGAAGTCCGCCGTCCATCGCTTGCGCCAGCGCTACCGGGACTTGCTCCGGCATGAAATCGCCCAAACCGTGGCCTCGCCCGGCGACGTGGATGAGGAACTGCGCCACTTTTTTGCGATGCTGTCCTGAAATTGCGACCGCATTTTCCACGCAACCTTCCGCCG
Organism: uncultured Verrucomicrobiota bacterium; assembly: GCA_964401575.1. Classification (GTDB taxonomy): domain Bacteria; phylum Verrucomicrobiota; class Verrucomicrobiia; order Limisphaerales; family UBA8199; genus CAYNZC01. The sequence goes on from CAYNZC010000002.1 coordinate 76,204, forward strand.
CGGTTTCCTAAGTAAAGGGTAGAAGACTGAAGTTATGGAAACGAAGCGAATCTGTCCGAGCTGCCGGAAACCGTTGCCGACAGGCACGCCGCTCGGATTGTGCCCTGAATGCCTGATCAAGTCCGGCTTCAACACCGGAACTGAGCCGGGAAACCCCGGTAGGGAACACGGTTTTGTGCCGCCACCCGTCGAAGAGCTCAGGAGGTTATTCCCGCAACTGGAAATTCTCGAGCTCATAGGAAAAGGCGGAATGGGCGCCGTGTATAAAGCGCGGCAGCCGGCGCTCGACCGGTTTGTGGCACTTAAAATCCTGCCTCCCGGCGCTGCCGACGATGCCGGTTTTGCGGAGCGTTTCAACCGCGAGGCCCGAGCGTTGGCGCGGCTGAACCATCCCCATATCGTCGCTGTTCACGATTACGGACAAGCAGGCGGCCAGCCCTACCTGCTCATGGAATTTGTGGACGGCTCGAATTTGCGGCAGGTCGAGCAAGCGGGCCGGCTCACACCCGAGCAGGCGCTGGCGATCGTTCCCCAAATCTGTGAAGCTCTCCAATTCGCCCATAACGAAGGCGTTGTCCACAGGGATATCAAGCCGGAGAACGTGCTGCTCGACAAGAAAGGCCGGGTCAAAATCACCGACTTCGGCATCGCCAAGATTGTAGGTCTGCCGGCGGGAAAGTCATCCTTGACCGGCGCAAAGGATGTTCTGGGAACGCCGCATTACATGGCGCCGGAACAGGTGGAACAACCGCAGTCGGTTGACCACCGCGCAGACATCTACTCGCTGGGTGTCGTGTTCTACGAGCTGCTCACAGGCGAACTGCCGCTCGGGAAATTCCAACCGCCGTCAAAGAAGGTTCAGGTGGATGTACGGCTGGATGAGGTCGTCTTGCACGCACTCGAAAAGGAACCGGCAAGGCGCTACCAGCAGGCCAGCCAGGTGAAAACGGATGTTGAGAGCATCACCGCTCATCCGGCGAGTTCCGCATCCACGCCCAGTTTGGATCCACGTGTCGCGACTCAACGTCGGCGTCACGAAATCAAGGCGGAATGGTTCTTTGTCGCTGCCGTGTGTTTCCTGCTGGCTGCGATCGTCGAGGCTGCCAACCTGAGCGGCGCCGCCCGCGCCCTCCCGGTGCTCAGCATCGTAGCCGCCTGCGGCTTTGGAATCGCCGGTTACCGGAACCTTCGGGCGGCCCGAAACCTGGATCAACTTCCCGCCCCACCGTGGCCATCGGGGTCCGGACCGGGCTCCACGAACGCGCGAACCCCAAACGCCTTGGAAGCGGGAATCATTGCCCTCGGAATCACGGTATTCACCATCATGTTCACCGCCGGGCTTACGAGTCTGCCTGATTCCCTTCGTTTGCCATTAACATTCGTGTGCCTGTTCGGAACGGCCATTTGCCTTTTGACGCTCGCCGGCTGGTGGCCCGCCCCGAACCTCGGCATTCCCGATTCGGGTTTCTCGAGGAGAAACCTGCATCACCAACGCGAGCTGGCTCTCGCCGCAATCCTATGCGCGATTCTGAGCGGTTTGATTCCAACCGTCTTTTACTGGCTTGCACCGTGGCTTGTGCCCTCGCTGACCCCGAAAGGCCAGGAGTTCACCCTGTGGATGACCGCGTTTACGGCCATGCTGGCAATCCTCATGGGGCTGGGCGCGAGAAACACAAGGCTCGGCCACTCCGCTTTCATTGTGGGCGGGATTAATATGACGATCTGGCTGTTATTCTTTGTCGTGGGCATGCTTTCGGAACGTCCGCCGGAACCTCGTTTGCATCCGGGTGCGCAGTCTGCTGCCCCCGGAGCGTGGCCCTCCAGCATACCAAACTCCCACTTGCGTGCCGCCCTCGCCGGATTGGACGCGTCTGCCGCAAAGATGGAGGCCGCTTCCGCCGCCAAGCGCCTGTCGGAGCAGGCCGATACATTCAACCACATCAATGAACTGTGCGACGCATTGCAGGGGAAAAACCGGTCACCCGCACCCGCGGCTCAAGACTGGGGGATTCAAAGAGCGAGTGTGTTCCTGCGGGTGACAAACCTCCTGCATTCCCTGGAAGAAACGGCGGAAAGAATGCGGGACACGGCGCGAGCCTCCCGGCTTTCGAAAAATGAGCGCGAGGCCGCCCTCGGGGGAAGGTTCAGTGCGTTCATGCGCGATTACGCGGAACTGAAGTCGTTGATCGATGGAGGCGGTGAGAGCGCAGCATCCACTGCTCGAGGAAGCAACCGCAAGTTCGTGCGGCTTGTGGCGGATAGGAACACGCTGACGTTTGAAGGCAAGCCGACCAGGTGGGATGCGGTAGGGAGCTTGTTGCGAGCAGTGCCGGATCGGCCAAACACAGTTTTGGAGCTCGCCGTCACATCCGACCAGATCACTGTGGCTCAACAAAACGAATGGTTTGGCAAGGCGAGCGCCCTGGCACGGCAACACGGCTTCGAATACGCCAGTTTCATTGGAATTCATCCGCTTGGATCAAAGGGAACACCAAACTCGCCCGGGGCTACACAAGGCGCACACAGCGAGGCTCTTTTCGAGGTTGTGGCTCTCACAAGCACTCCCCGCACAGGCATGAGGTGGTGGAGTCCTGATGGGACGCTGCTGAAAGACCCGCCAGGGGACCGGCTGGGGGACCTATCGGGATTCTGCCGCTCTGGAGAAAGTCAGATTGAGTTCGCGGTTTTGATCAAGGATAACCGAAAATCGGGCGCAGAACGGGATTTTCTGCCCATGTTCGACCCTCAGCCCCAGTCGGTCTCCAGGCACGAACTGTTCAAGGGCGCGCAATTGTCCGGGCAGGTGGCTCTTGTGGGCTATAAGAGTGCTCCGGAAAAACTAACCTGTAGAATGGCCGAAGCGGACGGCGATTGGACACGAGTGGCCACATGGGACAAGGTGGGCAAACTGCTGAGCAACGATACCGGCGGGAAGTTGCAGTTGGTGCGCTCCGGCGACACAAACACTACCTGCCTGAAATTGTTTCATGAGGTGCCTCCTGACCAATTCGCCGTCAGGCTGATTGCGAGATTGGAAGAGGGCCGGCATGAACCGGCTTCCATCTGCAGAACAGATTACGGGAGAAAAAATGAGGCGCGAATCTGTGCTCTGATAGAAGGATGGCAGGAGCAAAATGTAATCACCTACGAATTGTACCGCATCCCACTGTGTTGGGCCGCCATCGCCGGGATTGCGACAAAGCCCAACGTTCCCCCGCTGCAGGCATTGGATTCCATTAACTTTACGCGCATAGAACCGGATCCTGTTAACAGCGCCGGAATGTCTTTCGGCCCGACCAACACCGTGGTTCTGCGTCGTAGTGAGTGGCGCGACATCGTGTATGTGCAACTCGCTACGGGCAGGAAGGAGCATATGCCTTCCCGCCTGGCTATTCGCTCAGACATGGCGCCATGGGATTGGGTGCGATCGAACAAATTCGACCTATCCGTTGTTTTGGGTGAGAAGATGTGGGAGGTGCACTCGGAAGGCATCAAGTTTGTCCCAACTCGCGATGGTGAACAAACCACCCCCGAGAGGGTTCTGTCGGCATTGGAGGAATTCGAGCGCTCGGGGATGGAGAACTACCCCACGCAATGGCAGCGCAACCAATTCGAGGCGGTGTATTCGTTCACCAATTCTTTTCCGTTTATTTATCGTACGGTCGAGGGTCACGTTGGATTACTCATTGTTCGGAGCGCGGCGTCACCGGATGAAAGGATCGAGTTGACGTGGAAACGAGTGCAGGGCTGGAAAGTGCAACGGCCACCGAGCGCGTTGGTGCGCAATGACACTCAGCCCTCTGAAAGCAGCGTTAATGCAACCACCGTGACGATCTCGAACTTGATTGCGGCCGAAAACTGGGGGGAGATGATGAGGCTCTTTCCCCAGGCGGTTCGACGGACGGACAAAGCCAATGCCGTTGAAGGCAGCATCCAAACGAATACTCCCATCCTGCTTGAATGGGACATGTCCTTGCCAATGGCATTCGTCACGGGAATGGAAAAGCGGCCAATGCCGGAGTTCAAGCCGGGTTCGTGGTTGGAGTTTCTGCCGGGTGGAAAGGCTTTGGCACATTTGCGATATGATCCCTGGCCTCACGCAGCATGGCGCTTCCGTTTGGAAATCCTGACCGACGGTGGTGACACGATCAAACAACTCGATCGCACCCTCAAGAATTCCGGTCAGCGCCCGCCCAAACGGCAATGGAAGGATGAAGCGTCCGGGCTCGAATTCAATCTCGGCGAGGAGGCTTTTGGTCCGGGCAGGCGCTTCCGCCTGAGCGTTGAAACGCTTTGGGCGGAGCAGGACGGGGAGCTCGAAGAAAACATCGAACTCCCGCTCTACTTCGGTCTAAGTTCGGTGGATTACACCGGCATGTTGCGCGCCGAGTGGCTCAAGGTAATCGCAACGAACGCTGAGGCCGTCCTGCAAGCGCAAATCGTTGAGTGGCCTAAGTCGAAATGGAACGTGCGTCTGCAGTTGTTCGACAAAGAAGGTAAACCTGCCGGGGAGGGGCAAACATTGGCCGAGAATGGGGGATGGATCGTCTCCCGACCGGCCCACGGAAAACGAGATTTCAGTTTTCCAGTGAGAAACCCCGGCAGGGGAACCGAAAAACCTAAAACTTTTCGGTTGAGAGTGGAAGCGGTCCCCGCCCCGACTGAGAATTCTACAACGGCGCCGGCGAAGCGTTAGTTGATTTCGAACGGGGATGAGGTGATCCCCGTTCTCTCATGCATACGCCTTGGATGCCCGTACAGTAACGCACGAATTCCAGGCGAGATGATGCCAGCTTACCGCTGGATCCGCGCGGAACCGCCCTTGGCAAAGCTCTTCACCTGTTCGAGGGTCGCCATGGTGGTGTCGCCAGGGAAGGTCGTCAGCAACGCGCCGTGAGCCCAGCCAAGATTCACCGCCTCCTGCTCGCTCGCGCCTGTCAGCAGACCATAAAAGAAACCGGATGCGAAACCATCGCCACCGCCAACACGGTCCAGCACATCAAGCTCCGCCGTTGGCGCCTGGTAGCTCTTGCCGTTGATCCATGCGACGGCGCTCCAACTGTGCCGGTTCGTGGAATGCACCTCTCGCAGCGTGGTGGCTACTATTTTGACTTGCGGGTGTTTCCGGGTGACCTTGTCGATCATCCCGATAAACGCGCTGGGATCGAGCTTCGACTTGGCGGCTACTTCCGGTCCCGGGATGCCAAGGCCTAACTGGAGATCCTCCTCGTTGCCAACCAGCACGTCCACGTTCTTAACAATTCGGTCGAGCACCGAAACCGCCCGGGCGTGTCCGCCGGAAATGTTCCATAGCTTCGCACGATAGTTCAGGTCAAAGGACACCACCGCCCCGGCGGCCTTGGCCGCCTGCATGCCCTCGATAATGACTTCCGCAGTCGTTGGCGAGAGCGCGGCAAAAATTCCGCCGCTATGGAACCAGCGCACACCGCCCGCAAAAATGCGGCTCCAATCAAAATCACCGGGCTTGAGCTGGGCGGCCGCTTCGTTGCAGCGATTGTAGAAAACCACCGGAGCGCGAACACCCTGCCCTCGATCGCTATACACGGTGGCCATGTTCGGCCCGTGCACCCCATCGTGTTTGAAGGTCTTATAGGTCGGCATGACGCCCATTGCCCTCACGCGCTCCGCGATCAGTTCGCCGATTGGATAGTCCACCATCGCAGTGGCAATCCCGGTCTTCATCCGGAAGCAGTCCGCAAGATTTGCCGCAACATTAAACTCGCCGCCGCTCACGTGAATCTGGCACTCGTGCGCCTTGCGAAAAGGAATGATGCCGGGATCCAACCGGTGCACAAGCGCGCCGAGGGAGATCAGGTCCATGTTTCCGTTATCTGCTAAATTGAGTCCGTATTTCATTGATTCTTATTTTGAAATTAATCCTGGGCAACATGATGCACGGGAAAACCAGCGAGAAAAGCCAAAAGTCAAAGCGCGCGTATGACAGCGGCACAACGATGGATGTGAGACTTTGGGGGCGAGGTGAAAACCGTTCCTGCCGGGAATGGCAATTTATCTTGCCCGACCGTCACCACACGGGCCCCGGAATGCCGGCCAGGGGGATCGTGCCATGCCAACAGTGTTGGACAAAGCGACGATGGCCCTGCCGACACCCGGCAATCCGGCAGCCACATAGATGGTGCCGTCGCTGGCAATCGCCGGACCGCCCGAGCCGAAACCATAAAGGTAGTATCTCCAGGTCATCGCCGGCTTCTGATTATACGCGGCAAGCAGTCCATAGCCTGACACCGCGATCAGGGATCCATCTTCGAGGGCGCAGGGCGTTGAGTGGATCGGTTGCTGATATGCGTCATAGGTGGCGGGGTGGCTCCACACCTTTCTGCCTTCCCGCGAAATGCGCCAGATCTCCTTGTTCACGCCGACGAAAACACTGCCGTCCTGCCCGATGACCGGAGATGACTCGGTGGCGCCCCCAGTTTTCAGCTTCCATTTCACCAACCCGCCGGAAGCCAGCGCGTGGAAATTGCCATCCACCGAGGTGAAATAAAGCGTCCCATCCGCATCAATCGCGGCAGATGACAAAATTGAAGCGCCCGCAGTGTAATCCCATGCTTTCGTTCCATCGCTCTTAATGGCGTAAAATTTGCCATCGTGTGAACCGAAATAAATCAGGCCATCCCCGCCCACGGACGGCGAGGATGTGATTTCGCCACCCGTTGCGAATTGCCATTTCTTCGTCCCCGATCCCGTGAACGCGTACAGGTTCTTATCCCAGGAACCGACATAGACGGAACCGTCCGACCCGATTGCGGGAGAACTGTCCACCCAACCGCCTGTCTTGTAGGCCCAGGCAACTGCGCCCCCGGGAGTGACGGCATAGACCCGCTCATCTCGGCAACCGAAGAAAACCGTGCCGTCCGCGCCAATCGCCGGGGATGATTTGATTTCGATATTTGTTCTGCCTACTTTTCGTGTTTCAAAAACCCACCGCCGTGTGCCATCGGGGTTTGCGGCCCATAGTTTGCCGTCGAAGTTAGGCAGGTAGATAGTCCCATTGGAGGCGACTGCCGGAACACAGTCACTGTGTCCTTTGATAATGAGCGTCCACAAGTTTGTGAGCGTGAGCGGTCCGGCCGGTGGTGATGACTCGGCCGCCATCGCGGCTTCATGCAGCGCCCCACCGACAATAAAAGCCGCGCAAAGAAACCGCGTTGCTGTCAGCCGCCATTTACCTTGCCCCATCATAAGTCATTGTCTTTTCCTGAGCAGATCCTGCATTTCACGCAGGAAACTGGCATGTTTCGGATCTTCCGCAAGATTTCTAAGCTCCTGCGGGTCCTTTTTGTGATCGTAAAGCTCGCGCCCGGCCAACCCCTTTTCCCACTCTGTATAGCGCCAGCGCGAGGTTCGCACGCTGTCGCCTCGCGGACGCTGTTTGTCCGCGAGCCTCAGGACCTGGCTGTATGCGGCGTCCGTCCAGGGCGCCGAGGGCTTCACGAGCAATGGCCTTAGGCTCTTCCCTTGCAGATTCTGCGGTGATTGAACTCCGCAGAGATCTGTCAAAGTGGGGAAGAGATCAAGCAGTTCCACCACGCGCGAGCATTTTCTGCCGCGAGCTATTCCCGGCCCGGCAAACACAAGGGGCACACGCACGGCTTCCTCGAACAGCATCGTTTTCATCCATTGTCCGTGCTGCCCGAGAAGGTAGCCGTTGTCTCCCCAGAAAACGACAATCGTTTTGCCTGCGAGGTTAAGCCGGTCCAAGGCATCCAGCAAGCGGCCAACCTGCTCATCCATAAAGCTTACGGTGGCATAATAGCCTCGAATCACTTCACGCTGCTCCCGCTCGCTTGCCCCCCAATGCGCCGGCCTCATAAACAACGCCGGGGCGGGTATGTCCTGGAGGTCGTTGGTGGAATACGCTGGCGCCTGGATCTTCTCGATCGGGTACAGGTCGAAGTATTTCTTTGGCGCAATGTGCGGTGAATGCGGTCTGTAAAATCCGACCGCAATAAAAAATCGCCGGTCACGGTTCTGCTCCATAAGTTTGATGGCTTCGGTAGCGACCCGACCGTCGGTTTGCTCCCCGGAAGGCCCGTCGGCAATCGCATAGCACAGGCAGCTTCCAAGGCTTCTCTTGGGAGTAAAGTTCACAAGCGAAGCTTCCAGCATCTTGTCCGCTCCGCTGGGGTTGATCGCAAAATCCCACGAGGGCGGATCGTCCAACCCCTCCCTGCCGATATCCATGGGCACGCCCGCATGGAAGATTTTCCCGGAGCGCGCCGAATAGTAGCCATTCTGCCGGAACGCCTGTGGCAAGGTCACAATTCCCGGAAACGTGTCCCGAAAGTGTGGCGCATTGTTCATGACACGGATGTCGTCCGGCCTGCGACCAGTCAGGACGGATGCTCGCGAGGGATTGCAGAGCGGATATTGACAGTAGGCGCGATCGAATCGAACGCCGCGAGCGGCAAGACGGTCGATGTTTGGGGATTTGACGACCGGATGGCCGTAGCAGCCGAGTGTCGCCGCAAGGTCGTCCGCCGTGATAAACAGAACATTGGGAGCGCAGTGTTCCCCGGCGTAGGCCGTCTGACTGGAAATGCTCCATCCCACGACCCACACAAACAGCATCCAGAGGCGGAACTTGGCTTTCATGGATTGCATGCTCTTTGGTATGCCGAAACCACTTCGCGGGCATCCTCGACGGATGATGCCTGGTACAGAAGAGAAACACCCGTAGGGAAGCGCCGCGCCACGGAACCGGTGATTAATTGCTCCCGGGGCACACTTAACCGCAAAAGGGCGACACCCTTTTCCCTGGCCAGCTCATAAAGCCGGTTAAGATTGTTCATCTCGGGCTGGCCCAGGTCCAGACACCGGACGGCGGGAACCGAAAGATACTCTGATACATGCCGGTCGATGTTGCCGCACGAATGCAAACCACCTCCGCCAAGTTCGGCCAGCACCGAGGCATCGTGCGGAGCAATTTGGTCGCGGTACATGCCGGGTGAAACGGTGATCGCAGAGTCCACGCGGATGAGTATCTGCCCCCGGATCATGAACCCATGCTGATGCGACCAACCATCCGATGCGTCATTGAGAAGCGGCCGGAGCCGGCGGGCAAAACCCACCTGCGCCGCAGCAATTTTGGAGAGCGCCGCACCCACAAATTCAGGGTCTTCCATAAGATCCGTGTAAAGACCGCTGCCACGAAGCATTTCCAGCGTGTCCATTGGCCCTTGCAGATCCGGAAGCACCCGCTTAACGGCGTTTAGCAGACATGGGTACCGGTCAAGAACTTCGCGGTAATACTCATACCGCTCAATCACCCGCGGGCACCAACCCTTCGAGAAATCAAGCGGGTCGCGTTCCATGGCGGCCTGGAACTGCTCACGCGATTCGAAGCCGACGGCCCACGGAGGGTTCTGTTCCACCTGCTCGATCGTTGCCCCGAACAGAGAGGCAATGAGAACCGTCCCGAAGTTCGCGCGAATGGTGCACGGCAAATCGTCGCCAACCACCGAGCGATGCACAATGCTCGTCCCCCAGGCAGAGACGAGCTCGTTGAATAACATCTTTTCGGGATCATCAATCGTTTCGGCGTGTGGATATGGCGCAAATTCGCCGATTGGCGCAGGGTAACTGGTGATCAACGGAAGCCGGGGCACCGGCTCCCAGGACAGCGCGCGGCGATGCAACTCCTCGATCTGCCCCTCCCGGTCCGAATCAAGCGTCCCATCGAGTCTTGCGAGCAAGTGTTTGAGCCTGGCATTCACGATTCATCCTGATTTTTTGACCACACGATCTGCGGGAACACGAACAACCGATCCGCGCCATCCCCCACAAAATCAATCCTGAGGGTCACATCCTGAAAAATCAATCTTCCTGGAGAGATGGAATTTCGAAACATTGCCCGTTTCTTCCAACCATAATGGACCAGCCAGTCGCGCCGCGCCGAACGGACAATGAACAGCTTTCCGGAGGCTGATCCCCAGTCCGATAAACCGCCGCAAACCAGGCGCTGGTTCCATGCCGCTTAAAAATCCGCATCGGCATGAGTTCAGGGGATGCGGAGTCGTCTTTTGGAAACGCACATTGGATCACATCCATCGGTGCGTCGGATTGCAGATCCATTCTGAAAAAGGGGCGGCTAACCGAGCTGACCCCGGATGTCCCCTGCCCGCCACCGGCAGGCACGCGGAAGGCTTCCCATGCAGGACCGGATGCGACCACCGCTCTGGGGTTACGCAAATAAGACCACGGCGCATCTTTGGGCAAGGAAACGGGTTCGCGCGGCGCCGGGGAGCCGCCGATGCGCTCACCGTCAACATGGGTCAGCCACGCAAACTCGCTCGGTGCATCAGAGGCTGCCTGGAAAAAATCCAGCACGAAATCCTTTGTCACAGCCACGGTTCGCAACTGCCGCACGCCTCTGTAAAGTCTGCCGTTCAAATCACCAATGGAAACCTGTTTTAGGCTGCCGGTGTTGGTGAATCCCAGAAAATCGAGCCTGTGGCCAACGGAGGTCTGGCTCAGACCATTAACGAGAAGCGTGTTGTGCCCGAGCGTCTGGCGATTTAGGACTCCTTGTGTGCTGGCGGAGAATGCGTGCTCCGCAGACGTCCTGGCCTCACGGTCCGGAAGCCAGAGATGACCGTCCGCATACAGAATGATGGAAAGTTTATCCGCATGTTCATGGACGGTTTGTCCGGAATAAGTCGCAAACACGGTCCATCCTGCTCCGGACCAGTAGCCGGTTCCTTCGTTGGAGCGCAGAGCGACGTAGCCCATTTCAGGCCAGTGCCCGCTAACTTGCACAGGTGCCACCACCTGCGGCAGCTCCGGCCGGCCCCAGAACAACGCCGTCGGCGCTCGAATGCCCCGGTCACGGATCAGCCATCCGCAAGCCGGCTCGCGGAAGCGCCGATACAACACCTCCCAGTCCGGCCCCTCTGCGACATGCGGACGGCGCGCATAGCAATCCCCGATGGTCGGCAGGGTGCGGTCAGGAAGGAGAAGGCGCACCAGGGCTTTGTAGGTGTCCTTCAACCCGATACTTTGATTGTTTCGATAGCTGAAAAGACTTTCCGGGTAGCCGGCATTCTCAAGGAGTTGCGCCATGATCACAAGAGGTGTGGTTTCGGCAAACTGATAAGGGATCGATCCTTCCAGCCAAAGACCATCGTCCCGAAACCCCTGGTTCATCATCTCATAAACACCCTTGGGACCTTTCAGTGCGTAATCCACGTCCTCGGGTTGTCCGTAAAACAGGCCGGTCATCGCGATTCCGAGCTTGTGCCAGGCATAGTGGTTATTGAGCTTGCCGCCCGGCTCGTGCTTCACCCAGTAATTGTCGTTTTTCCGCACCGCCTCCCTGTATCGCTGGAAAAAACTGTCGATCCGCCCGCGCTCCACGTCGCTGAATTGATCATACAAGATATCGTAGGCCTCAAGAGCCGCCGTGGTCCAAACGGTGTAATTCATGCCTACGTCGTAATGCTCGAACTCGAATGAGTAATCTGAAAGCTTCAGCAACGCCTCCCGACCCTTATCTGCATATTTTTCCGATTGTGAAAGAAGCGCCGCCCGCGCACAGGTCCGGGCGAAATCGGCCCACTTCCAGGGTTGAACCCATGTGTGATGGAAGATTTCCGGATACGTTTGTGCCCAGGGTCTGTGGCGCGCCTCTATCCACCAGTTGGTTTCGAGAACGGGAAGGGCTGGAATGTCGTTGGTGGCGGCGGTGTCAATGACGGCTTTGGCCAACTGGTTGTACGAGTCGTTTGTTTTGGAAGCGGCTCGTGCCCTCTGCCCATCCTGATCTGTGATGAAAAGGCACGGGTGCTGCCGCGTGTCCGGAGATGGGCCAGCCGCACACGACAAAGCGAAAAGCCCTGCGAGCAGCAAAGACACCTCACGAAGCATCATACACTGAAAAGTGTAGTGCCAGCCCATTGCCCATACAACCTTTGCGTTCTTTTGCCCGACTCAATCACCCAGCAGCGCCATCCTCGCGGATGTCCACGCTATCTTCGCGCGGCAAGCAAGGGCGCGAGATGCTGGCCGGTGTAGCTCCTGGGTGTGTCCGCTATCACTTCCGGCGGGCCCTGGGCCACGATATGTCCGCCGTCGCTTCCGCCTTCAGGTCCGAGATCAATGATCCAGTCCGCAGTCTTTATCACGTCGAGGTTGTGCTCAATAACGACAAGCGTGTTGCCGGACGCGCGCAGCTTGAAAAGCACCTCGAGCAGCTTGGCCACGTCATGAAAGTGCAGGCCGGTGGTGGGCTCGTCGAGGATGTAGAGTGTCCGGCCCGTCGCTTTCCTGCTGAGTTCCGCAGCCAGCTTCACGCGTTGGGCCTCGCCGCCGCTCAGGGTGGTTCCCGACTGCCCCAGGCCGATGTAGCCCAGGCCGACCTCGGCGAGCGTCAACAGTGTGTCATGCAACTGGGGCACGGCCCTGAAGAATGTCACTGCCTCGTCCACCGTCATATCCAGGACATCCGCAATATTGTTGCCCTTGTAGGTTATCTCCAGCGTCTCACGGTTGTAGCGGCGGCCATTGCAGGCCTCGCACGTGACATAGACAGGCGGCAGGAAATGCATTTCGATCTTGATCAGGCCGTCGCCCTGGCATTTCTCGCAGCGGCCGCCTTTCACGTTGAAGCTAAACCGGCCGGATTCGTATCCGCGGATGCGGGCTGCTGGGAGCCGCGCAAACAGATCCCGAATATGGTTGAACATGCCCGTGTAAGTGGCGGGATTGCTTCGCGGAGTGCGTCCGATGGGCGTCTGATCGATGACGATGACTTTGTCAAGGTTCTCGAAACCCCGAATGGCCGTGTGCCTGCCCGGTTTCTCCTTCGAGCCGAAGAACTTCCGAAACAATCCCCTGCGCAGGATATCGTCCACCAGCGTGCTCTTGCCGGAGCCGCTCACGCCGGTAACGCATGTCAACGTGCCAAACGGGATGCGGGCATCAATGTTCTTCAGGTTGTTTTCTCGCGCTCCGATCACCTCGATCCATCCGCGATCCGGCTTCACACGCTGACGCGGCACGTTGATGGACAGCTCGCCCGTCAGATACTTTGCTGTTAGGGATTGCGGGCTTGCCATGACCTCGGAAAGCGTGCCGGCGGCAACCAACTCGCCGCCCCGCACGCCGGCGCCCGGCCCCAGGTCAAGGATGTAATCTGCTGCCTGAATCGTGTCCGCATCGTGTTCCACCACAAGCACGGTATTGCCCAGGTCCCGCAGTTCGCGAAGGGTGCGAAGCAGACGGGCATTGTCCCTCTGGTGAAGGCCGATGCTCGGCTCATCCAGGATGTAAAGCACCCCCACCAAAGCGGCCCCGATCTGCGTCGCAAGCCGTATGCGCTGCGCTTCCCCACCGCTGAGCGTGCCGCTTTCGCGATTCAGGCTCAAATAACCCAGCCCCACATTCCTCAAAAAACCGAGACGCGATCGGATTTCCCGGATGACTTCGCCGGCAACCTTCTGCTGAAAATCCGTGAGCGTAAGCTGTTGAAAAAAACGTTCCGCCTGGTCAATGGACAATGCGCAGACGTCCATGATCGAGAGCCCGGGCATTTGCGGCAGCTTCCCAGCCGCCTGGACACCACCCGCCCGGCCGCCCTCACCGCCTTCCACCGCATCGTGCTCCCCGGTTGCCCCGTGCTCCGCACCCGCAGCAGCGTCGCCAAGCCGCACCGCCAGCACCTCAGGCTTCAGCCGTTGCCCATTGCAGGCATCGCAAAACTGCGGGGCCATGAAGCTCTTAAGTCTGTTGCGCGTGAATTCGCTTTCGCTCTCCTGGTAAAGCCGCTCGAGATTCGGGACTACCCCCTCAAACGGACGCTCGATTTTGCTCATCTTTCCCGCGCGAAAGAAGCTAAACGAAATCGGCGTCTGGCCCGATCCACACATCAACGCCTGCTTGAACGATTCCGGAAGATCCTTGTACGGAGTTTCCAGACTCTGGCCGTAATGCGCTGCCACAGCCCGCAGCATGGCTTTGTAATAAACAATCATTCGCTTGCCGCCGCGTCTCCACGGCAGCACCGCCCCCTCCTCGAGGGACTTCTCAGGATCCGGCACAACTAATGCCTCGTCGAAAACCATCTTTTGCCCGAGCCCGTGGCACACCGGACACGCTCCCACAGGCGCGTTGAATGAAAAATGCTTTGGCGTCAACGGATCGTAGCTTTTGCCCGTCGCCGGACTCAGATTGCGGTTCGAATGAGTGGTCTCAATCCATGCCGGTCCGGGCTGCGATGCGGCTTCTGGCGGTTGGTGGAGCGTGATCATGATCCCTTCGCCCCACTTCAAAGCCGTCTGAACCGAGTCCCCAAGGCGAACCCGAATCTTGTCATCAATCACCAACCGGTCCACAACCGCTTCTATCGTGTGCCGTTGTTTGGGATCGAGCTTCACGCGCGCCTCGGCGCCAAGCTCAACAATGGTCCCGTCAATGCGCGCGCGCACGAATCCCTCGCGGGAAAGTCGTTCCACAACGTCCCGGAATTCGCCTTTCGCCTCGCGAACTACCGGCGCCAGCAACATGACACGGGTGCGCGCAGGCAGGGACATAATCCGGTCAACAATCTCGGAAGTCGTGTAGCGAATGATAGGAACACCCGTTTCGGGACAAAAGGGCTGGCCTACATGCGCATAAAGCAGTCGAAGGTAATCGTAAATCTCCGTCGTGGTGGCGATAATGGAACGCGGACCTGAACCGGAACTGCGTTGCTCGATGGCAATGGCCGGCGACAGCCCCTCGATAAAGTCCACATCCGGCTTCTCCATCTGATCCAGAAACTGCCGGGCGTAGGCTGAGAGCGACTCCACGTATCGCCGCTGCCCCTCGGCATATATGGTGTCAAAGGCGAGCGAAGACTTGCCGGATCCGCTTAAACCCGTGATCACCACCAGCTTGCCCCTGGGGATGTTCAGCGACAGATCCTTGAGATTGTGCTGTCGAGCGCCCCCAATGCGGATGAAATCTCTGTTTGTTATGCCCTCTTCTCTCATCAAACAATCGAGTAAATTACCAAACTCGGCGACTTGTGTCGCCAAAAAACGGCCCTAAAAAAACCGCCGCCCGGCTTCAACGATTCCCGCACAATTACAAATGGATGGAGGATTCAAACAGTAGCCAGATGCATAAACCGGCGCGCCCGGAAGGCTGCCAAGGGCTACTCGTACCTGAGCGCCTGGATCGGATGCAACCTTGCAGCTTTTACGGCGGGGAAAAGCCCGGCAATTACCCCAACAGCGGCGCTGAACACCACAGCCACGATCAATGCCTCGGGGGTAACCACAGGCGCATTTGCTGTCGGGCTGAGCTTCTCAAGCACCCGAACAAAACCGAACGAAGCCAGCACACCCAGTCCCGCCCCCAAAAGGGCAATCACCACGCTTTCGATGAGCACTTGTGCAAAGATCGCGAATCCTGTCGCCCCCACAGCCTTGCAGATGCCAATCTCGCGGATGCGTTCGTTGATGCTCGCAAGCATGATGTTCATGATTCCAATCCCCCCGACAATCAGGCTGATCAGCGCGATGATGCCGCCGCTCATCCGGGCGTTGCGGATTTGCTCAGTGATCGACTCCATTCGGTTTTCCTGAGTCTGGAAGCCAAAATCCTCTATACTGCGATGGGTCATCATCAGGACATTGCGCGCCTGCTGCAGGGCGGGCTCGAGTTCCTCAAGGTTCTGCAGTTTCAAATCGATTGAGCTCAGACGCGGATCCGGCACGCCGTCCTTGTCTTCAGAGACGCGGAACCGCACGTAGGCGGTTTTCAAAGGCATATAGACCGTCATGTTCTTTCTGTAAAACGCCCATCCGCTCATCCCCCCCCTGCGGCCGTATCCTCGCATCCGGGCCGGGCCGGTCTCCTGTTGCGGCGATTTGGCTGCCTGCTCGCGAAGTTTTCGCTCCTGCTCACCTTCGTAATGCTGGAACATCCCCACGATTGTAAAGGGTTGCTCGTTAATTAGAATGATCTCACCCAGCGGAATAATTTCCCGCCCCGTTTGCTCGGGAGAACCGAACAAATCATCGCGAATCCCGGTGCCGATGACACAAACAGGGTTGGCCGTCTCCTCATCCAGGTCCGTTAAGAAGCGCCCGTGCCGCAGAGTGTGCAGGTTCATTTCGAGCACCGCCGGGGACACGCCGACGCATTCGGAGGGGCTGGAGGTTTTTTCGCCGCGCGAAAGAATCGCATCATCTATCTCCATTTCCGGCGAGATCAGGCGCAAGAGTGGCGCGCTATTCTGCAATGCAACGACATCCGAAAAGGTCCTGCCGGGCGCCTGGTCTTTGAGATGTTCCTGCTCAGCCGGCACTTCCTGCTGCTCAAGAAGCACTTTGTCCGCGCCGCCCATCGCAATCATCGTTTCTTTCATTCCATTCTCCATCCCCTTGATGATGGCGGCCATGCCAACCAGGCTGGCGACACCGAGGATGATGCCGAGCATGGTGAGCAGCGAGCGAAACTTGTGCGCCCACACCTCCTTCAGACCCACAGCAATGGTGTTGGCGATGATCATCCCGATGGGCAGCCGAAGATCGCGGCGCATATGCGCGCCGCCCCGGCGAATTCCTTGGATATAGCAGGCGTCGTTCTATTCATACCTGAGAGCCTGGATCGGATTCAGGCGCGCGGCTTTGATGGCAGGAAATATGCCCGCCATGATCCCGACAAGAACACTAAAGGAAAAAGCGACGATCATGGCGCCGACGGTCACAACAGGGGCGTTTTCCGTCGGAGACATGGATCCCAGCAGGTTGACCAATCCGAACGACGCGACCAGGCCCGCCAGCCCGCCGAGAACCGCGATCACAAGTGATTCCACAAGAATCTGAACAAAAATGTCTCCCGTGGACGCCCCGACCGATTTTCTTATTCCGATCTCCCGCACACGCTCGGAAATGCTCGCGAGCATGATGTTCATGATCCCAATGCCGCCGACCAGGAGGCTTATGCCCGCAATCAACCCGCCGCTCAGCCGGGCGTTTCGAACGAACATGTTGATCTGCTCGGCCCAGTCCTCCTGAGTCCGAAACGAGAAATCCTCGATGCCTTTGTGGGTGTTCATCAGAACATTGCGCGCCTGCTGCAAGGACTCAGCCAACTGATCGAAACTCGCCAGCCGGATCTCGAGACCGGAAAGCCGCGGATCACCAACGGAACCGCCCGAGCCGCTGCCACCAAACGGAGAAGACCCCCCGGCGCCCGTGAAGGCGGCGCCAGACCGGAACTTCATCCATACGGTGTTCATCGGCAGATATACGGTCGCGTTTTTCAGCGCAAAAACAAAGCCGCCGCGGCTTCGCCCGCGACCGCCACGACCCCGGTCCCGCGTGACGCCTCCCTCTGGAGCCTTCTGGTTCAGAGCACCCTGCTGCTTTTCGTATTCACGGATTTTGCGTTCCTGCTCGCTCTCGTAGTGCTGAAACATGCCAATAATCGTGAATGGGGTGTCGTTGATAAACACGGTCTCCCCGATCGGAATGATTTCGCGACCCGCTTTCTCGGGGGAACCCCAAAGCTCATCGCGTGTGGCGGTGCCGATGACGCAGACGTTCCGGGCCATTTCATCATCTATTTCGTTGAACATCCTTCCGTGGGCGATGACATGTTCGTACATATCGAGAGCCACGGGCCACACCCCGGTGCAAATCCAGGGCCGATACCGTTTCCCGTTCGCACTGAGGGTTGCGGAAAGCCGCATCTCAGGGGAAAGCGCTGTGACCAGCGGCGCGCTGCTCTCAAGCGCCAGAACATCATTCATCGTGATTCCCGGCGCCTGGTCCGCAAGATGCCTTTGCTCCGGCGGCAGCGCTTGAGGCTCGACGCGGACTTTTTCCAGACCGCCAATCGCAATCAGCGCCTCGCGCGCGCCCTTCTCCATTCCTGAAACAAGCGCGGACATCGAGACCAGGCTCGACACGCCGAGAATGATTCCCAGCATCGTCAGCAAGGACCGGAATTTGTGCGCCCATATCTCGCGCATGCCGGCGAAAATGGTAACCGGCAACTGAGCGGATGAATGCCGCAACACCTCCCGTTGATTTCCGGAAATACTCATGAGCTCTGAACCATGCCCGACTCGGGGCCTCGGAGCCGATCCAACCCCGCCAGGGTCGTATCCACCCTCGTGGCAATCTTGCCGTCACGAATCTCGATCCGCCGCGGCGTCACCGCGGCAATCTCCGGATCGTGGGTCACAAGCACAATGGTGCGGCCCTGCTGACTCAAAGACCGGAACAACTGCAATATGGTTTCACCGGTATGCGAATCCAAATTGCCGGTAGGCTCGTCCGCAAAAACGATCTTGGGATCGTTGACCAGCGCCCTGGCAATGGCAGCCCGCTGCTGCTGCCCGCCGGAAAGTTGGCTGGGCCGGTGCCGCGCGCGATTTGCCATGTCAACAGATTCCAGGGCCTGCATCGCACGTCTCGTGCGTTCCCGTCCGGACACGCCGCTGTAAATCATCGGCAACTCCACGTTTTGCAGCACCGTCAGTTTCGGCAGCAGGTTGAAAAACTGGAAAACAAAACCGATCTTCCTGTTCCTGATGGACGCGAGTTCACGCGACGAAGCGTCCTGAATCATCATTCCGTCCAAACGAATGGTTCCTTTGCTGGGGGAATCCAGGCAGCCGAGAATGTGCATCAACGTGGATTTCCCGCTTCCGGAAGGGCCAATGATCGAAATGAACTCTCCCGGCTCGATATCCAGGGACACATCATCCAGGGCGCGAATTTCTTCTTCGCCCAAATGATAAATCTTGCTGACGTTCCGGAGTTCGACGAGAGGCATCGTGCTCCTAACTTTTGGGAGGGCCTTTGGAGCCGCGCTTGCCGCCGCCCCCGGGCATGCGCCCGGCGCCCGACGCTCCATCGCCACCCGGCCTGCCCCCGGACTTGCCGGCCTGGTTGGTCCCGACGGACTCGCCCCCTGGCCGCATCCCTGCCGTTCCGCCGCCTTCCTGCGAAGACTTCGCGACAAGAGAGCGGGCTTTTTTCTCACGTTCCTCCTTTGGCAATTCCAGGAGGACAACCTCGCCGTTCTTGAGGCCCTCCTGGATCTCGGCGAAGAAGAAGTCCGACACACCAACCTTCACGTTCCGCTTTTCGGCGCCGGCAGGTGTTTGCACATAAACAAAGCGCTCCGTCCGGCCGCTGTCGGGATCACGCTCCGTGTAAACGGCCGCAAGAGGCACCGCCGTAACACTCTCCGCAGAGGCAACCGGAATCTTCACATTTGCCGTCATGCCGGGGCGTATCCTGGCATCCGGATCTTTCAGAAGAATGCGGGCGGCGTATCCCTTGATGTTGTTCTTGATCGTCGCCTGCGGGGCAATCCGCTCGACAACGCCGTTCACCTTCAGACCCGGCACCGCCTCCACCGTCACCTCGACGGTCTGCTCCGGCTTAAGCCTCGGCACATCCGCCTGGTTCACGTGGGCGTTGATCACCATCGAGTTCAGATCGGCAATGGTGAGGACTTCCGTGCCGCTGTTGAATCCGCCCGAGCCCGAAACAGCCTGGCCCATGGATACCGGCCTCGTAAGAATGGTGCAGTCGAACGGGGCGCGCACCTCCGTCTTGGTAAGCCGCTCTTCAATGATGGCCAGGTCCTTTTGTGAGCGCTCCAACGACACCTTCGCCAGCTCAAATGTCGTCTTCGTATTATCGTAAAGTTCCTGTGAAATGAGCTTATCCTTCAAAAGATCCTTTGCGCGCTCGTAATCGCGCTCGGCCTTCTGCAACTCGAGTCGCGCGCGCTCGACGTCCGTGAGATTCGAAGCTCTCTGCTGCTGCAGTTCCTTGTCATCGAGCTTGAACAGCAGTTCTCCTTTCTTGACCTGATCGCCAAGATCCACCGGCAGAAGATCTATCTTGCCGTTGATCTCCGGGCGCACGGAAACCTGTTCCGCAGGCGTGATCTCGCCCGCCGCGTTCACGGCAAAGCTGATGTCGCGCAGTTCGGCAGTCGCAGTTGTGGGACGCGACGGAGCAGACGTCTCTGCCGTGCTGGCGGCCTTGTTCCGCCAGAGGTAAAACCCCCCGCCCGCAACGGCGGCAACCACAAGGATGATAAACAAGTTCTTCATTAACAATTCGTCAGCATACCGCCATGTACACGAGGCGACAACCCAATAGACTTATCTGATCGCTCCCGCATTCAAAATCTGCCCGAAAACGCAGCTTGCCAGATGTCCGTCGTCTTACCGGACGGCGAAACGCAACACCTGTTTCAGGGCCTCAATGCACCGTTGGTTTTCCGCGGGGGTTCCAACCGAGATTCGCACCCACTCCGGCAACTGGTAGCCGCCCATCGGGCGGACGATCACCCCGAGCCTTTGAAGCCCCTCGAAAACCTGCTGCCCCTGCCCCACTTTGACGAGAATGAAGTTTCCTCCGGAAGGCACATAATCAAGGCCCATTCTCTTGAACTCGCGCGTGTAAAACTTCAGACCTCGGAAGTTGATCTTTCGCGTGCGCGCAACGTGGGCGGAATCGTCCAGCGCGGCCATGGCACCCGCCTGAGCGACGAGGTTGGTATTGAACGGTTGCCGAATCTTCTCGAGCTGCGCAATGAACTCAGCGCCCGCGATGCCATAGCCAATACGAACGCCTGCCAGACCGTAGATCTTCGAAAAGGTGCGCATCAAAATCACATTCGGACGCGCCCCGCTCTTCACGTCGGGAACAAGATCGAGGGCGTCTTTGAGGAATTCGATGTAGGCTTCGTCGAGAGCAATCACGACCTTTGCCGGAACGGCTTCAACAAAGGCGCGCAAGTCGGATGGGGGCACGGTGCTGCCGGTGGGATTGTTCGGATTTGCGACAAAGATGACGCGGGTGTCATCGGTGACGGCCGCGAGCATGGCGTTGAGGTCGTGACCGTAATTCGTTGCAGGGACAACTTTAAGCTTCGCGCCAAATAGAGCGCTGACAATCGGGTAAACGGCGAAGGAGTATTGCGATACGATGACTTCCGCCGATGGCCCCAGCAATGCGTGTCCCAGGACTTCAAGAATCTCGTTCGAGCCATTGCCCAGAATCAGGTTCTCCGGTTGCACGCCAAGGTGCGCCGCCAGCTTTTGCTTCAGGTAAAACGCGCTGCCGTCCGGGTAAAGGTTGACCTGCTTCAGTGCCTTGCGCATCGCCGCCAGCGCGAGCCTGGACGGACCGAGCGGATTCTCGTTGGAAGCCAGTTTGATGACCGTCGCGGGATCCAGGTGCAGTTCGCGCGCAACTTCCTCAATGGGCCTTCCCGGCTGGTAAACCGGCAGGCTCTGTAGCATTTCGTTGATTGGGAATGGAAGCATAATCAATTGGTTTTAGTTCTTCAGCTAAATGGTCGTTCAACGTCAAATCGGCAGCTCAGCCTGTCCCGGATCGCCGGGCAATGTCTTGCCCGAGCCGGGATAAAGCAGGTCGTAATCAATCGCTTGAAGACCCACGATGGCGGCGACTCCAAGCACATCGTGCGCATTCGAGCCCCGGGAAACATCGGCTGCGGGACGGTCCAGCCCGAGCAGCACCTGCCCGTACGCATTTGCGCGCCCAATGTGGCGCACCAGCTTGCTGGCAATGTTCCCCGAGTTCAGATCCGGGAAAATGATGACGTTCGCATCCCCGGCAATTTTGCAGTCCGGACACTTCCGCGCTGCAATCTCGGGCACCAGCGCCGTGTCCACCTGCAGTTCGCCCTCGAAAACGGCATCGAGTTGTTTCTCGGCAGCGCGCTGCTCTGCCAGCGCGGCGGCCGCCTGGATGCGCCCGAGTGACGGATGGCTGGAACTCCCCTTGGTGGAAAAGGATAGCAACGCAACCTTCGGCCGCGTGCCAAGCAGGTGCCGGGCAAGCTGGGCGGTGGAAACCGCAATATCCGCAAGCTCTTCAACCGAAGGCTCCGGAATGACTCCGCAATCCGCCATGAAAATCACCCCATCCTTGCCGTAGCGCGAGTCTTCCACCTCCATGATCATGCAGCTCGAAACCGAGGTGGCGTTCGGAGCGGTCTTGATGATCTGGAACAACGGACGCAGCACACTGCCCACATTTTGATTTGTGCCCGAAACAAAACCATCCGCCTGGTGCATGGCAACCATCATCGCGCCGAAGTAGTTGGGCTGCTGCATGGCCTCCCTCGCCTCGAAGGTCTTCAGGCCGTTCGAGCGTCGAAGAATCTCAAATCGCCTTGAGAAATTGTCCAGCTCATCGCTCTCGGCGGGATTTATAATCCTCACACCTTCCAGGGAGATGTTCAAAGCCTGGGCGATCTCCTTTATTCTCGGCCGATCCCCAAGGAGAATCGGCACACCCAGCCGCAGCGAATGGAATTGCCGCGCCGCCTGCAGCACCCTGGGCTCGGTTCCTTCAGGGAATACGATCCTTTTGGGATGCCGCTGGAGTTTCTCTATGATGCTCCCGATGAAGTGCATTTTGTTCTACTACCCTACCCCGCCCGCGTCTGCAAGCACTCTCGATAGGCTTCCAAACCTGCAATAATCTGAAAAAGAAAGGTTTTTGCTCGACATCCCACCCGCCACGGATAGGATTCGGTCAACGCCTAATGACTTGGTCATAACCAATGAATCGCCCGGTGGGGCGAACACCGGGTAGAAAAACCATAACAATACCATGGCAAAGCAATACACAACAATCGCAACGGCGTGCATCGTCCTGAGCCTCGGCACCTGCCTCGCACAGACAGCCGCCAAACCCAGCACCCCCGCGGAGCAACCCACAGGCTTCGCGCAGTTCATCAATGATGCCAAACACCCGGTCTCCTGGTTCGACTGGGGGGCAGACTTCCGCGCGCGCAACGAGTACTACAATGAAATCGTCAGCCTGAACCAATCCGATATCTACTCGGAACAGGACGTCGTCCGCTTCCGGGGACGTCTTTGGGCAACGGCCGAGCCCGTCAAAGATCTCACCTTGAATACAAGGCTGTCCGCCGAACCGCGGCTGTGGAACAAAAGAGCCTTCGCCACGCCTTACGTGGGAAAAACCGGAATGGAGTGGCGCTACGGGATCTTCGATCTCCTGAACGTTAAGTGGGACAAGATCCTCGATCAACCTCTCACGATCACTGCCGGCAGACAGGACATCATGCTGGGCGACTTTTACGACTGGTGGCTTGTTTCGGATGGAACACCCAACGACGGCTCCTGGACTTTCTTCCTGGACAGCGTCCGGGTGACCTGGGAACCCGAACCCCTGCACACGCGCTTCGACCTGATCTACATTCAACAAAGCTCGCGCCCGGATGAATGGATGCCAACCATCGGTGATCCTGTCAGCCCGAATTATTCCGACTACTACCTCACGGAACAGAACGAGCGGGGCGCTATTCTTTATGCCTCAAACAAATCCATCAAAAACACGCAGATAGACGGCTATTTCATCTACAAGCATGACAGCGCAGAAGAGTTGCGATTCGCCGGCACCGAGCGATGGAGCGGCGACAACGCGGACATTTACACCGCCGGAGGCAAAATCACTGGCACACCGGCAGAGCACTGGAAGTATTCGCTCGAAGGCGCCTACCAATTCGGACAAAAGGAGGACAGGATTCTTGGCGTCGAGACGACCCGTGACATTGACGCCTATGGAGCGAAGGCAAAGTTGACCTACCTTCTAAAGGATCAACTGAACAATCAGTTCAGTCTCTCGGCCGAGTTTCTGTCCGGTGACGATCCGAATACGCAGAACGACGAGATGTTTGATGTCCTCTGGGGCCGTTGGCCGCGCTGGAGCGAGCTCTACATCTACTCATACGCCACCGAAACAAGCGGCAAGTTCGCTCAAATGAACAACCTCTTCCGCGTGGGCCCGAGTTGGTCCATCACACCGGCAAAGGGCCTGACATTCACCGCAGCCTATAATGCCCTGTTCGCGCCCGAAGACACCGCGACGCGCGCAGTCAACACATCTGTATTCAGCAGCGACGGCAACTTCCGAGGCCATTTCGCCCAGGCTTTTGTGAAGTACCAGATCAATAAATACATCAACGCTCATCTCTGGGGTGAAGCCATCTGGCAGGGCGACTACTACGAAAACAGGGACCTCCTCTCCTTCGTGCGGGCGGAGATTATGTTCACGTTCTAGGACGGATGCGATGTCTTGCAGCAAAGGGCGGCTTTCGGGCCGCCCTTTTTGTTATGGAGCCCAGATCGGCGATGGTCCCGATGAGCGGGATCGGTGCACAGAGCGCGTTACCGGTTGGCCCTTTTCTTCTTTTTCTTAGCCGGGGCGGGTGTGGACACTGATGTCTGATCCTTATTTGGCGTGGGCATGGGCGCCTTCATTTCCTTGCGCCATGCGGCAAGCCTATCAGCCAACTCCTTTGCCTTCTCAGGTTGCGACTGTGCCAGGTTGTTCCTCTCCCCAAGGTCCTGCCGCAGGTTGTAAAGTTCACGGCGACTGTCCTCGAAGAACTCAATGAGCTTCCAATCCCCCTGCCGGATGGCCCCCGCAGGTGTCGTGCGCCACAGTCCAGCGCCGGCGCCGAGGTAGCCCGGGAAGTGCCAAAAAACGGCCTCGCGGTCGAGTGTCCCCTTGCCGCCTGAAAGCAGCAACTTTGCGAAGCTCTTCCCATCCAGAACATAGCCTTCTGGAGGCTGAGCGCCGCCCAACTCCAGGAAGGTGGGATAATAATCTATGCTGGCGATAATCTGATCGCACGTGGTCCCGGGAGCGATTGTTCCCGGCCAGCGGAAGATAAACGGCACGCGAATACCGCCCTCGTACAGCATGCCTTTGCCGCCGCGCAGCGGTGAGTTATCCGTGATGCCTTCACTGTTGAGTCCTTCAGCCCGGTGCCCGCCAACACCGCCGTTGTCGCTCGAAAAAATGAGCAGCGTATTCTTGGAAATCCTGAGCTCGTCAAGGACGGCCATGATCCTCCCGACGCTCTCGTCCAGGCTGTAAATCATGGCGGCGTACTCTGGCGACTTCTGGTTCCCGACTGGTTTTCGGTCTCTGAACTTCTCGATCAGTTCCGGCTTCGCATCGTGAGGCGAATGAACTCCGTAATGAGGGAGGAACAGGAAGAAAGGCTTTTCACGGGACGAACGAATGAACTCGACGGCCTTGTCGGTCAGGTAATCGGCGAGGTAAGTCCCGGGCGGAACGTCCTGTTTGGGATTCGTTTCGAAATTGAAGTGTTTTCCCGCGCTGACAATCGCGTGGTCGAAGCCGCGCTTGGAGGGATGGTGCTCGCCGTCATCGCCCAGGTGCCACTTGCCGAACATTGCCGTAGCGTAGCCACCCGTTTTCATCGCCTGCGCAATGGTGATTTTCTCCAGCGGCAGTTGGCTCACGTTGTCCACCGGCCTCAAGGGACGGCTCTTCCAATCGAACCGGTCTATGCCGCCCACCGTATAGACGCCTGTGCGCGGCATATACTGACCGCTCATGAGCGCGGCGCGTGTAGGCTGGCAGTTCGGCCCTGAACTGTGCCCGTCCGTGAATCGCAGGCCTTCCATGGCCATCCGGTCCAGGTTGGGTGTCAGGTAATACTTGCTCCCCTGGCAGCCGAGATCTGACCAGCCAAGGTCATCTGCGAGGACGAGGATAATGTTGGGTTTGGTGGCAGCAGCGTTCGCGATGTGAAAAGCGAGCGACAATGCAAGTGCAATCAAGCATGTGGAAAATGCGCGCATGGAGGATCAGACGCTCTCGGCGGGAAAAGGTTTCAAACAAGTCGCAGAAGATTCAGCAGGAATGCACGGTTATCGCACTGAAGGTACTTCATCTCGCCGCCCATGCGCGCATAGCTCTTGCAAAACCGGAGGTAATAGGCCGGGTTATCTTTCGGCGGCTCGCCCCGGCTCCAGTCCCACCCTCCTCCATCCTGAATATCAACCACGTAGATAGTGTGATGTTTGACGACCGTTCGCTTCTCCTGCAAACGCAGGTTGTTGACCACGCTCAGGCTTTTCTCGAAAACCTGCGGAGCCATGATCGCTGAACCCACTGACAGAACCACGCCCCCATCCAAGCCGTCCACCGCACGGCCAAACAAGGCAAAATCAGTCGTCGCAGCCCGTCCAATCACCGCCCCGTTAAACATGGGATGGGTCGAGAATATGTCGTAACCGATTCCAGGATGGACGGTCAAAGGCACGTTCGCCCGAAAAGCGTTCGCAACAATCGAAACATCCTTGTGCGGATGGGTAACGCTGATTCGGCCCCCGGGAATGCGGTGCGTCGTCATGGCCGTCAGAAGCTCGGCCCGGGCGGGCGTCAGCGGGTGCGCCGGATGCTCGCGAACCTCGCGCTCGAGCGTCTCGATCGAAGGCAGGGTGACACCATCCTCGACAATGAATCTGCCAAGACTGCGTCCGTAGCCTTCCCCCTTCAATGCGCCCGCAAGCAACGCAAGGTGTATGCAGCGGCCGGTCTCATCCCATGTGCCAAACGTGCCGGTGGCAACATTTTCCCGAACGCTTTCCTCGGTGCGGCCAAAAAAGGAAAGTTCCCAGTCGTGAATCGTGCCCGCGCCGTTTGTGGCAAGATGGGTGACATGCCCCGAATTGATCAACCTGTTGACCACACTTAGCAGCCCGTTTTTGATCAGGTGCGCGCCATAAAGCAGCATCACAGACGCACCGCGCTCCCGCGCACCGCCAATCCTCTCAGCACAATCGGCAACCAGTGCCCGCTGCTCCTGATTCAACGATGGAGCCGGCGCGTCCGGGTCTATCAGCATCGCCTCCAACCGGCTGAGACTCCTGCGCTGGGCAAGCGGAAAGGCCCGAACCTTTCCAAGGTTCAGCGGTTGTGGAAATGGTTTCATCACAGGGCCTCCGACCAGAGCCGGAAGTGGCCTAGGGCCGGCTCAGCCGTATGCTCCGGATATTCGCCGGATTCCAGTTCTGCTCGACGCCACGGATCGCAACACTCGCCTTTCCGACCGGCAGCGACACGGTGCCGCCCTGCGTGACCTGGAACTTGCCGTAGTCACCCGTCGCGGGCAGAGAGATGATCATCGAAGATCCGCCAGCCTGCAATTCGATGCGCGTCGGCTCCGGGTTCGCGTGCTCGACAGCAATCTGGAAGGTGCCGTCCTGGTAAAGCACCACGTCCCACGCTGCCGAGTCCGCCGGGTTCATCCAGTAGCCAATACAATTCCTCTGAGCGTCATCTTCAAACCGGATTCCTTCTCCGAAGAACAGCGCCTCTTCAGCGGGAAGCGCGATCGAACCATCCGAATTCTGCAGGATGGCCCCCTGCCCCTTCAAAATCGGTTCGCCCGCAAAATCAAGAACGACCGTGGAGGAGACCAGATCAGGAGCCACCTCAGGAACAAAAATGGTCATCCCCTCCGGGCTGTAGCCCACGGTAAGCCGCTGTCCATTGGCCAGCAGGCGAGCCTGCGCGGTCTGGTTCAGCAGACCGGGCACCAGCAACTGACCCGTCGCCGGCCAGTCAAACACGTGCAGGTAAAGACGTGTGGAATTCCAGAAGCGCTTCTGCGTGCAACGGCCCCAGGGAAGTTTCCTGAACGGGCTGGCTGTGGTGTTGTAGATGGAATCGTAGTTCACATCCATCCACTTGCCAATGCCTTCGAGACGCTCAACAGCTTCCTCGGGGAAGGTGCCGTCCGGACGCGGACCCACGTTCAGCAGGAAATTGCCCCCTTTGGATGCACAATCAATCAGCTTGCGGATCAGATCCTGGGTGGATTTCCAGTTCTTGTCCGCTTTGTTCCAACCCCAGTGATCGTTCATGGTCATACAGGACTCCCAATCCACGCCGGGAATGCCCGTGGAGGGAATTTCCTGTTCGGGTGTTCCGAAGTCGCCCTTGAAGCCCCCTTGTGTGAGCCCCTGCATCCCGCGGCGCCCCTTATCCACGCGATTATTGATCAGGATATTCCGGTTCAGGCTCCGGACATAATCGTATGTTTCGGCGCCCAGTTCATGGGTCCACGTGGATTCCCACTCGCCATCGAACCACAATATGCCCGTGCCATAGCCGCGCACCAGTTCCTTGAGTTGGCCGCGAAGGTAAGTAAGATAACGCTCAAAATCCGCGCCCTCGGACGTCCGGGTGGTCTCCCATTTGCGCCTCGGAAGGTAATCGGAATGATGCCAATCCATGATCGAGTGGTATGTGCAGAATCGCACGTCCTGCCGTTTGCAGGCATTACGCAGTTCCTTCAGGATGTCGCGCTTGAAGGGCGTGCTCATGACGTCAAAGTCCGTGAATTTCGAGTCCCACAGGCAGAACCCATCGTGATGCTTCGAGGTGATCACCAGATACCTCATTCCTGCGCGCTTCGCCAGGCGCACCCAGGCATTTGCGTTGAA
Source organism: uncultured Verrucomicrobiota bacterium (assembly GCA_964401575.1). Lineage (GTDB taxonomy): Bacteria > Verrucomicrobiota > Verrucomicrobiia > Limisphaerales > UBA8199 > CAYNZC01. The sequence continues at coordinate 104,534 of CAYNZC010000002.1, forward strand.
GTTCGTCGGGTTAAAGTCGTTCACGAAGTTGTTGTATTCCTCGAGAGGAATTTGGGCAGTATCGCGAATCCATTCCGCGTGATTGCTCCGGCCCTTCCATTCGCCGGCAGGGATGGAATACAGGCCCCAATGGATGAACATGCCAAACCGCGCATCGCGGAACCACTCCATCCGCTCGTTGAATTGTTGCTCAGACTCGGCGGCAACTGCCGGGCGAATGGCGCCCAGAACACCGCAGATCAGCAAGGCGATCAGGTAGCGTCTCATAATGTAAGCAACTGATACCACAAGACGGCAGGGAGAAAAGTAAAAACGGCGTGCGAATTCGTGTGTGGAATGCCGGGGTAGCCGAGCCCGGGAACTGATCCTATGGGAACGCGACTGCATCGGAGTGGCGGTGGCCTCACCGCCATTGGTGCTGCATTGGCGATCCCACGCCCTGCCGATGGGGATGCCCCCCTCTGTAGAAAACTCCGGTTTTGCTTGCCCCACCGGGCAGGGTGTCCTAAGAAAACCCCATGAAGCGCTACGGATCAGTCCTTGGGCTCAATGCCAAAGATATCGAACAATACAAAGAGCTGCACCGGGCCGTCTGGCCAGGCGTCCTCGAGATGATCAAAACCTGCAACATCCAAAACTACTCGATCTACCTGAGACAACTCGACGACGGCAATTACTACCTCTTCAGCTACTTCGAATACACAGGTAGTGATTACGCGGCAGACATGGCCAGGATGGCTGCCGATCCTACCACCCAAAGGTGGTGGTCCGTCTGCATGCCCCTCCAGCGCCCCCTAAAGTCACTACAGCAGGGAGAATGGTGGGCCAGCATGGACGAGGTTTTTCACCTGGATTGACCGCGAGGCGCCCATACCGCGTCCCATCAGCCTCGATTCGCCTCCTGTACGCAAAGAAGCCGCCGAAAATCGGCGGCTTCGCGAAAACCTTAGATGAAAGAACTATTGCCTGCGCATGCGAGCAATGAACAGCCCAAACCCGCCAAGAAG
>CAYNZC010000003.1:0-85531 GCA_964401575.1 uncultured Verrucomicrobiota bacterium
AGAAAATCATGATTAAAGCAGCTATCGTTGAAGACAATCCCACAATCCGGGAAAGCCTCAAAACCATCATTAATGGCGCTCCGGACTGCAAATGTGTCGGCGCCTGGGGCACCGCTGAGGAGGCACTGCAGAAGCTGCGCAGGGAAGCGCCCGATGTGGTGTTAATGGACATTCAGTTGCCGAGCATGTCGGGTGTGGAATGCACCGCCCTGCTCAAGCAGCAACTGCCTGAAGTGCAGATAATCATGGTTACGGTCTATGAAGATCCCGACCGTATTTTCCGGGCCTTGCGCGCCGGCGCCTGCGGCTATTTGCTCAAACGTTCGACACCTGAGCAGATCGTGGCAGCCATCCGCGATGTGTATCAGGGCGGGGCTCCCATGAGCAGCGAGATTGCCCGGAAAGTAATCGCGCAGTTTCGCGAACCGCTCGACACCGCCGCAGAAGTGGACGAACTCACGGCCCGCGAAAAGGAGGTGTTGGAGTTGGTAGCGGAGGGAATGGACAACAAGCTGATTGCCGGCCGCCTGGGGGTGGGTGTGGATGCCGTCCGCTGGCACCTGAAGCACATCTACGTCAAACTGCACGTCCACTCCCGCACACAGGCGGCATTGAAATTCCGAACCGGCCACGCAGAGTAGCCCAAACTGCGAGATCTCGCAGGTCATGACGATTCCATCTCCGCCTAAAACTCCCCACTTGGGGAGCTAGGCAGTGTTCCAGGACCTGTTACGCTGGAAACCAGGGTAGATATGATAAAGGTCGCCATTGTTGAAGGGAACGAGACCGTCAGGCAGAGCCTTGAGACGATCGTCAACTTGGCTCCCGGCTGCCGGTGCATAGGAACCTCCGGCACGGCCGACGAAGCACTCCAGACCCTTAGAAACCTGCAGCCCGACGTCGTGTTGGTTGACACTCAGTCACCAGGCCGGCGAGGAGTTGAACTCACCGTCCGAATCCAGGAATGGCTGCCGGCAACCCGAATCATCGCGCTCACTGTGTATGAAGACCCGGATCGTATCTTCCGCGCGCTGAAGGCAGGAGCTTGCGGCTATCTGCTCAAAAGGTCCACCCCTGAGCAGATTATCGCAATGATTCGCCAGGCGCACCGGGCCGAAGTGACACAACCGCACGCCAAGGTGACCGATGGCAAAAACTCCCCATTTGGGGAGCTAGGCAAAAAAGTCAGTACTGCTAGACTTGCAAGCGAATCTTGAAATGACCCCATGAAATTGCTGGCAAACAGCGCCCGACAGGGATATCGGATTTCGACCGATGGCAAGGTTGCACCCGCTTCATGGGATGCTGGCGCGAATGGATACCTCTTTATAACTATAACCGAAACAACTGAAACGCACGGTTTCCTCGGACCGGGCGATCTATTAAAAACGTACCATAATCAAGCATCGAATTAGAGTTGCGAATGAAACCAGTCACGCTTATGCAGCAAATGTTTCTCTCCACGCGGGAGAGAAACCACCAACAGACGATGGTCGCGACTTCAGGTCGGGCGTTCACTCTGATTGAACTGTTGGTGGTTATCGCCATCATTGCGATATTGGCAGCGATGCTCCTGCCAGCGCTGTCCCGAGCCAAGGAAAAGGCCAAGGGAATTGTTTGCATGAATAACACCAAACAATTGAACCTCGCCTGGCAGATGTACCCGGATGACAATGGGGGTTTTCTGCCGCCCAACCACCAGCTTGGCTATGGCACCAACGGTTGGGTGGATGGCATCATGAGCCAGGGACCCTCCCCGGATAATACCAACACGCTACTTCTGACTCGCTCGGCTCTGGGTCCCTACACCAAAAACATCGGGATCTACAAGTGTCCTTCGGACATGAGTGTGATGAGGGGAACCGGCCTTCCACGCGTGCGCAGCATTGCAATGAATTGTTACATTCTCGGCTCGGGAGTGCAGCAGGACTTTCTCAAGACCGCATATTACATATACAAGAAGTATTCCGATATTGTCGTTCCTGCACCTGCCAATGTGTGGGTGTTTATTGATGAAAAGGAAGACAGCATCAACGACGGTTTCTTCGGTCTATGGCCGGATTCCAACACCGTAATCGACGCTCCGGCGAGTTATCACGGCGGAGCGGGAGGGCTGAGCTTCGCCGACGGGCATTCGGAGATTCACAGATGGCGTGATGAGCCGGTGCTTCGTCAGCCGAGCAAAACCGAGTCGTACCGCTCCGGATCGTCTGCCCCGAATGACATGGGCTGGCTGCGGGAACGGACCACTGCGAGGCGCTAGAGAGCACATGATTTCAGCAGAGACAGATTAAGCTTTTACTGGTCGGACCAGGCAGCCAAACAACAAACCAAACAAAAAAGCAACAACCCAGGAAGTCAGCCAAAATGAAAAACATAATCAAATCACTCGGTGCCGCTGCCGTGTGTATCGTGGCAGCGTGCCTCACGGCCAATGCCGCTGTCCCAACCGCGGACCTCTCTCTCTGGTTGCAAGCCGATGCCGGAGTTACTTTGAACGGCACGACTGTTTCGGAGTGGGCCGATCAATCCGGCCAGGGTCACCATGCCTATCAAGGGACTGCCGCCAGCCAACCGACCCTGGTGACCACGGCACTGGGCAACCCCGGTCTGCGGTTCGACGGACTCAACGACTTCCTGTTGTTCACCAATAATATTAACGAACTGGGAGGGCTGACGATTTTCATGGTGGCTAATAACAATTCGGCGGCTCAAACCGGCGGTACGGGCTACGGGGATTCCCCGGCCATTTTCTGGAACGAAACAGCAAGTTGGGGGTGGGTCTTTCTGAGCCCGTTCCAAACCAACGTGAATTGGCGGATTGGAACCACAGTCGCAAACAACAACGAGCGCTATGCCCGGCCCGCCTCCATCGGCGCAAACTATTCGCTGACCACCCTCGTGAAGAACATCAGCGATGAAACGCTGTATGTGGACGGGGTCCTGGCTCGTGCCGTGAACAACAAGGGCATTATGACCTACGGAGTTCGTGAGGATGGTTATCTGGGACGCGGCTCAAGCAGCTATTTCAACGGAGATATCCTCGAGGTGCTGGTTTATAACGTCGCGCTGTCCGACACGGACCGGCAGGCCGTAGAGGATTATCTGCACAACAAGTACTTTGCCAATCCGCTGCCCACGGTCGCGATTACCAGTCCCGCCAATTTCGCGGAATTCAGCGCTCCCGCAAATATCACCATTACAGCCGACGCAACAGACAACACCTCCGTCACTAACGTGGAGTTCTTTGTCAATGGTGTCTCCATCGGAAACGACACGACGGAGCCATTCAGCATGGCTTGGAATGGCGTGGCTGGAGGCGCTTATGGGTTGACCGTCAAAGCGACCGATGGTCAGGGTGCCTGGACGGTTTCGAGCCGTGTCATTGTCCGGGTCAATTATTCCACACCGCAGGAGGGGCCAATGTTAACCGGGTTGGGTTTGTGGTACAAGGCGGATGCCGGCGTGACCTCTGAGTCCGGCAAAGTCTCGGCGTGGGCCGACCAGTCCGGCTTTGATCGCCATGCCATTCAACCTGTCACTGCCCCGCAACCGGTTTTAATCACTGGAGGCAACGGCAAGCCAGCATTGAGTTTTGACGGCGTGACCAGTTGTATGGAATTCTTCATGCCATTAAACGGTCTGAGCCAACTCACCGTCGTGGCCGTGGCAAATAACACCAGCCCTCAGACCCCCGGCGGAGCCAACGAGGGCACTGCGATCTTGCATTGGACTGAAGGCGCGAGTTGGGGCGCCTTGTCGATCGGAGTTTACCAGAATTCGGCCACTTGGAGGTTCGGTACCACCCAGGTTCAAAGCGGCACTCCAAATTTCCCCGGGCCGGCGCACACCCGCCCCGAGTCCATTTTGAGGAATTACTCCAGAACCGTGGTCGTCAAGGACGGTGAAACGGAGACTTTATATACGAATGGTGTAACGGCCATCGCGGTAACGGGCAAACTCCCTACACTTGCGGGCATCAACGAACTCGGTGGGAAAATGGGCCGTGGCGTTCACAGTGGCGCTTACACCTACTTCCGAGGTGAGATTCAGGAAATCCTGGTTTACACGAACGCGCTTTCGAGCGTGGAGTTGGACAATCTCGACACCTACCTGCGAGCCAAGTACTGGGCTCAGGCTCAACCGGATGTGGTTATCACAAGCCCTGGCGATGTTACAGAATTCTCAGCCCCCTCGGCTCTTACCATTACAGCCGCCCCTTCCGATTCCGACGGGACCGTTGCGAAGGTGGAGTTTTTTGATAGTGGCATGCTGATTGGCACAGTGACCGCAGCACCGTGGAGTTTCACCTTGCCCAGTGCAGCGCCTGGCGTGCATAACCTGACTGCGAAAGTTACGGACAATGACGGGCTCTTTAACTACTCCGCTCCCGTGTTCGTCTTCGGCAGGCCTGCAACCGGTTTTGCGCTGCTGGACAACTTCGAGAATCGCGCGCTGGCACCGATCAGTTTTCAAGGTGACTGGTCCGGAACTTTCTCCGAGGATGTCGTGCGTCTCGACCCCACAACCTTTGAGGGCGGGAATGCCACCAACAAGGTCCTCCGATTAGCCAAAGCAAACCAGTCGCTTTCCATGCCGGCCCTGATCAAGGAAGGGGCGACGGGGACGCTGTTCTTCCGGGCTGCTTCAACGACCTGGAGTCGGGACGACATCAGCTTTGGCTTCACGGATGCGCCGATCTATAGCTATGCCTCAGTGGATGCTTACGAGGTGCAGGGCCGCCGGTACACTGGTAACAATCTGGCCAATAAGTTCCTGGCCGTCAGGGATGGATCGCTACTTTACACCAACAGCCAGTCCTTCAATTCAGATGTGTGGTACAAAATCTGGATGGTCGTGGACAACAGCGCCGACAAGTGGAAGATGTTTATTCAGGGAGGCGCCTATACCTCGCCGACACCGGTCGATTATTCAGGCAAGACTGTTTTCGACTTCTTCCATGGTGCAGCCGCCAGCGATCTTGTTCGCTTCTTCCTCTGGACGCCTCTGCAATCGGTGTCTAACGGCGCCAACGGCGGCTTCTGGATGGATGATATCTACCTGGCCGCAGGCGAGAATCTGACGGATCCGACCGTCCCGCCTCCGCCTTCACTGGCTATAAACAAGTCTGGAACTGATGTCATCGTCTCCTGGCCGGCTGCGGAAACAGGCTATAACCTGGAAGCTACAACCAGTCTGACCTTGCCGAATTGGTCGGCGGTCAGCGAAACTCCGGTGCAGGTCGGTGATCAAATGACGGTGACCCTCCCGGCGAGCAGTGCACCGAAGTATCTGCGCTTGAAGAAGTAGGGTGGGGGTTGAGATTGCAGCGCAATCCCTGCTCGACCTGTGGGTTGAGCAGGGATTTCTTTTCTAGCTATTGGTGGAATCAACTGGAGCGACCGATGAATAGACCAATCGTCACACTTAGCCCATTCGGGTACTTTTTTGGACTCGTGTCGAAGTCCTTGCTTGGCTTGATTGCCTGCGGCCCGCTGGTGGTTCCTCAGGCGGACGCCGGAGATATCCGCTTTCAACACTTTACCATCGCCAATCCGCTGCCGGGCAAGGGCGGCGGAACGGCAGGTATTCCCTTGGCGGATCTCGATGGCGACGGAGACCTTGATTGCGCCCTGTCGCGGCGCGATGTCCGCGGTTTCTGGTGGTATGAGCGCCGAACCGATTCCACGTGGATCGAGCACAAAATCTGCATCTCTACGAATATCCCGCAGGAACTGGGCGCCACCTCGATGGATATGGATGCCGACGGTTGGCCGGATCTGGTCTTTAGCCACGTCTGGTTTAAGAACCCCGGCAACCTGAAACAGAATCCCGACAGCCCGTGGGCCGTTCATCGTTATCCGGGCGTCGGCCATGATCATGATATTTTGGCGGCTGACCTGAACCGGGACGGTCGGCAGGACATCGTGGTTTTCGATGGTGAAACGCTGGCATGGTTTAATCCGGCGCGCTCCATGGCCCGTAACACGGTGGCTGAGAAAGTCGGGCATCATGGCGGCGTCACGCCCAAAGGCGCCGGAGACATTGATGGCGACGGTGATCTGGATCTCGTGATCGCCGGTTCGTGGTTCGAGAATCCCGGGAAAGGCGAGGGAAACTGGCCTCGCCACTCGTGGCCGCATCTCGTGATCACCAACGCCAGCTACGGCACCAGCATCCGGAGTTGGGTCGTGGACCTTGACCGCGACGGCCAGAACGACATTCTTTACAGCGACTGCGATACCGGTTCCGGTCACGTGTATTGGGTGAGGAACGAAGGCAAAGGCGGTAAATGGACTCGCTTTCCCCTGGCCGATCCGCCCACCTCGCCGGGTTGTGTGCCCGGGACGGGCTCTTTCCATTCACTGGGCGTGGCGGATTTCGATCGGGATGGGGATCTCGATGTGTTTGCCGGCGAACAGGAGGACCCCTCTGCCTTTGCCCACTGGGCACGACAGGGAAAGCTCCCCATGAAGGCCAAGGGGCTCAAGGAACGGGGTGTTATCTGGGTGAATTCCGGATCGAATCCGCCCGTCTTCACCCCGCAAGTGATTCAGGAAGATAACCCCGGCTGGCACGACGCCTGCCTGGGTGATGTGGATGGAGACGGCGACATCGACATCGTCAGCAAGATTTGGGAAAAGGACGGGGCGACTTACCATGCCGACTACTGGCGCAACGAAACCATTGCGGCCGGTCGTTAGGCCGAGCCATCGCAGTAGTTTTCTTGACTGCCAATGTCCCTCGGGCTCATCGCAGCATGATTCGCCCCGACGCATTCATAACCAAATAGACGCACCAAAACGCGTTGCAGCCAGTAATCGGCTTCCGAATCGCGGATAGGTCACGTTCTTCTCTGAGAGACTCCTCACTTCTCTCCGCTGGCCAGCGGACGGTGTCGCGGCAATTCTGCCTTGAAATCCCCGAGGCTGATCCACTGAAGGGGCCGGCTCAGGTCCACTTCTGCGATGGCCAGGGTTCCCCAATCTTTGGCCTGAGCGAGTAATTCCCCGGTGTGATCAAAAACGCCGGAAACCATCCAATTCGAGGAGATGTCTTCGTAGGTGCTGCTGATGACGTAAACGTGGTTCTCGCATGCCCGCGCGCGCGCCAACAAGGGGTTGCACCCCCACACCGGCCACGCAATGATCTCCGCACCGCGATTGGACAATTCCCGCGCTACCTCCGGGAAGAAGCCGTCGTAACAGACCATTAGCCCGATCTTTCCGAGCCGGGTAGTAAACACGGGATATTCGATTCCGGGACAGACACCATCCTGAATCTCATCACGTGGAAGGCACACCTTCCGGTACTTTCCGAGCAACGATCCGTCCGGGCCCAGCAGGACTGCCACGTTGTAAATCAAGTGCCCCTCGCGTTCGTGCAAACCGGCCACGATGTGCAGGTGGTTGGTGCGCGCCAGTTCGCCAAAATACTTCGTGCTCGGCCCCGGGATTGGTTCGGCAACTTCGCGCGGCTTCCTGCCGGTTCCGATATACGTCAGCGTCTCCCCCAGGACCAGCAAATCCACTTTCTGCCGTCCTGCTTCGGCGATCAGTGGTTCGAATTGGGCACAATTCTCCCGGGGAGTTCTACCGCTCTTCGGTCTGAAATGCGCGGCCGCCAACCGCACGATGCGCGGTGGGGGCGGTTCGCAAGGCTCCAGCAATACGCTGGTCCAGCGCACCTCTCCACTCGGAGCCCATTGCAGGTGCAGTGACACTTTGGCCTGGGTGGCACGGCCCGGCGCCCGATATCGTCCGCGAATCTCCGTCCAACCGTTGCTGTTGGTGTCGAGGATGGCCGGGAATTCCGTTTCGGCAATTCCCGTGGTTCCTTTCAAGTAGCCGGCAACCGTCGGCGTGTCGGTCGGCACCGCCCGGCCCCCGGCATCGCGCCAGTCCAACTTGGCTACAATGCTCCGCCGCGGAGACCCCACACTCCGGGCGCGGAAGAACGCCGAGAACTCATACCACTTGCCGCCTGTAATGTGAAATGACCTCGCCCAGCAACCATCCAGACCTTCGCGAGCGTCGGCGCGGATGACCAGTGCGCTTTCGCCGTTCAATCCGCCGCAGGGTTCATAGGCAAATTCAGGGCTGATCTCCGGCCGTGGCGCAACCGGCTGCCAATCCCCCGGCGGCCCGTTCGATGTGCCTGAGTGGCCGGGCTGAGCCAGTCCGGCCTTGATCAACGCCAAGGTAACAACCGCAGCCAGAAAGCATCCCCGCATAGTGCCTCCAGCCTAGACGAATCGACGTAAAGTGTGAAAGTTGAAATCGCGAAGTAAACAGCATTCGGAAATTCCATTAGCCAGCACGTCGGCGATATGCAGAGATCCAAATCCGTTAGACGATACGAGCGAGGCCGACGGTAAAGGTCACAGGGGGTACCTCGAGAACAGTACAGATCGCACGCTCGTTGGTGTCAAAAACCGACGCCCAATGAAACGATCATGCGCAAGTCGTCTGGTTTGGGTGTCGTCCCACCTGCGCTGGTGGCCGGATGGGAAACACGATCCCGGAGGAACGACACGTCCAATTCGAAGCGCTTGGACAGATCTATCTCGAAGGTATTCTCCCAGTGGTGCATGTATCCGCCCGCCTCCTCCCCCGCCGCAGCGCTGACCAGCGCACAAGCCTGCATGGGGTTGCCTGCTTCTGGAAGTGCAGAAGAGGTGACGCCGACACTCGCAGCCAGCCGCATAATGAGGTAATCTGTAGTCGCATGATTGGAAGAACGTTCATCATGGTGATGGCTGCTTGGGCAGCGAGCGCTGCCTCAGATCCATCGGTGAACGGCCCCTTCGCCTCCGCCCGCCAGACCGTTGACATCCCCGGCACCCAGAACGCCACGCTGGTCACCGATGTTTTTTTTCCCGGCACCACGGCGACCGGGGTGGATCCGGCGGCTGGGCCATGTCCGGTCATCGTCTTGGGACACGGTTTTGCCCAATCGCGGAACCAGCACGTAAATCAGGGGCTGCAACTGGCCACGCGGGGTTACCTCGTGTTGATTCCCTCGTTCAACGGCGGTTCCGAACACGCTCGAAACGGGCAGGACCTCAGCAAGTGCGTGGATTGGATTCTGGCACGGAACGGAGATCCATCCTCCATTTTCTTCGGACAGGTGCGCACGCAGGCCGTCGGGGCCACTGGGCACTCCGCGGGTGGATTGAGCGCCATCCTCGCGGCGGTCAACGATCCGCGCATCCGGGTGTTGTCGTTGATGGACCCAGTGGACAATGGCGGACAGGGGATTGCCGCGCTGGATGGGGTGAATGTGCCGGTGGCCATCACCTGGTCTGAGCCCTCGGCCTGCAACGCAAGCGGCAGCGCTGAAGTGCTTTATGCAGCGGCCCGAGGAGTGCGTCGCGGCATGAAGATTGTGGGCGCTAACCACACCGATCCCCAGGATCCGGCCGGCATCTTGAGCGTTATTACCTGTGGCGGTGCCAACTCGACGCGACAGGCGCTTTACCGCCGCTACATGGCGGGATGGTTTGAGTATCACCTGCGCGGGGACGCCAGCTACGCTCCGTGGATTCTCAACTTCCCCGGAGGCCAGTTGGCCGCAGACCTGGCCGCCAATCGCGTTACTTACCAAGCAGTCGTTCCACTGGGTTTGGGCCTTGGTTTGACCAATGGCGTGCTGGCGCTTGAAGTCAACGGTCCCTCCGGCCAGCGATTCGCGTTGGCGCGTTCGACGGATGGAGGCCCTTGGGTGCCGACTGTCACCAACACAACGCCTGTCGCGCCATTGGTCCTGCCCCTGTCGCCCTCGGTGGAATTGGAACTGTGGCGGGCGCAAAGCCTTCCCTGATTTGCCGCTTGCTTGATCAACGACCGAAAAATTGGCTCCAGAGGTAGGGCTCGAACCTACAACCCCACGGTTAACAGCCGCGTGCTCTACCATTGAGCTACTCTGGAACCCGAAGGCCGGAATCTACAAAGATGCCCGTGTCGCGTCAAACGGAATCTGCCCAAAAAACGCGACGACATCGACCCCCGATCAGGCTCTCGAAGACAAGCGGGGAGCACAAGGGCGCAGGAACTCCTTGTAAGTAGTTGTCAAACGGGGCGGTTTTGGCATGTTCCGCCGATACGTATCTAGCCGGGGACCTGCAAAACGTGCATTCGGGCCACCGGCAGAAGCGTCATTTCACGAATACGAATATGAACGGAGCGGGATTACATCGTCCGCGAAATCTGGATTGGCGGCGCGCAGCGGCGCTGCTTTACGGGGATTGGGGAACGAGCAAGGCGTATGTCATCGGCCTGGCATTTGTCATGGCCGGGTTCTCTTCCCTTTCGATCATCATTGCGGTCTCGCTGCTCACGGCGGTGGTTGGCTACAACTACATGGTCATTTGCCGGCATTTCCCGGAGGGCGGCGGGGTCTATTCGGCTGCACGAGACCAAAGCCGGTTTCTTGCGGTGATGGGAGCGCTGCTGCTGGTGGCCAATTTCACCGTCACAGCGGCCATGAGCGCCTGGGCTGCAATGGCGTATTTTGGTTTTCCACCCGGGGCGGTGCGATGGGCGACGATGGGTGTTATTCTAGCGATGGCGGTCTTCAACCATTTTGGTCCCAAGCACACCGGCAGCTTCGCGGGGGTGCTGGCGGTTCCCATGGTAATCGTGGTGATTACCATCGTGGCTTTAAGCGTTCCGGACCTCACGATCCGGTACCTGGAGCCGGTCACCGGTGGTTTTGCAAAGAACTGGACGGCGTTTGTGGGGGTGATTCTTGCGCTTAGCGGAGTGGAGGCCATTGCGAACCTGACGGGCGTGATGAAGCTTGATCCCGGCGCCACCATGGACAAGCCCCGAGTGTCCAAAACCGCCAATCGCGCAATTCTGCCCGTGGCGCTCGAGGTGGTGCTTGGAACCTCGCTGCTGGGGTGGGCGATGCTCTCACTTCCGCGCTCGGCGGAAGCGGCGATGCAAAGCCGGTGGGAAGACATGGTGCGTTTTCTCGCGGAGCACTACGGCACGGCCCGTTTTGGGGCGGATTTTGGCAGTATTCTTGGAGTTGTCGTCGGAGTCATCGTTGGAGGGCTTTTGCTCAGCGCGGTGAACACAGCGATCGGGGCGATGATCGGCCTGTGCTACATGCTGGCGCGTGACGGTGAGATGCCGCGCAACTTCGCGCGGCTCAATGTTCATGGTGTGCCGATCATTCCACTGGGAATCGCGGGCGCCCTGCCCTTCGTCGTGGCGGCATTAGCCCCGGATCTCCACGCCCTGGCGGGTCTGTATGCCATCGGCGTGGTCGGCGCCATCGCGGTGAACCTGGGCTCATGCACGTTCAACCGGAAGCTGAGTCTGCGCTGGTTCGAGCGCGGGATCATGGGGGTTACGTTTCTCGTCCTGTTCGCGGTTGAGCTCACCATCGCGCGAACGGAGCGGGATGCCCTGTTCTTCGCATGTTGCGTTCTGGGGGCCGGATTCGCCCTGCGACACTACGCCCAGAAGCGCGCGGGCCTGACGACACTGACCATCAGCAAGCAAATCGCCGCGCAGGTCGCACCCGAAAGCTCGCCCGAATGGAAGCTGAACCTGAGCGGCGGCCAGGCGATCATGGTAGCTGCGCGCGGTCTGACCCCGGTGTTAAGGTATGCCATGGAAGAGGCGCGCCTGCGGAAAGCGATGCTTTACGTCATCTACGTGAAGGAACTCGCTGTCACCCTGCCTGGCAGGCTTGCCCAGGAGGCCCCGAAGTGGCAGGAGGACCCCGACGCTTCGCGCATCATGTGCAGCATGGTGGAGCTTGGCCGGCAGACGGAGGTGACCGTGGTGCCGCTTTACGCCGTAAGCGACAACCCAGCCTCCACGATTCTGGACCTGGCCGCCACACTCGGCATCGACATTCTCATGCTCGGCGCAAGACATCGGCGCAGCCTTGCGCAGCTATTCAAGGGGGATGTGGCCAACCAGGTCGCGCGGGAACTGCCGGAAAACATCGAACTGGTTATCTACGGTTGATAAGCCCCTCGATATCCGCGCGGGTTGGCACAGAGCTCTGGGCGCCCATGCGTGTCACGGACACAGCCGCTGCGGCGCTGCCGAATGCTGCCGCGTCCATTAGTGTTTTGCCTTCCGCCAGCGCGACGGCCAGAGCCCCGTTAAAAACGTCTCCAGCCGCGGTGGTGTCCACAGCATTCACTTTGTGGCCTGGAACAAATCCGCTGCCGTCCCGGCCGGATACCAGCGCCCCTCTTGCGCCCATCGTAATGATCACGTTTCTGACGCCCCGCTTGCGCAGGATTCCCGCCGCTTCTTCCGCGGAGGCCTCATCGGTGACCGCAACGCCTGTGAGGAGCTGGGCCTCGCTTTCGTTCGGTGTGAGCAGAAACAGCCGCGCAAGCAAATCGTCGGGCAACGGTTGCGCAGGAGCGGGATTCAGAATCACGCGCAACCCGGCCTCAGTCCCGAGACGCGCGGCGGCGTTCACCGTTTCCAGGGGCGTTTCCAACTGCATTACCAGGACTGCAGCCTGTTGAAAGGCGCCTTTTGCTCTGAGGACATCCTGGGGGGAGAGGTGTCCGTTTGCCCCGGAAGCGACCCCGATGCTGTTTTCACCGTTGGCGCCGACAAAAATCAGTGCGACTCCCGAAGGACTCGCATCGTCCCGCACGACGAAATCCACATTGATCTCATCAGCCTTGAAGCCTTCCATAGCTCTGTCGCCGAACATGTCCCGCCCTACCCGGGCGACAAAAGTGACCTGTCCCCCGGCTCGAGCGGCCGCCACCGCCTGGTTGGCGCCCTTGCCTCCCGCCGCGGTCACAAACTCCCCGCCAATGATGGTTTCTCCGGGCCGCGGAATGCGGTCCATTTTGAGAATCATGTCTGTGTTCGAACTGCCGACAACGATCAGAGCGCGTTTAGTCATGGCGATAGCGGATCCGGAGTTTCAAAGTTTGGAGGCGATGAGAATTCCCAACCCCACAAGGTAGAAAAGGAACATTGCAGCGAGGAACTTGTTAGTGCCGGGCGGCGCGGACTTGAATTCCTTCCAAATGAACACTCCCCAAAAAGCGCCGATCATTGTGGCGCCCTGCCCGAGGCCGTATGCCAGCGCAGGATCTGCCGCGGTCGAGGCGACGATGCTGAAACTCATGCCGAGATTCCAGATAACACCGCCCAGGATCCCGATGAGATGGAGACGCATGTTGCCTTTTGTGAAGTAGTCGCTGAAGGCCACCGGCGGGCCTGAAAGTGGCTTCACCATCATAATGCTGTTCCAGAGAAAGTTCGACACAAGCACACCGGCCGAAAAGAGAACGATCGCGGTATAAGGGCTGAGCTTGCCCGGTTCGAGCGCCAGGGTGTCCGGGTCAATTTTGCCCATGGACCTGGCCACGAAACTATAAAACCAGCCCATGGCGACCCCCGCCAGAATGGAGATGACGATCCCTTTCACGGGTGTGCGCTGGCCGCTCCGTGCCAGACGCTTGTAAGCAAGACCGTCCAGCACAATTGCAACGATGATAAAGGCAACTCCCAATGCCAGCATTGGCACGTTGCCCTCTCGGGTCGTCATGTAGGTGGTGACGACTCCGAGCGCCAGGGCGAGCCCAACACCGATCGGGAAGGCCACTGCGAGCCCGGCGATATCAATGGCCGCAACGAGCAGGATATTCGAAAGATTAAAAGTGACTCCCCCCAAAAATGCCGCTCCGAGCCACTTGCCTTGTGCCTGATCAAGGTCCGCCATGAAACTCCGCCCGCCCTGCCCCATGCTGCCAAGGGTGAAGGCAAGGATCAGGGAAAGCAGCAGCACGCCAACCGCGTAGTCCCAGTAGAAGAGTTGAAAGCGCCATTCCTTGCTTGCGAGCTTTTGGGTGTTCGCCCAGGAACCCCAGCAAAGCATGGTAATGATGCACATCAGCACGGCGACACCGTAGGACTGCACAATGGTCATATGTTGATCTTTCGTTTAGCGATTCCTCTTGCCCAGTAAGAGCAAAAGCCGGACGGCGCACAAGAATATTTCGGTCCGGCGCATATCCATGAAGCCCGGAGAGCAAAAATGGGGGAATGCGCTCGGGATGAGGCTATCCCCGGTGCCGATGCGGAAAGATGGGGACGACCCCAGTGGGATAGGCGGCGCCATCTCACGGGGTGAAGCGGAAATTGGGGACGATGCGAAAATCGTTCCTACCTGCGGGGGTGAGGCCACCCCCGCTCCGATGTGGGAATAATGGGACGATGTGGAAGTCGTCCCTGCCGGGGGACGGAGATGCCTGATGCTGCGGCCGGGTGTCGAGAGACGTTATCCGACTACTTTGGGGAGACCATTTCCTTGAAAACCGGGTTGCTGTAAAGCGCCGCAAAGCGCCCGTCTTTGGCGGCTTCAACCGCGAGATT
Organism: uncultured Verrucomicrobiota bacterium; assembly: GCA_964401575.1. GTDB lineage: Bacteria > Verrucomicrobiota > Verrucomicrobiia > Limisphaerales > UBA8199 > CAYNZC01. The sequence goes on from CAYNZC010000003.1 coordinate 14,376, forward strand.
TTTTAACTTGGGATCCTGTCGCAAACGGGCGTTGCTCAGGTCGATGGCCTTTCGCAAGGCATCGAGCGATTCTTTAACCTTCCCCAGCGCTCCCTTGAGCGCGGCGTAATCGTACCATGCCTCTGCTGAATTTGGCGACACTTCCACAAGCCTGGTGAGAGCTTCCTCAAGTTTTGGGTAGTTGGTCGCCGCAGCATAGTGCGTCGCGACCTGGAGCACCATGGTTCCGTCTGCCTTGGGATGCTTTAGGGTGGCTTCCATCAATGCCTCCACTTTGTCCTTCTGCTGAGTCATCCGGTACCCTTCGGCCAGGGCCATGGCATCCTCCAGCGCGTCCGGGTTTTGTTTGTAGCGCGCCTCGAGTTTTTGCACAAGAGAACGCACCCTATCCATGTTTCCGATGCTTGAGTAGGCCTGGAAGAGCACACGGTAAGCGGCGGCTTCGGCCTGGGGATCGGCGGCGATCTGGTCTAAAACCTCGAGTGCCTTATCCGTCTTCTGCATTTGCAGGTAAACCATGGCGAGGTTGAAACCCACCTGGAAATTTGTGGGTTGGGCCTTGAACTGCTTTTCAAGCTCCGCCGCACTGTTCTGGTTTGGCACTGGCATCGCGGCGGCTCCGCCCGCCTTGCTCTCCTTATCCCACGCCTCCAGCTTTCTGACAAGGTCGAGCACCTGGCCGTTATACGGATCCAGTTTTAGACATGTGCGCGCGATGATGAGCGCGTCCCCGAAACGCTGCGTTGTCAGGAGCAGGTTCACGTATCGGAACACCGCCTCAGGGCTGTACGGGCAAAACGCGAAGGCCTGTTTGAACGTGAAATCGGCCTCTTTAATCATTCGCTGCTGCTCGGCGCCTCCCTTCGAATTCGTGACACGCCAGTAGTACACCCCGCCAATGGAGCTTCGCAGCTTTGAAAACGCCTTTTGCGCCTGATCGTCGCGCGCGAACTTGCGGTCGCCTTTGAATCCTTTGAAATTCTTTCGCAGATAAACCCGTTCAACGAATTCCGCAATCTCGGAAACCTTTGTGTCGTAAGTGATCCAGTTCCCGATCAGGCGCTCGGAATACTGTGTCCAGAATTCATGATCTCGGCGGATGATATCCTCCGTGAACTCCGGCAGTGGATTGCGGTTGATCTTCATGATGATGCCAAAGGGCGTCAGGTGCGGATACATCCAATCCAGCGGGAAGCTTTCCTCGACAAAGAACTCGTTTCTTGGATTGGCATCGAACATGACCTTCGTGAGCAGGCCGTTAATCGCCATGACGGCGACCTGGCCGGACACTTGCACACGGTTGTCAACGACACGGACATCCTCGCCGGGCTTGAGCTGGTTTAACTGAAGGCGTCTCTGGGCGTCCTGGAGGTAATTCTCAAAGCAGGTTCGTGAATCCTCGGGCGTGGCAATATAAATCTCCCGGTCCGGATATACGCCGCCCTTGCTGGCCCGGATCAACTTCGGGTAGGAAGCCTCGATCAGAAGGCGGTTCAGCCTTATCCAGCTATGGCTCTGAGGTTTCTCATTGATGAAGTCCTGCAAATACCCGGATATCTGCACTCCCTTAAACCGTTCCGGCGTGTAAAAGGCCGGTTCCTTCGATAGCGCGTCGATTTCCGCACCGAGCTTTTCGATTTCCTGCGAAATCCGCCCGGAGCCTTTGCCCTCGGAGGCCGCATCCTGCAACGCGGCAACCCTGGCCCTCTTCTTTTCTTTCTGCTCCTTGAGCGTCAGATCACGTTCAATGATAACATTGAAATCATCGGCCAGCGCCTTGCGCAGTCTCTTTTCATCGGCCTTGCCCGCCAGGAGTTGCTTTGTCTCCCCGCTGAGATGATCGTAAATGAAGGTTGAGACCGCGTCCCGATTCGGATCCGGACGCAGTTTTTGAGCGAGGGCGGAAAGATCAGTAAAGTGGTCTCCGTCGAACCATGAAGTGTAGGTGCGCCGGCGTTTTTCGATTTTTGCCCCAAGCGATTCGAAGAGGTCATCCAGCGGCTGTGCGGCGCGGGCAAGCCTGTTGGTTTCAAAGTTGTCGGTCCGCTCAGCCTCGGACCGCAGAAACTCCTGGAAGAACGGCGGGTCAATCTGTTTGCTGCGATTGTAATGCGCCCGGATGTAATTGAGGTATGTCCCATCGGCCAGGGCGTTTTGGGTGATGATGTACACGTCGCGCCGATCGAACTTCTGGTCCAGTTTCGGCAGGTCTTTGGGCTCCAGGAAACTGTCGCAGAAGATCATGTAAGTGGGACAGAAGCGGCCCGGATCAGTGCCGCCGTAGAGGACCGCGTCTTTGGTCATCTCGGGGTATAGGGGCTTGCCATCCGATCCATTGAAGGGCGGTGTGAACATGTCATGACCGAACCAGTAGCCGAAGTAGTGTCCGCGTTGCTCGTTGTTGGCCCAGTGCGTGAGAATCGGATAAACGGGCATCAGGGCAAACATGCTCAAAGTGATCAGCAGTGGGCCGCGACTGCGATAGACCAAAAGGCTTGCCACAAAGGTCACGGTCATGCCAACAAGGATCAAGCCCGCGAAGATCGGGAGGCCGAACTGGTCTTTGTCCGTAAAAGCTGCCAGGGTAAGTTTCATCAACTCGCCCAGGCTTGCTTCCGCAGCTTCGCCAAAGTAGGTCCGCATGGTTAAGGTCACGAAGGAATAAAGAGACAGCGCGATGGCGAAGGCGCCACCGAGAAGCCCGACGGATCTGAAGTTCTGGTAGTGGCTGGCCATGTACGCGGCTACAAGGGTCATGCCATAGCCGACCATCAGGGCGATGAGACTGTGCGAAGCGCCGAAGAACACGCGCACCAGTTCCTGGGCCGCCCGGTCGGGTGGAGGGTTCAGCAGGATCAGCAGCAGGACACCCAGGCAGAGGTAGATGCCTGTAATACCCGCAATCCACGCGCGCTCTCTCTTGTGCAGCTTGAGGAAGAACAGAAACGGCACCAGGGCCAGAAACGCATACACCCAGTTGAATTCCTCGACAATTCCAGTGCCGAGCATCTGCAACTGAGTGATGAAACGCATTGGGTCCCCGATGATATCCGTGGGGTTGGCCTTTTCATACTGCCCGCGAGTGAAAGCATGAATGAAGCCCTCGACGGTGCGCGGATAGCCCCATTGCATTGGCGGATTGGTCATACCCGCCAGAGGCATGTAGAAGTAGAAACTTGCGCCCAGGAGCCAGCAAAAACCGGACATCAACATGACCCTCCACTCGCCCTGGGTCTTGCGAACCGGCCAGGCCAGCCACAGGAAACCGATCAAGGCCGCAACGGATATTGCATAAGCGAGGAATCCGAACCTTGGGCCGGCGGCGGCGGCCAGCGCGGTGACCGCAAGCAGGGCATCCCTGCCAAATTCTTCGAGGGATTCTTTGGTAAGGATGGTAAACCAGACGTAAGCCGCGATGGAGGCAATGCCCACCACGTTGAAAATCGCAAAAATGGCCGGGTTGGCCTCCAGCGCAGTCAGCTTATGCTGAGACTTCAAAATCAGCCCGGCAACGTAAATGATGCTGTTGCCCAGCCACAGGTTGCGTCCGAGGCGAAAGTGAGCGGCTGCGATGGCCACCTCGATGCCCATGGCGGCCACGATCAAGGTCTGGTGGTTCGTGAAAGAAATCCCAAACGCGAACATGGCGTAGTAGAGATACCGGTTCTGATGCGGCGCGTAGATCCAGCGCAGGAGGCAGAGAAGCACGATCATGAAGGACATCACGCTGAAGGCGTAAACCTCGACGATCACCGACTGACTCCATAAGAAACCGTTGAATGCAATCAGCATTCCCGCCACGACGCCGGACACCGTGCAGATCGCCACTTCCCAGCGCCCGCCCATGCTCTTCAGTTCCTCGATGCCTTCCATGAGAAGGCTGCTTCCGCGCGAGACCAGCAGGCCAAGCAGGCCGGCTGCAAGGGCGCTGCTCGTGGCCACCCCGACTCCCACCCGCCACGCAATGTTGCCCATAGGCAGCAATACCGTCCAAATCCACGTGTAAATAGTCCAGACCGGGTAACCCGGCGGGTGCGGAATGCCCGCATAGTAGGATCCCGCTGCCAGTTCGCCTGAATCCTCGAGGGTCAACTCCGGGGCGAGCGTCAGGTAATACCCTACCCAGACCGCGGCAAAAGTGATCAGAAAGGTGATCCAGTCCGAGCGCCTGAAGAGTGGCGCCGGCGAAACGGCTGCGGATGGAACGGAACTCGAGGTGGCCGCAGAGGCCCCCTTGGCTTTGTCATTGCTCATTATTTGTGGCCCTTTCGTATTACGAAAGAGAATTGGTACAAGAAGTAAAAGCCGTGCCGTTTGTCCATCCTAAACTTTGACCCCGAACGGGCATAAACGTTCATTAGAAAGTCGAATGAACCGCCGAACACATCCGGTTAAATTATTCATGAAGCAAAAAAATGAAGATTTATTGTAAGATTCCTCATTCCCCTACGTATAGAGGGTATGGGGAGCTGTTAAGCGTGTGAATAGCGGGTTTGAGGGGACAATCATGCGCTCTGCAAGCAGGGGTTCGGGCCCGTTCACAAAGAACGCGGCCCGATTCCTGTTTTGAGGGAAGGCAGCTTTTTGCTGGCGTAAAACAGTGCCCAGCCCAGTGCAAAGACCCACCAGGCCCGGGGGCTGCCCGAAAAACCCAGCCAGCCGGCAGCCAAAAAACTGACCGGCACGGCGTAATCCAGCATCCGTGCCAGCCGCCGGCCAGAATCTCCGGCCAGCGCATCGGCATTCACCTTCTGCCCCATCCGGGCCTGTAGCCAGCGCGCGGGCGCAAACCTCACGTAACGTGGCAGCTCATTTTGATGCCTCGAACGCAGCGAAAGAAAGATCACCTGGTGCTCGAAAGGGTTGAATGCCGCCGTAAAGTCCCATAGTGGCGGCACAAGGATTGTCACATTTCGTCCCACCCGGCACAATTCGTGAAACATGGCCTGCGGATCGGGCACATGCTCGATCGTGTGGCTGCACAGAACGTGCTCGAATGCCTTGTCCGGATGCGGGAGCCGGGTGACATCCCGCACAAGCTCGAAACGCGGCACATCCCCGTGCCGGACGATATCCGCATTAATGCCGCCACCGTCGGTAGTTCCGCAGCAAATGTTGTAATCCCACCGCCGTTCCTCGAGGGCGCGTTCCTTAATCCAGCGATAACTGGCGAAATGCGCAAACCATGCGCCGGCAATCACCATCGAGATGATTGCGGCTACGGACAACGCGGTGGGGTTTGCCCAACTGAATTCCACGCCCGCTTTTTACGGTACGGCAGGGGACTGCGCAAAACAAAACAGCCTGCGGATGCGGGCCACACCCCTGCCCCGTTTTTGTGAGAGGCGCGGAAAATGAATCGGACGACGTGGAAGTTGTCCCTACCAAGACAAAGCGACCTGCGGATGCGGGAGCGCGGACGTTTTTGCCGCGTGCCGTGCCAAAGAAGAGACACTGATGTCGTCCATTCAGGACAAAATGGGCGGAAACCATCTCGAATGACCTGTCCAGCCGGCGTGGCATGATAGTTGCGTCGCGGAAGGCATGAGAACGCTCCTGCGACACGCATTGACCGGCCAGTACTACCAGTCGGACGGAAAGTGGACCACCAATCCCCGGCGAGCCCACGATTTTGGCATGATCAACGAGGCGATGCGCTTCGCCCACAAGATCAAATCCCACAACATGGAAGTGAACCTGACCTTCGATCGAGCGCGGGATGCGGCGGCCGTGAGGCTGGTGGACTGTCTCTGAAAGCTCCGGGCAATTCATGGCCCACGCCGGGATTAAAAACTCAGTCCAAACGTGACCATCACGGCGTGGCTCGTGAACTCGTAGGTGCCGTCAGCGCTCTGGCCTGAGAACCGCCCCGGAGTCGAAGAGGGTCGGCTCCCGGTAACGACCCGATCCGGGCCGTAACCGAACTGGTAGGCGATGTCAAAAGCGACGTTTTTCCCCTTATACCCGGCGCCAGCGCTGAAAAAATGCCGGTCCATGTCCGCTGCCAGAGGAGTATAATAGTCATCCGGCACAGAGTTTTCGTTGAAGGCATAGCCCGCGCTCAGATGCCAGCCGCTTTGGAAATACCGCGTAACGCCGGCCTTGTACATCCAACTCGCCTGCCATTGCAGTGTGACCGGAATATCCCGGGCCACCGGGAAGGGCGGCTGCGTTCGTTGCGTGATCAGCACCTCGTCAAAGCAACTCCAGTCCGTGTAATCCGCGTTGAACTCGATGTTCCATGCAGGTGTTGGACGGAAGGAAATCCCCGCGATGGCGATGAGCGGGAATTCGAATTCCGCTTCTGCATCAATCTTTGTCCGTTGTATGATGGGTTGTTGCTCCATGTCTGTCTGGCCTTCCGCGGTCATTCGCGAGGCCGTTCTCAGCGATCCCCCGACCGACACCTTTTCATGAATTTTCCATAACAGCCCAAGGTTCGAGCCCACGCTCCAGCCATCACCGGAGAATTTGAATTGGTTGTCAAAGGGCCGCTCGGTTCTCAAGAGACCCTGCTCCAGAGTAATGTCCCCGTAGTTGATGGTGGCCCCCGCCCCAATGGACAAACCGGGAGCAAGCTCGACCGCCAGAACCGGGTTGAGCGTCAGGTAAGTCACCCTGGCCTCGGTAGCGATCGTGCGGAACCCGGTGTCCTGAGGCCATGCCACCTCCGCCCCAAACGGCGCATAGACCCCCAGGCCAAAGCTGAGCGGCAGTTCGTGCGGAGAATAGGTCACAAATACCTGCGGGGCGGCTGCCAGCTTATTCTCGATCTCGAACGTATTCTGATTGGCGCCCGGCGGCGTATAGCGGGGGTTCATGTAGATGCTGTAGGCGCCGAACCGCGCGTTCAGACCATCGAGCTGCGAAATCCCAGCGGGATTATAGTAGATAGCGGAAGGGTTGTCGGCTGTGGCCACGAAAGCCTCCCCCCTCGCGGTGGCAAAGGCATCCTGACACGGTAATCGCATTCCATTGCCAGGCAGCGACAACGGGATGCCTGCAAGCAGCGCCTGGCAGTAGATTTTTAGCCGCGAATTCAAAATGTCCGGTGCCGGAAACGCCTTTACATTACGTTCACGCTGTGCAGATTGGCAACATGAAACATGAGACGCCGAATTGTTTCAAAGCACACCCGCTGCATTTGCCATCCACTGCCTGTTGTGAGGTCAGGGCCGGACAATTTCGCTTTTTGACAGGTATCGCCCTCTTTTGGCTTGCCGTGCTTCTTCTTTTCCCGGGCGCCGGACGGGCCAGCGGAGCCTATTCGTCTCTTTACGTTTTCAGCGACAGCGTATCCACCACCACCACAACCAGCAATACGCCCTCTTCCCTGTTTTACGGACGGCGTTATTGCAACGGGCGCGTCTGGGTTGAGGTTCTGGCCGAGCAGCAAGGCATTCCCTTCAGCGACGCAAAGAACCTGTCTTTTTTTGGCCATTACAGCCAGGTGTTGCTCTCTAAAATCAACAACTTCACGGCGCCGGACGCACAGACATCTCTTTTTGTGGTTTGGGTTTGTGATGCGGATTTTGTGGATATGCTCGCCCAAGTCCCGATCCCTCCTTCAGGCTCTTACACGACGAATCAGCACTTGGCATCCTGGACCACTTTGATCAACCAATCCCTCACGAATCATGCGCTGGCCATCCAGATGCTTTATGAAAAAGGAGCGCGGGCGCTGGTAATGCCTAACGCGGTGGATATTTCGAAAACACCCTACTATCGGATGTCGCCTGCCAATAACCATTTCTTTTTTGACCGGATTAACACGTTTAATGCCGGCCTTGCCGCCGTGTTGCAGAATGCGCGGGCTTCTTTTCCGGACCTGACCATTCACAGCCCGGATTTCTTTACGTTGCTCGAAGCCATCAATAGCAACTCCGCTGCTTACGGACTGATCAAACCTGAGATTGACGCGCTCACCGACCTGCTAAGCCCGACGTTAAGTGGTCCGGGAGCACAATATGTCTGGTGGGATTACCAGACGCCCACCGCCAAAGCGCAGGCGCACATGGCCAGCATGGCCCAGCAGTTGGTTTCCCCGGTCCGGATTCAAAGCATCGCACCGGACGCCAACGGATTTTCCATCCAGGCTATCCATGTGCCGGTCGGCAGGACCGGCCTGGTGGAAGTCAGTTCCAGTATGATCGGGTGGTCTCCCGGCCCGGCCATTCCCGGCACAAACAATACCCAGACCGTCACAGTTCCGGTGTCCGGCCCTTCACAGTTTTACAGGCTGTCGTTCCCATTCTCATGGGTATGGCCTTAAGGCGAGCGCCCGGAAATCGCGTTACAGCCAAATCATGGCCGGGAGAGGATAAAAAGCTTTTGCACCACACATGAACCCCGGCAGCGCAGCGCCTTTCCTGGTATCCATTGTTGTCCCGGCTTACAACGAGGAGTTGCTGCTCGGCCCAACGCTGGAGTCCATAAAGCAGGCCGCAACGGTATTCCGGGATCGGGGTTGGGACTACGAACTGGTTGTTTGCGATAACAATTCCACAGATCGCACCCCCACAATCGCGTCGGACGCCGGGGCCCGGGTGATTTTCGAGCCCGTGAACCAAATCGGAAAGGCGCGAAACAGGGGCGCGTCGGCCTCGGTCGGACAGTGGCTGATCTTTGTTGATGCGGATTCGCATCCTTCACGAGAACTTTTTGTTGATGTCGCCCGGGCCATTTCGTCAGGCGATTGCATTGCGGGCGGCGTGACACTGCGGATGGAAACCCCGAGCCGACTTGGGCGTCTGGCAGTTGCGTTCTGGAACCGGGTCAGCCGCGCCTTTCGGTTGCTGGCCGGCTCCTTCATTTTCTGCGAAGCGCGAACATTTCGCGATCTTGGCGGATTCGACGAGTCTCTGTACGCCAGTGAGGAAATTGATCTTTCAAGCCGCCTCAAGCGAGCCGGACGAACACAGGACAAGAGGCTGGTAATTCTCACGGCACATCCCCTGTTGACCTCGTCCCGCAAAGTGCATCTATACAGCCTGAGAGAACACCTGACAGTGGTGTTGAAGGCGCTGCTGACCGGGAAGCGCTCCCTCAGAGACCCGAAGCATTGCGCGACATGGTATGACGGCCGGCGCTGATCAGACCTTTCCGAGCCATTTCACAGCTTCGGCGTTGGCGCGCACCTGGCCGGGATCTTTGCAGCCGGGAATCACAGCCGTTACCACCGGCTTGCGAAGGCACCAGGCCAGCGCCCACTGCGCCATCGGGATGCCCTGTGGCACTTCCTCACGCTGAATTCGGCGCGCCTCGAGAATATCCTGCTCCATCTCTGCTTTGTCCTCCGCGCTGCGCACGTCGTTGGCCGGGAAAATGGTGCCCGGGCCATACTTGCCGCTCAGCAACCCGCTGGCCAGCGGCACGCGTGAGAGCACCCCGTAATTGTGCTTCCCGGCGTGAGGGAAGTACATCTGCTCCGGGCGCAGATCGAGACGGTTGTAATAAACCTGCAAAGCTTCCACGCCGAACCGGTGGGCTTCTCGCGCCTGCAACTCACTGCCTTTGGAAGTAATCGACACACCCAGATGCCGGATCTTTCCCGCTTTCTTTTGATCCGCGAGAAAGCTCCATAAATCCTCCTGGAGAAACTGCCGATCATCCCCGGAGTGGAACTGGTATAAATCAATGACATCCATCTGCAACGCTTTCAGGGATTGATCCAGTTGCTGTTGCACATCCCGCACCGACCATAATTGTTCCCTCTTCAGAAAACCGCGGAACTGGTGCCCGAATTTCGTGGCCACGATCCATTTTGATCTGTCGTGGCGCCGCAGGTAATCGCCGATCAGACGCTCCGACGTGTGATCCCCGTAGCATTCGGCCGTATCAATCAGGTTGATGCCGTTCTCCGACGCGGCATCCAGGATGGCATCGGCATCCGCCTGGGAGTAGTCCCTGCCCCACTCGCCCCCAAACTGCCATGTCCCCACGCCGATGACCGACACACGCAGCCCGGTAGTTCCCAGTGTTCGATATTGCATATGTGAATTCAGTGTTAACCGGTTCTCCGGATTTTTCAACCTGAGGTTCGTTCTGGCGGGATGCCCGGGTGGATAGGTCTCCGGCCCGGAGCCGAAAGAGCCTGAAGGCGATCTCAGTAAAGAGGCTCCAACGGCTTGGCTTTCTCCGCGCGCAGTTGCTGCTGCGCCCGAAGAAGCGCAAGGCGCTCCTCCTCGGGCGTATCTGGATGGCTGGCGCGCACTTTTGCGGCGTTCAACTGGCGTGCGATAGCCTGGTTCCGTAGTTTTAAGATAACGTCCTGAAGCTGCACCTCGGGATTCGGCAGCGTCCCGGGCATCGCGGCGGCCTCGGTCACAAGCCTGCGTTCGGAGTCGTCGTTTAACATGTCCAGGAACAGCGGCAGTCCCTGCCACGAGCCACTATCTTCAATCTCGATTCTTTTCCGGACGATTTCCCGCACGCCACGATGGTTTATCCATTCCGGCCGGATAAACCTGGCGTTTTTGCTGAAGACATCCTCTTCGAGAAAAAGCAGCCGGAGCAGCCAGCTTTCCGTGCTATCGGGAGGATCGGCTGCGGGAACGTCTGTTGAGGCCGGTTCGGCTGGCTGGACGTCCCGCTCCGGCTGGCGTCGTGGCGCGCGCGTGAAGGCCTTTCTGAACTCGATTTGCACCGAGTCGGGCGCGACGCCAAGCCTCATGGCCGTTTTCCGCGCATAGGTGTCGAGCAACACCTGGTTGTCGGCCTTGCGCAGGACCTCGCCCATTGCCTGCAACACAGCGAGCCTTCCGCGATCTGTGTTCACATTGTTTTGCGCGCAAAGCCTCCCGAGATAGAAATCATAGAAACCCTCTGCCCTGGCAAGCAACTCCTGGAAGGCTGTCCCTCCCCGCTCTTTGATAAAACTGTCCGGGTCGTGAGGCTCGGGCACAACCGCCACCCTCACCGCCAGTTCCGAGGCAAGGAGATGATCGAGCGAGCGAACTGCGGCGTTCTGACCGGCGGCGTCTGAATCAAAGCACAGCACCACCTCGCTGACGTAGCGCTTCAGGATCCGGGCATGATCGGCCGTAAAGGCGGTGCCCTGCGGCGCGACGATGTTCTGCACTCCTGCCATAAAGCAGGCAATGAGGTCCAATTGTCCTTCGCAAATGACCGCCCAGCCCGCATCGAGGCACGCCCGCTTGGATTTATCAAGCCCGAAGAACACCTTGCTCTTGGTAAATATCGCCGTTTCCGGCGAGTTCACGTACTTCGCCGTTTTCTCATCTCCCGAGAGGATGCGCCCGCTGAAGCCGATCACCCGCCCCTGCTCGTCGCAGATGGGAAACATCAGCCGACCGCGAAACCGGTCGTAGTGCGAGCTGGCGCCATCCTTTCGAAGGATCAGCCCCGCCTTTTCGACAAGGTCCAGGGAGTAGCCCTTGCCGCGCGCCCAATTCACCGTGTCGTCCCACAAATCCGGCGCGTAGCCCAGGCGAAACAGCTTTACAGCCTCGGAGCTGACCCCGCGCCGCTCGAGGTAATCGCGTGCCACCTGGCCGGATGCCTCGTTCGCCAGGGCAATCTGCCAGCGCTGGGCAATTTGTTCGTGGATGTCCAAAAGCGAGTCCTTGAGATGACGCACTCCCGCTTCCGGGCCGCCGCTGTCGTATTCGAGCACGATGCGCGCGCGCTCCGCCAATCGAATGATCGCCTCGGAAAATGAAAGGCTCTCGTATTCCCTGACGAACGTGAACACGTCTCCCCCCTTGTTGCAGCCGAAGCAATGGAAAATCTGCCGGTGCGGGTTGACGTGGAAGCTGGGAGTCTTTTCGCGGTGAAACGGGCACAGCGCCGTGAAGCTGGCGCCGGCTTTCTTCAATGGAATATAACTGCCAATGACATCCACAATGTCACTGGCCGCCCGCACCTGCTCGATGCTGGTTGCCGAGATCAATCCCATGTGCCCAGCAGCCTAGCAGCAGCGGAACGCATTTTCGAGAGAGAACGAAGACCCGGCCAGTTCGCCCGGATCCGGATTAATCCAACCGGAACTCCGCCACGACCGGCCTGTGATCGGAAGCCTCGGTTGCGGGAACCCGGGCCCAGACCGGTTTCGGGCCATGCTCCCGCGAGACCCAAATGAAATCAATGCGACGATTTGGTTTTCGGGCAGGAATCGTGAAGCCGTCACCCTCACCGGCCACCGTCCAGGCATCGAGAAGCACCTCAGCAAGCCGCTGATAGGTCTGGCTTTCCGGAACGCAATTGAAATCTCCGCACAGCACTAGTGGAATGCCCTTTGACTCCGAAAGCATTTGCTTCATTTCCACCACATTGCTCAAGCGCTCGGTCTCGTCCGGCCTGTGATCAATATGAGTGGTCATGAACATCATCTCTTTGCCGTGAATCTTGAGCTTGAGCTGCAGGATGCCCCGCTGCTCCCCTTCCCTGAGCATCTTGTAATGGACGTTCGTCCAGTTCACCACGGGAAACCGGGTCAAGACGGCGTTCCCATACTCGCCGCCCTGGTGATGAAAGTTGTTGCTGAAGATGCACGTCATCCCGGTAAGCTTCGCCAATTCAGCGGGCAAATCCCGTTTTGATGTTCGTTCCACTCCCTTGTCAACCTCCTGCAAACCAACAATATCCGCACGCTCGTTCTGAATCAGGCTGGCAATCCGCGCGAGATCCACCTTCCCGTCGAGACCCTCCCCGTGATGAATGTTGTAACTCATCACCCGAAAGGACGCGGACTTCTCCGTCATCGCGGGTTCCGCACAGCCGCAGATGAGAAGAGAGAACACCAGCAGGCTCATCGCCGACAAAGCCCCGCCCATGTGTAGTAATCTGAGTTTCATGCTTTCCTTCCTGTTCGTTGATTTTGACCGGGGCAAAATGCTTTGCATGGATGGATGTTGTCAACATCTTGCTCGGGAATGGACCGTATGCAACGGGTGGCGCCGGACCCGGCCTCTGGAAATAGCGCCTCCACTCCAATCCCGTTCATGCCGCTCGCCCCCAAACCAACGGCCTGCCTCATAGCTGATCGGAAGAAGGGAAGGTGGGGACCTCGACTTCCGGAGGATAGGAGCAATGGGAAGGGTGGGGCATATCCACCTGGTAGATGGCCTGCCCATTCGTGGCATAGGTGTAGCGGATCGCCAGCTTTTCGGCGTAGTTCTTTGCCCGTGCCACGCCTTCGGTCAAAGGAACATCCCAGGCTTCTGCCTCCACCACGGCGAGCTTGGTGTTGCGGTATTCAAGGATATAGTCCGCGCACAGCGGCTTGCCACGCCGGAACTTTCCCTGGATGCGCCCGGGCGAGATCACATATTCACGCCGGATGCGGCTGCCTTCGACAACGCCCCAGCCAGCCGCCCTGAGGGCGGGATCCATATGCTTCGCGCGTGTTTCGGCTTCGTTCATGGGACTTCTCGTTTCTTGTCGGCCGCCTCCATCTCCAACAAGCCAAGCCAGTAGCAGGCGAGCGGCGCCGGGATTTTTGCGACGCGGGCAGAAGCAGCGGCTCGATGCAGAGGCATGATGCTGAAGTCCATTATTTCTTTGGTAATAACGTAGCCACGATCTACTTTGCGTTCGGCACAGAATTGTTCCAAACCTTTAAGGTCCCCGGCGCCGGTAGCCTGCGCACGGTATTTGACCTCAAATGGAACGAGCCGGCCCTCAACGGAAGCTATGATATCAACTTCGTGGTCTTTGCGTCCTCTCCAATAGGAGAAGCCGATGCTCTGGCGGTAGTAGCGGGTGAAAACGTGGTTAAAAAAAGCAGTCTCAACCGCAATCCCCAGCGCGGCAGCGTCCTCGATCAGCGATTTGCCTTTTAACATGACGCTCGGTGCGATAGCAGCATCCGCGAGGTAAATTTTAGAACGGGCGCGTAGCACCTCCTTGCCATACCCAAAAGGCAGCAGGCGGTGGATCAGGTGAGTGGATTCGAGCAGAGAAATGAAGTTGTTTGCTGTCGGCTTTTTGATTTCGAGAGACTTGCAGAGGTCAGGTATATCGAGCAGACCGCCGTCGTGCATGCACAGGTAGAGGAAGGTCTGCTCAAGCTCGAGAACACGGCGCACACCAAAGAGCGCGGTCATGTCGCGTTTGAGGACCTTATCAACAATATCTTCGCGCAGGAGCTTCTGTGCCTGCGGGATGCTCGCCATGAGCGCGCTTTGGGGAAAGCCGCCGCGCAGCAGGTATTCGTTAAAATGGCCGACCAGGGCGTGGGCATCAGCGGCGACGGTCGCGAATCGAGCATCGGGCCACTCGAATAATTGGGCCAAAGACGCCAGGGTTGGGAGGCCCGGCGTGGGAATCTGCTTTATCTGCAGGTACTCGAAGAAGGAAAGAGTCGCCAAACGAACCGTATGCCATCGGCCCACTCCTGATTCCTGGCCCTCGGTCAATAGCGGGGTGGCGGAACCAGTGACAGCTATTCTGCGGTTCTTGTGAAAATCGACCTGCAGCTTAAGCCAGGTCTGCCAATCTTTGGTGTATTGAATCTCGTCCAGGAAAAGATACTCGGTCCCATCATGGGCTGGCTCCAGCTCACGCCAAAGGTTCAAGAGGCCATCAAGGCCGATGAGCTTAAGCAGCGGGTGGTCGAAAGTGGCATAGAGGATTTTTGAGGGCGGCACACCCCTCGCCAATAATGCCTGGATGGTCTGAAGAAGAAGCGTGGTCTTTCCCACTTGCCGTGCGCCGGTTAACAGAAGCGCTCGATGGGCAGGAGGCTCCGTTATCCATGAACTTACCTCGTGGAACGCTGCTCGGCGCCAAGCCGGAAGGTCCGGGAAGGCAGCGCCTCGCCACCAGGGGTTATATTGGCGGAGCACAGCCAACAGTTCTGGAATGGGAGCAATCATGGTGCTCGAATTTAACCATATCTTGGCATTTTAGGCAAGTATACCTATCTAAAAATATGGAAATAAGCTGGAATTAATGATTTTGGGGCTGCTGCCTTCATAAACTGCAAATTACCTTCACTCCAACATTGGAGCACAACACTCAAAAAGCGCATTCTCAAATGACGCTCAGCCCAGCAACCAACCGGGATCGCGAGGCGATCGAGCGGCTTGTATTCGCGGTTTTGGCGGAAATAGAAGAAGGAAACATTGACATGCCGGCATTGATTGTGATGATGTTTCATATGCCAGCCTGGATTCTGTTGCGGACTGGTCGTGCATACGCCGAAAGCAAGCGTCTGTTGCCTGCATCGGCCCTTAACCTCCTCTCATCATGAATAATCAAAAATCCCCGACACAACTTCCTTCCTACATCACAAGCGCCACTCCTGCCCCGGCAGGCGCCCGGGCGCCCTGGTATAAGAACATCGCTCCGACCTACGGCGGCATCTTCCTATGGTTCGTTTTCTGGGATTCGATGTCTGCCAACGGGCTGGGAGCGGGCGGCCTGGGGGCCGCGCTTGCCGGAGTCGTGCTCGGCGCGTTGATCTGCCATTTCCTGTTTTATTTGATTCCCGGGTTGCTCGGGATGAGCACCGGGCTGCCTCTTTACGTTGTCGGCACTTCCACCTTCGGCGCGGTCGGCGGGCTGATCATGCCGGGGTTTCTGATGGGCGCGCTCCAGTTCGGATGGTTAGGGGTAAACGCCTGGGGAGTCTCAGAAGCCTTGTCCCGAGGCTTTCACACGCCCGGGCTTTACGTTCCAATTTGTATTCTCTGGACGCTGCTTGCGGCCTTCGTCGGCATCAAGGGTATTCAGTATGTCGCCAGGGTGGCGACGTACCTGCCGATCATTCCCTTTGTGGTCCTGATTATGGGCCTGGTCCTGTTTGCCGGGTCTGCGGCCGACTACAAACCCACCCCCGACCTGGCAGACGCCATAACGGGCAAGAGCGCGGGCGGCGGCTTTGCGGCCATGCTCCTGATGGTGAGCGCCATTGTCGGGTTTTTCGCCACCGCAGGAGCTGCCGGCGTGGATATCTGCTCCAACGGCAGGAACGCCAAAGACGTCAGTTGGGGTGGCATCGTTGGAATCATCGCAGCCATCGTCTTCACTGCGGGCATATCTGTGATTGCCGTTGCCGGCGCGCGCGCGGCAGGTGTGATTGATCCGGGCGTGAGCCAGATGACCGGCGCGCTGCAGCAAAAACTTTCTTCGGGTATGTTTGCAGCCGTAATGATCGCCCTCACCATCGCTGCGTTCCCCAGCGCATGCTTCTCTTCGTTCATCGCGGCGAACAGCTTCAAAACAACGCTGCCGAAGGTGAACCCCTTCTTCTCTGTCGGCATTGGGGCGCTGCTCAGCATTTTGATCGCAGTTTTCCCGTTCACGGCTCCAGCTAACGCCAAATGGGCTGCTCAACTGCCGAGCGTGTTCGGGCTGATCGGCGCCTCGTTCGGCCCGATCGTCGGCGCAATGGTGGTTGATTACTTCCTGTCGGGAAAGAAGTGGTCGGGACCGAGGGCCGGCTTCAACCCTGCGGGCTGGATCGCCTGGGCGCTCGGCTTCATAGTCGGCATTCTCCCGAATCTGCATGCGTGGAATCCGGAACTGTTTCCGACCGTGCCGGCTGCTCCGGTGCTGGCGTTTATTGTCGGCGCCGTAATTTACTTCATCTGCGCCAAGGTTGGATTGCTTACCGGCGTGGTCCCACTGCCTGGCAAAGCTTCGGACCCCGAGAAACCGGTCTGAGGGCGCAACCCGGGTTGACGGCATCGGTGTTAAAAGGGCGGACGCCCATCATGGGTGGCGCCTTTTAGCACCTTCCTGGTCATCGTCGAGAGAGGCAGTTTCTCCAAACTTGAGCGGGGGCACTTTTTGAAATCCTTCACCCGGTCCAGGCGTCGAACCCGGGCAAGGTACGACTGGAAGGCAACCCGCCGGTTCATGATCGCGTGCGACCCCGTTCCAAGCGTTGTGACCCGCGAAACCGCCAAACCGGGAACCGCTTGTGCCAGAAGCCTTCGCTCGCCCCGCTGTCCAGTGATCTCAACACTTGGAAGCTCCCAGAAACCGGCATTTGGCCCCGAAGCGGGACGCTGCCGAAGCAGGACGCCGTCGCCGTCTGTGACAACGAAAACAGCCAGCCGGTGGCGCGTCGCGGCGGGGCGGGATCGCTTTGCGGGAAAACGGCTCACCGCGTTGTGCTGCCGGGCGCCGCACAGCGCCCCCAGCGGGCAGGACGGGCAATCCGGCACTGACGGCGCACAAACCAGGGCGCCCAGTTCCATGAGTGATTCTGTCAGCTTGCCACAGGGACGGTCCACCGGTTTGGCGCAGCGTTTCAGACCCGCCGCGCATTTGGCCAGCTCGCCTGCAAGAGCGAACAGTTTTTCCGAAGCACCCGAGGCTTTAAGATCGCCGTGCAGCATGAAAACACGTGAGAGCACGCGCGCCACATTGCCGTCCACCGCTGGGACCGGCTGATCAAACGCGATACTGCAAACAGCCCCGGCTGTGTAGGGCCCAATTCCGGCCAGGGCCAACACCTCCTCGTAATTCCGGGGGAAGACGCCGTCGTGTTTTTCCAAAATCTGAAGCGCGGCCTTTCTGAGATTCCGCGCGCGCGCATAATAACCGAGCCCCTCCCAAAGCTTTAACAACCGCTCTTCCGGCAAGCCGGCCAGTGCCTGGACGGACGGCACCTCCTGCATCCACCGTTCATAGTAGGGCAGTACCGTGGCCACCTGCGTCTGCTGCAACATGATCTCTGAAATCCAGATGGCGTAGGGGTCGTTGGTGCATCGCCATGGCAGATCTCTTGCGTGTGCCTGGAACCAGTCCAACAATGCCGGCACGATGCGCCGGAGACGTGCGGGCGCTTTCACAGACAGGCCGGACTTGCGTTTGGAGAATGGCATCGCTTGCTGAAATTAGCCCAAACCTCTAACCTGATTCAACGAGTGAATCCGCTCTCGACATACACATGCATGCTCACCGCGCCCCAGGCCACCGCCTTGAGACAGTGGCTTGCGGATCACGGTTATAGATTCCGGGACGTTCCTTACGCCGACTTTGCGGCACAGAGGGAAAAAACCAATGTGGTGCTCTACTCCAGCAAGAAACTGGTCGTTCAGGGCAAAGATACCCGGGATTTTGTCGAATTTGTGCTCGAGCCCGAGATTCTGAAGCAGGCCAGGCTTGGGTATGAAGAAGTGCTCAACCCGGACCTTTTGTTGCCGCGCCTGGGCGTGGATGAAAGCGGCAAGGGCGATTTCTTCGGACCGCTTTGTGTGGCGGGGGTTTATATCAATGAATCCGTTGTGAGGGCGTGGAAAGGCGCGGGGATCCAAGACTCGAAGAACATCGGCAGCGACAAGCGGATTGCCGAGCTTGCGGAGAAGATTCGCGCCACGCCCGGTTGCGTCTGCACCGTGGTGCCGATTGGCAACGAGGCGTATAACCGGCTTTTTTCAAAAATGCGCAGCGTGAATGCGATGCTTGCGTGGGGACATGCGCGCGTGATTGAGAATCTCATGGGGCTGCGCTACCAGATGAATCCGCCGCCCGTCCGGGCGATCAGTGATCAGTTTGCGCAGAGCAAGGATGTCATCCGGGCCGCCATCATGAGCCTGGGGCGGGAGATTGAATTGGTTCAACGGCACAAGGCCGAGGCTGACCTGGCGGTGGCAGCGGCATCCATACTGGCGCGCAACGAATTTGTCCAGCGCCTCGGCAGGCTCGAAAAGGCCTTTGATAGTTCACTCCCGAAAGGGGCTTCGAAAACTGTGGAAGCCGCTGGGCGCGAGTTTATTGCCAGGCATGGCGCCGAAAAACTGCCCCTGGTCGCCAAGATGCATTTTCGCACGGCTTACCGGGTGCAGGGACTGCCCGAGCCAGCGAAGTTCGACTGGAAGAAATACAAATCCAGCCGTTAAAACGACAACGGCCCCGTGACGGATTTGACTCCGCCCGGGGCCGGTTTGACGGTCAAACCGTCAGTTGGAAACCAGCTTACTTCTTGCCCTTTTTCTTCGCGGCTTTCTTTGCAGGTTTCTTGGCTGCTTTAGCTTTTTTAGCGCTCATTGTTTTTTTTGTTTTGTTTTTGTTTTGTTGTTTTCCGGTTCTCTTTCGAGATTGTGGCGTGGTCTTGCCGCGCTTTTTTCGCCCGGCAGTTTTTCCCGGTCGCTTTGTTGAAAGAACAAGGACCTCGCGCGAAACCGATTTCGGCGCTACCGCGTCCTCATTCCAACCGTGAGCGTTTCTTACTGCCGCCATTGTTGCTAAAATCTCGTTCCACGTCTCCTGGCGCATCATGGACTGGTTGCTGAACATACAACCATCCCAGCAAATGTGCCTGCACCTTTTGGTGAGGTTCCCCAGTTTGTCCCGCAACCAGTAACCCGCGTGGCGCGGGATGTCCAGTTTGCCCGCGGGATCGGAAGGAAGGCAATGATGGCCCGTCGTGTCGTGGGTGCCGCTGCCGTGCACCGTCGCATCGTTCTGGGCTACGTGAAAATCTATCGTCCAGGGCCGCAACGCATCCGCAAGGCGCGCAAGCGCCGCATCAAACACCCCGGGATCGGACCACTTCCAGTCCGCGGGCAACAGCGCATGCCCGGGAGCATTGTGCCCGAGCAGATACAGCAGCGTGTGCGCCATGTCCGCCTGGAACCCCAGCGTTTCGGGACGCCCCACCCGCTCGAGCAGATCGAGCATGTGCTTCCAACTGTGCATGCCGCCCCAGCAGATCTCGCCCTCCGCGGCGAGGGACTCGCCAAAACCCTCCGCAATATCGCATGCGAGTGAAAAGGTCTCGGCAATCCGCTTCTGATTCGCTTCCGGATCGCGCGACCACTCTTCAACGCCGGTGGCGGAATCGATGCGCACGACACCGTAGGGACGGGCCCCGAACTCGCGAAGCCAGCTTGCAATCCTGCATGCCTTCGTCACCTGCTCGAGAAACTTTTTGCGATCCTCCTGACCGCCCATCGCGGAGCCGCCGCCCGTGCCGCCCCAGACTGGTGCCACAACGGAACCGGCAACGAAATTCCTTTTGAGCAACTTATCCGCGAGCGCTTTTGCGCCCGCGCGGTCCAGGTCAATGCTGATGTGCGGATCGGAGAGAAAAAGATCCACACCGTCGAAGCGCAGTCCGTTTACCTGCGCGCGCGCGGTGAGATCGAGCATCGTATCGAGATCAATGCACGGCTCGGCGCCGGGAGAGCCTTTGCCAACCAGCCCAGGCCACATCGCATTGTGAAGCTTCGGAAAACGTTTTGCGTTTTTTTGCTCGCTCATTGCCTATATTCAGGGCTTGCGCAGACATCCATGCCAAAGTCATGCGAACTGCGCAACCCAAATCTGAAAAATTTTATTTTTTTTATCACTCCGCAAAAAGCGTTTCACTTGATGTTCTCACAGTAACAGCGGTTCGTAAACTGTCTCATTCGCATTTTGCGCTCGCGCAACGTCTGTTGCTTCATCATGGAAGCATCCTCGCCGTCCGCATTCGCAACCGCATCTGTTTGCCATTCGTCGAAACGATCGGCACCATTTGTGCATGCGACCAAATTGGTTCCACGTTATTTGCGGTGCGCTGACCATTGCAGCAGCGGCGCGCGCCGAAACCGTCACAACCGACATCTGCATCTACGGCGGCACGGCTTCGGGAGTGGCTGCTGCCGTGCAGGCCGCTCGCATGGGCAAGAGCGTGGTGATTGCCGAGTTCGGCAGGCACATCGGCGGGCTCACCTCGGGCGGGCTTGGTGCAACCGACATCGGCAACAAAGCCGCTATCGGAGGTATTTCGAGAGAATTTTACGGCCGTGTCGCGAAGCACTACGCACAGCCGGAGGCCTGGCTGCATGAAACGCGCGAGGATTATTTCAAGGCCCGCGGGCAGAGAACCACCATGCAGGAGGCCAGCGGACCCGAGGGAACGATGTGGACCTTTGAGCCTCACGTTGCCGAGAAGATCCTCAGGGATATGCTCGGCAGCACGCCGGTCCGGCTCGGGCAGCGGCTCGCTACCGTGCAAAAGCAGGGGCCGCGCATTGTTCAACTGACGATGGAGGATGGCACCATTTATCGGGCGCGAATGTTTATTGATGCCACCTACGAGGGCGACCTGATGGCAAAGGCGGGGGTCAGTTACACCGTCGGGCGGGAGGCCAACGCGCTTTATGGCGAAACTTTGAATGGCATCCGGGCCGAGACACCGCTGCACCAGTTCGAGGTCAAGGTGGATCCTTACGTGAAAGCGGGAGATCCCGCCAGCGGATTGCTCCCCTTCATTCAATCCGACGCCCCGGGCGAACCCGGCGGGGGCGACAAATCCGTTCAAGCCTACAACTTCCGCCTGTGTTACACACATGTCGAATCCAACAAGCTCCCGCACAAGGCGCCGGAGAACTATGACCCGGCAACGTACGAGCTCCTGGCTCGTTACATCGAGAACATGGTTGCCGCCGGCAAGAAACTCGAAATGCCGCTCTTCTGGTTGTTTACCAGGATGCCGAACGGCAAAACCGATATAAACAACAAGGGAGCGTTTTCGACCGACTTCATTGGCGCGAACCACGCCTATCCCGAAGCCACTTACAGCGAGCGCGCAAAAATCTGGAAGGCGCACATCGATTATGTGCGCGGCTACATCTATTTTTTGGCCACGAGCCCGCGGGTGCCTGACCACATCCGGCAGGAAGTCCAATCGTGGGGACCGGCCAAAGATGAATTTGCGGACACGGATCACTGGCCCCATCAACTTTACGTCCGGGAAGCGCGACGAATGGTCTCCACCTATGTCATGACCGAACTGAACTGCCGCGGCCACAAGGTGGCCGAAGACGTGATCGCCCTGGCCGCTTACATGATGGATTCGCACAATTGCCGCAGAATTGTTCGCAATGGCTATGTGGAAAACGAAGGGGATGTGGAAGTTCATGGGTTTCCCCCGTACCCGATTTCCTACCGGGCCATCGTGCCAAAGCAGAGCGAGTGCGAAAACCTCCTTGTCCCGATCTGTCTTTCGGCGAGCCACATCGCTTACGGATCCATCCGAATGGAGCCCGTGTTCATGATCCTTGGACAATCCGCGGCCACGGCCGCCGCCATGGCCATCGATTCCGGGCTGCCTGTGCAAAAAAATGACTATGCGGCGCTCAGAGCCAGGCTCGTCCAGGACAAACAAGTGCTCGAATGGACGGCGCCAAAGCGGGATCCTGCCAGGGAACTCAAGGGAATCGTGGTGGATGATGCAGCCGCCGAACGCACCGGGCATTGGCACGCCTCCGGCCTGCTCACCGCCTCGAGAGCCGGATCTTCCTATGTTCACGACAACAACTCCAACAAGGGCCTGGCCAGCCTGAAGTTCATCCCTGAACTCGCCGCCGGGGATTACCAGGTGGTTTTCGTTTTTCCACCGAATGCGAACCGGGCCACGAACGTCCCGGTCGTTCTCAGGACAATTGACGCCAACGGGAAGAACATTCGGGTCACCCGGATTGTAAACCAGCGCGCCGCCTCCAGCGGCGGGCTTGTCGAGCTCGGAACCTTCAAGCTGCCCGCCGGGCGCCACACATCCGTCGAAGTCTCCAACACAGGCACGGACGGCCATGTCGTCGCCGATGCCGTGCAGTTCATTCCGGTACAAAGCAAGCCGTGACTGTTCTGGAAGCGATCCGGCGCAGCGCCGAGTTTCTCGAAAAGAAAGGCGTCGAATCCGCGCGCCTCAACGCGGAGCTGTTGCTGGCAGACGTGCTGAAAATGCCCCGGATGCGCCTCTACCTCGCTTTCGAGCGCATGCTGACGGACCACGAAATCGAGGTTCTGCGCAAGCGAGTCGTCCGCCGGGGCCGCAGAGAGCCGCTCCAGCGAATTGTCGGCACAACCTCTTTTTGCGGTCACGAGATGCTGATGGATGGGAATGCGCTGATCCCGCGCCCCGAGACGGAGGCGCTTGCCGAGACGGCTTTCGAATTCCTCGCCGCGCGGCAATGCACCGAGGGGCCGCCCTCTGTGCTCGATATCGGAACCGGCACCGGCTGCATCGCCATCGCGGTCGCGCTAAAGTTTCCGGATGCGATGGTTACGGGATCGGATATTTCCCCCGCGGCGCTCGAGGTTGCCGCCCGCAACGCCGCGCTGCACGGCCTGCAGGACCGCCTGCGCCTGGTGCGGAGCGATCTTTTTTCGGGGCTGCCTCCCGGCAGCGCGTTCGATTTGATCGTCTCAAACCCCCCATACATTGCCACCGGTGAAATCCAAACGCTGCAACCCGAGGTGAGAGATCATGAGCCGGCGCTCGCTCTGGACGGCGGACCGGACGGCCTGCAGCTTTACCGGCGCCTGGCTGTGGAAGCATCCGGTTGGCTGAAGCCCCGCGGCAGGGTGCTGTTCGAGTTTGGCGATGGGCAGGACCTTGCGCTCCAGAAAATTTTTTCGAGCCAGAACTGGATTGTAGAACCCCCGCGCGCGGACTACACTGGCCGCTTAAGAATCATTGCGGCGCATCGTCACGCGCCGGATTGATAACAATTTCAATATCGAAGCATAAATGGACAGTTTCTTAATCAAAGGCGGCACTCCCCTCCAGGGAGAGGTAACCATCAGCGGGGCAAAGAATGCAGTGCTTCCGATCCTCGCGGCGACTCTGCTGACCCGCGAGCCTTGCCTTGTCCGCCGCGTGCCCCGGCTCAGCGACGTGACCTTTATGTGCCAGATTTTGACCTGGCTCGGAGCCGAGGTGCGCGTTGAGGGCGATGCAATTCGCGTGCATGCCGAGAAAATCAAATCCTGCGGCGATTACGAACTGGTGCGCAAAATGCGCGGCTCGATCTGCATCATGGGGCCGCTTCTTGGCCGCTTAAAGAAGGCCACCGTTTCGCTCCCGGGCGGCTGCCTGATTGGCGCCCGCCCGATCAATCTTCATTTGAAAGGTCTTGCGGCCCTTGGCGCCAAAGTCACGATCGAGGCCGGTTACGTCAAAGTTCAGGCCAAGCGCCTGACGGGCTCCGCGATGTTCCTGGGCGGCCGCGCCGGCTCAACGGTGCTTGGCACTGCGAACGTAATGATGGCCGCCGTCCTGGCGGAAGGTGTCACCGTCATCGAGAGCGCTGCGTGCGAGCCGGAGGTAGTGGACCTGGCCCAGTTTCTCATTTCCATGGGCGCAAAGATTTCGGGCGCCGGCAGCCCCACGATCACCATCACCGGCGTCAAAGAGCTGCATGGAGCCGAGCACGAAGTCATCCCGGACCGGATCGAAGCGTCCACCTTTGCTATTGCCGCGGCGGCGACCAATGGGGATGTGACTCTCAAGGGCGCCAGGGCCGACCACATGCATGCCGTCCTGGACAAGCTCAACGAGGCCGGCGTGCGAATTGACAGGACGGGGCCGGACATCCGGATCCGTCGCAAAGGGCGCCTGCAGCCGGTGAACATCACCACCCTGCCCTATTCCGGATTCCCAACAGACGCGCAGGCCCAAATGACGGTTCTAATGGCGGTTACGCCCGGGATCAGCATCATCACCGAGCGCATTTTCGAGTCACGCTTCATGCATGTGAGCGAACTGGCGCGACTGGGCGCCGACATCGAGATTGAGGGACCGAGCGCCATCGTGAAGGGTGGCCAACCCCTGAGCGGCGCGCCGATCATGGCCAGTGACTTGAGGGCCTCAGCGGCGCTTGTTATTGCAGGCCTGGCCGCCAGGGGTACCACTCGCATAAAGCGTGTGTATCATATTGATCGCGGTTACGAAAACATTGACATTAAGCTGCGCCAACTCGGCGCTCGCGTGGAAAGGGTGGAGGAAACATGACGACGAAAGTTATTACCGCCTTCATCATTGTCCTGGTCCTCTTTGGCGGGTGGAATCTTTTCCTGTACTGGGACAAGGTGAAAAACGAGGAATCCGAAGCCAGGAAACAAGCGGCAGCACAAGCAGCCGCCTATCTGCCAGGCATGCCCCAGGGCCTTGAAGAAAGTTTCGCGAAGGCGAAAGCGGCCGGCGCGCAAACTCTCCAGGAGTGGCTGAGGCTCTACGGCCCGAGCATCAATGACCCGCGAAAGGCCGCCATTGAACTGGACTACGCCATGCTCCTCTCCCGGGAAAATCCTGCCGAAGCGCGCCGGGTATTCGCCGCGGTTAAAGCCCGCACACGGGAAACTTCACCTGTTTACAAGCGGATCAAGGAACTCGAAAAAACCTACGAGTGACGCATTTCTCTGTTGGCGCTTCGACGCAAACCCGTTACCCTTGCACCGAAGCAACAAAGAAAGGCCGCTATATGGACTTGATATTCAATTGCCCAAAATGCGATCAGGAGCTCGTCGTGGACAGCACGGGAGCCGGCAGCGAGATAGAGTGCCCCAACTGCCGGGAGACCATTGTCATACCGGAGCCCAAGCCGAGTATGCTCCCGACAGCCGGCGATACCCCTCCCGGCATGCCGCGCATTGAACCCCATGGCGCGAATCCCATCGCCAGCTCTGCGGCGGCCAAGGTGCAGATGCACCTCAAGGTGCCCGTCCACTCCAGCCCGACTGAATCCCTCATCTCGAAACCCCTGGCTCCTCTCGAGGTCGCGGCCAAGGAGACGGACAAAAAGATGCGGGTAAAGACAATCAAGCACACGGACTGCATCGAAGTCGGCCATGACAAGTTTGATGAGGTGCTCTCGAACTTCCTGGCCAAGGTCGGCGAGAGCAACGTGATCAGCATTACCCCGCTCTCTTACACCCATCTGGACATTGGCTCACAAAAACTAATGACTGATTTCGGCGTGATGGTCGTGTACAGGGGCTGAGAAGCCCCCTTGATGGAGTCGTCGTGGCGCGGTCCTGCGGCGCCGATCAAAAAAGTGCGGTATCGCCGGCGTTGCCGCCCACGATACCGCGCGTCCTAATCAAATTCTTCCCGCAGGACCCGGCCGGAACAGAAGGCCGCGGGCCCGCTTTTCAACGCACCCTGTAGAACCTGCTCTGCTTGGTGGCAGGCTCCGGATCCGTCACCTTCAACTCGCCTGAGGAGGGAATGGTGTTAGTCGCCATCGGGGTCCAGGACTGGAGGTCGGAAGACCATTCCACGACGCATTCCGTTCCCTGCTGTCCGGAAACCAAAAGCTTGCAAACGCCCTGCTCGACTGTCGCGGCCAGGGTTGGCGGCACGCTGACCGTGACGGTCAGCGGCGCTGTCGCCTGGTTGTTGGCCAACTCGAACTCGGTCGCCCACGATGTCACCAACGAGGAGGATGTGAATTGTCCCGGCGCGGGCATTGTGAACTCGACATCGCAAACTGCCATTGCGGCGTTGGCAAGCGAACCGACCTCCCAAAGCGCGGTGCTGGTATTCACGCTGCCGATCGATGCCGTGGCGCGAACAAACTGCGCGCCCTGCGGCAGACTGTTCGTCACGAAGATGTAATCCGCGGCGCCGGGACCGTGGTTCATGATCACAATGCGGTTTGTGAAGGTAGCGCCTGTGCCTGCGACCGCGGGAGAGGCGGACAACGTCAGCGCCAGGTCCGCAAGCGGGTTCACCATGTCCAGCAATTCGAGACTCAAGTTCCACCCGCCTGCGATCATACCAGAATCGCCCGGGGTTTCATCATACACATAAAGCGACCATGTGCCGTTGGCCGGGCATCCCAGCAGCTTCGACAAGGTTGCGTTGTAGGGCGTCCCGGGAGCCGGTGACGGCAAGGATGTCACTTCGCCGAAGCTGGTCGGGCTCCATGTACCACTGGCAATGTGCGCGTCCTCGGGGAGACCGGCGGCGTTGTCCGCAAAAGTAAGGTTCACGTTGGTCAGGGCCCGTTCCCCGCCGGCGCCGGACATGAGCAGGACGGATGTTCCGTTCGGGGCGACCAGCAGGACATTGAGGTCGCGGGGGAAGGAGTGCGTGATTCCATTAAGCGAAACCGTTGCCCTATTCACATAGCCTCGCGCATTCGTCACTTCGATAATCGACGGGTACGGCATGGATGGGCCATTCTCCGGGATCTGCAGCGCAGAGGCATTGGCAAATGTGGCGGAGCTGGGAATCGCGAATTCGAGCGGCCACACACTCTGAATCTCGTTCCCGTTCCAAATGGTAAGTTTGCCCTGGACAAGCTCGCCCGGCGCGCCCGATGCCGTGAACACAAACGACCTGGGCTCGCTCACGCGGCCAATATGAATGCCGTGGTAAAACTGGTGCAGTTGATTTGTTCCCCCCTCGAGCGTCATTCCCTGCACCGGCTCCAGCACAGCCGTCACCCAACCGGCGCCAAGCGTCCCGGCATTTGTCAGCGCGATCATCAGAGTAACCGTCTCGCCATTGTCAACCGTGCCGTTTGCGCTAATGCTCTCGTTCAAAAGGCGCATGGCATAAATGCGCAAATCGGGCGCTGCGGCCTCGACCATCAACTCGACAGAGCTCGAATTGTTGGTCAGATGGGCATCCTGAGACAGCGTGGAAACCGAAGCCACATTCGTCGCGGCTCCGACACTGGCCGCCTGGAATGTCACGGTAACGCCCGCCTCGTCGCCCGAGGCGAGGTCGCCCAGTTGGCACACCGCCACGTTACCATAGAGAGCCGCGGAACCGCGCGTGCTCGAGGCAGAAACAAAGGTCATTCCGGCAGGAACCGGGTTGGACACCACCGTGCCGAGCGATGTCGCCGGCCCGTTGTTCACCACGTTCAGAGTCAGAGCAATGGACTGCCCCTCCAGCACGGTGGAAGGAGCGGCAGCATGTGCGATCGCCACATCCGCCGCCGGCAGATTCACCGGGACGGAAATGCTCGTGGTGTTCTGAACAAGGTTCAGATCCGTTTCGTTCGCAGCGACGCCCGCAGTGCACACGATATTACCCGCCGTTGCGCCGGGCCGGACCACGAGGGTCACCGTAGCTGTGCTCCCGGCGGGAATGGAGCCAAGATCTGCCACCATGTTACCGCCGAGCACGGCGACGCTCCCCTGGCTGCATGCAGCCGATACAAAGGCTGCCGGGATCGTATTCGTGAGCATGACCGCATTGGCGGTATCGGGTCCGGCGTTTGTGACCGTGAATGAGCAGGTCAGAGTTTCACCAGCGATCACGGGCGATGGAGAGGCAATGCCGGCAATGGTCAGATCGGCCACCTGGTTCACGGGAGTAATCGTAACGACCTTGAGCGACCAACCCTGTTGAATCACGCCAAAATCGCCGCTGTTCTCATCCGCGACGAATAGCGACCATGTGCCGTTCGGGTTGCGATTGTTGAACGTGGATAGAGTCGGATCGTAAGACGGCGGAGCTGGAGCCGGCATGACCACCCCGGAATCATTGGCGCTCGGTTTCCACAAACCGGACGCAAGCTGGGTCATCGTGGTCAACGCGGACGGAGCGGAATCGTCAAAGGTGAGCGTCACCGGCGCGGGGCTCTTCTTGCCGACGCGCGACATGATCATGGATGCGTTGCCCAGCGGGCCGCCCACCATCATGTTCACATCTTTCGGGAACGTATGAGTGAAATTGGAAACGGTCACCGCGACCTTGCCGACAATGCCATCCACACCGGTTACATGGATCGTGGAGGGATAGGGTGTGGCGATGCTGTTGTCATTGATGGAAATCTGATTTGTATTGGAGAACTCGTGCACATTCGGCAGCGTGAAGGTGAACGTTGCCAAGTTCGTGGATGAACCGTCGCGCAACTCGAGCGTCGCCACCGCAGTGCCACCGTTCGCGCCGCTGGCGACAAACTTGAATGCCTTTCCGACAGGCCACCCGCTCGGAGCCAGCACGCCGTAATGCTGTTCGGTCGGTCCAACAGGAGTGATGCCGCCCGAACTCTGAAGTGTGGCGACAAGGTCCGTTGTGGGAATGTTGCCAACGTTTCTGAGCCGGAGCACCACGTCATTGGTCTCGCCGGCATCAAAGGCTCCGTTAGGAATTCCCTCCAGGATCAGAGTCGCGCCGGCGGCCACCACCTCTGCAAAGGGTTCGGCCACGGTCGTGCTCACATTGGCAACATTGTTCGCCGTGTTGAGGTCCGTCTCCGCCCCGGCCACGCTGGCCGACCCGGAGATAACACCCGCCTGTGATTCCATCGTGAGCACTACCATTTCAACCGCGCCCTTGCTCATCTCCCCGATGACGCAGGAAGCTCCGTCGGCCGAAAGGGTCACCGTCCCGCGTGAACTCCAGTTTGAGACGATATTGAGCCCTGCCGGGTGGCCGATGGTCAGGATCACCCCGCTGGCGTCGCTGAGGCCCCGATTCGTCACGGTCGCCGTCCATGTGAACCTTGTGTTTTCAAGGACTGGATCCGGCATATCCACGATGCCGACCGCCAGGTCCGCCGAGGGACCCACCGCAATGAGAGCGGCGGCGGCATTGTTGCCGGAAATTGGATCAAAATAGTTCGCGACAGCGCGGGAGGACACGGAGAGCTGCCCCGCGCTGGTGGCTGTGAGGTGCAGAACCGCGCTGGCGCGGGCGCTTGAGGACAATCCGCCGAATGCACAAACCACAATGTTCGATCCGGAGGTGGAAATGGAGCCCTGTGAGATCGAGGAGGAACTCAAAGAAAGGCCCTGCGGCAGCATGTTCGTCACAAAAATCGCCGATGCGGAGCTGGGTCCTTTGTTCGTCACGGACAACGTTAATGCCACCGTCTCACCCACAACCACGCTCGAAGGCACCGCATTCAAACCGATCGCAATGTCCGCCGTGGGCGGGTTGACCTGGGTTTCCACGGTCACGGTGTTATCGCTCTGATTGAAATCCAATTGTTCCGAAGAAACTGATATCGCGGAAGTCGCAATGCCCTCGATCAATGGGGTCACTCGAACCACCACCGAGGCATGACTCAGCGCACCCATCGCGCCGAGGTTGCATGTCACCACGCCACCGGCGCTCGAACCAGCCCCCTGCGAGCACTGGACTGAGTTCACGGTAACACTCGCCGGCAAAACCTGGCTAAGGATGACAGACTTGGCAGTGCTCGGTCCCTGATTTGTTATATGGATGGTGTACGTAAGGCTTTGACCAAGGATCACCGGATTCGGCGCGGCTGAAACGGTTGCTGCCAGGTCGGAGCCCGGACACTCGCCATTGCCATCCTGGCATTCCGGCACGGTAAAGTGCAGCGACCAACACCGGAGCGTGCCGAAATCACTCAGCGTCGAGTCCGAAACGCGCAACGTCCATGTACCATTCAGATCCGTTCCCGAGAGACCATTGAACATCGCCAGAGGCTCGTCCGGCGAGAACAGGCCCAGGAAGGGCGCGTTTGCCGAACCGATGGAATCCACGGCATCGTCGTCGAAGATAGTGCGTCCCTGGCAGCTCAGCCCATAGTTATCTCCGCTCGAGCCGTGCGCTTGCGAGAGGGTGTTGGTAATTCCGTTCGGAGAGATCAGTTGCAGGGTCAGGTCGCCCACCCACGTGTGCGCGATGTGCAGGGAGACCGCCAGTTTTTGAATGGCGCCCGAGAGATTGCTTACCGTGATTGTCGAGTCCATGCCACCGGGAAATCCGTCCGGGATCGGCATGACCACGTTGTTTGAGAACACCTGCGGAGCTGTTGGCATCCCGGTCGGCAGTTGGAACTGCGTCGCACCCGCTCCCTGGTCGCTCTGGAAAGAGAGGGTGAAGTCAATCGGAGTGCCGCAGATAAACCACGGCGCTGTGCTCACCTGAAATGGGGTAAGATTGACGTTGGTTTCGCCTCCCTGCAGATCCTGGTAATTGGAATTCCGCTGGGCAATAATAACGCCGGGGGTCGAACTGGAAAGGCGCGTCTTGATCCCGGTCACGGCAAGACCCGAGCTGTTGTAAAGCTCCACTGTGAGCTGGTTGCATTCGTTCGGATCTATAACACCGTTGCCGTTTCCGCCGCCTACGCTGACCAAACCGGTCCTGAGCGACATGCCAAAACCAAGTTGCACGGTCATATCTGTCCCGCTGACGCTGATTTCGGACATGATCAAGCCGGACCGGGAACCATCCCACCACCGGGCGCTGGGCTGTGAATCGTCCGTGAACTCGCCCGGATAACCCGAAGCGGGGTTGCCCTCAAACCAAAGATCCGCCAGGTCACCGTCATTACGATTGTTCTGAAAATCCCAGCGGTTGTCGGCCTGCATCAGAGTAACCTCATAATTCGCGTGAGAGGTGTTGTAAGCCAGCGACTGGTTATCCCTATCGCCAAGTTCATCACAATGCCAGACGGCGATTCCGGAGGAAGGCAGAATGGCATCCCGGCCTGTCGCCTGCCGATTCTCGATCAGGTAATACTCCGTTGGCACACCCGGTTTTTGAAATCTGTAAAAGTGGTTGAAATTGGTCCCTGCCGAACTCAGCGTCGCCTTCATCGTAGTGGCCGTTGTCACCTCCGTGACAGTCGCCCAACCCGATGCTCTCTTGAGGTAAGCGCAAATCTGCGATGGATTCTGCCCGAAACCGCCGCTGTTCATGAGGCAGAACACGCCGGCGCCGCCGGTCGAGTCATACTCGTAATCGTAAATATCCGGGTAGCCGCAAAGCATGTGCCCGTTCTCGTGGCAGAAGGTGGCGATACTCAACTGGTTCCCGATGTTGGTGAGCTGGTAAAACCACAGTTTCTTGCCGCCAGGGGAAAGCTCCTGCTCGCCAACTTCAGCCAGCACCCATGAATGCGGCCAAAGACCCGCCGCCCAGACGCCCCCGTCATCCCCAGCGTAATATACGTTGAATGCCAACACCCGGTTCTGCGCGTCCGTGGTCAGCGCGTCAAACAGGGGCAAAATCTCGGTCTGATAATTCGGAAGCCCCTTCAACACCTCGAGGCAATCCTTGATCAGGAGGTTCCCCTGACTGCCCGCGTCTTTGGTCACATCGGCGTAAAAACTCTTGGGCTGTGGCGCCCGCACATAAATGGTTGCCACGTTCGTGTAGGTCAGCAATCCGCCGGAGTTATCGTAAAAATACTCCTTAACGGAACCGTTGTTTCCAAATCCAGTGTAGTTGTCCCCGTTCAGGAAGCTGACAATCTCGGCCTGCGGAATGGTGCCGGCGACATCCGAGAAATCAATGAGCATGGTCAACCCGACCTTGAGCCCGACGGTTTCAAAGGGCGGCGGCTCGTATTGGGGACCGTTTGGATCCCGTGGCGTGTAGTGCAGGCGCGCCGTTTGCTTGAGCGCTTCCCAGCGCGGACGAGTCTGCATCCCCGCTTCCCAAGTCTCATATCTCTCCGCGATCATCGTCTGCCTGGCCGAAACACTCATCCGCACCCCGGGCTGAAGGTCCGCCGGCGCAGCCTGATGCGCCTGCACGCCTGTTGAAACGAGCCCTCCAGAGTTGGTGTCCTGGCGGGCATAGCAATAAGCTCGAAGCGCCTTGTCAAAAACCACGGTGTAGCCCTTGGCTTGGCCCTCGGCTTTCTCGAAGCGGGCCGAAAACTCGTCGCCGCTGCCGTGAATGCGAACCACCTCTCCGCCGGGTTGGGTGAACTCGATCCACCGGTCAAACGGTGCGGCCGATGCCAGGAACGCGAGAATCACAACGCACACGCCCGGAAGGACGCCGCGCAGCAGCCTCATGCAATTCACCTGAAAAGTGTTGTGTATCATAGGTGTCTGTTGTTGGGTCGGCGCTTTGGTAACAAGCGCCAGAAAATCCGCTGGTCGAAATTTTTTCACTTCAAGCTTTGCTCAATCAAATGCCGGTCCCGCCGCTTTTCGGCAGGACCGGCTGTAATCTCCTATTGCTTTGGCATGTAATAGTAGGCCGGATCTGCCCCGTTTATCGGAATCCGCACGGAACTTCTGCCGCCTGCTGTCACAGGGCTGAATCCTGGAACTTCGCTCCACGCCGGTGGATTCAACGTCGGCGACCGCAGGATGCCCTGCAGGGTGTAGAGAGCATCCCAGCTCAATACAACTTCAGATCCCTGCACTTCGATCCTCAAATCCAACGACTCAATGGTCGTCTTGATCATTGCCTCATTGTCGTCCTTGCTCGGATCCGTAACGTCCGAGGCGCAGATCGCGTAATTATCCGTGATGCGTCCCGGGTTAAACGGCCTGACCGTAATTGTGCCCGAGGCCTGTTGGCCGACGTCGATATCGCCCAGGTTCAGAGTCACGAGATCATTGGCACTGCTGCCACCCGGCGCCACAGAGACGAACTGCACGTCCGGCGGCAATTCGTAAGTGGCGATCACATTTGGCGCCAGCGAAGGCCCGGCATTGCTGACAGTGATCGTGTAGAACATGTTCAGCCCGGCAGCCACGGGATTCCCCGAGCCCACAATCCTGAGGTTCAGGTCGGCTCCCGGCGCAACAATCCATGTCGTAGCGCTCGCCATATTGTTGTCCGGGTTCAAGTCGCTTGTGGTGGAGGTGATCGTAGCCGCGTTAGTGACCGTCCCGGCGATCTGCGGCGCGACCACGACATTCATGTGCGCCCAGGCACTGACAGGAAGATTGCCAATGCTCCATACCAGCCGCCCTGCGGCGTTGGTCGTGGCGGACCCCGTCGAGGGCACCGAACTGACATAAGCAGCCCCCGCCGGCAGGATGTCCGTAACCAGCACGTTTGCGGCAGCCGACGGTCCGTGATTCATCACGGTAACGGTGTAACTAATATTGCTCTTCACAATGGCGCTCTCTTCGTTGGCGGTGACGCTGACTCCAAGGTCCGCAGCAACCGACATCGAGGTGTCCACGCGTAGCGACCAGCCGTTTGAGATTGCGCCGGAATAAAGCTGCATGCCGTCCAGGACATACAGCGACCAGGTGCCATTCGGGTTCTCGCCGTTGAACACGGAAAGGTTCGTGGCATAGGGCACCGGCACCGGGAAGCTCGGAGGCAACTGCGAGTAACTGGTCGGCTTCACAACGCCGTTGGTGATCCTGGCGGAGAACGGCAGCACCGCGCTTGCCGCATCCTCAAACGTCAGCGTGGCGTTGGTCGCCCAGTAACTGCCGCCCGCCCTGGACATCAGGTAGGTCTTCGATCCCGCCGGGGAGACCAGCAGCATGCTCACGTCACTCGGCCACTGGTGATTAAAGTTGCTCACCGTGACCGAGACCTTCGAAACGACACCGCCCAGGCCGGATACATTGATGGTTGAAGGATACGGTGATGCCGGGGCGGCATCGTTGATCGTGATCATCGCCCCATTCGTGAACCCGGCCACCGCGTTGCCGATACTAAGGTTAAACACAGCGTTGCTGACGCTCGTCTCGCCATCCACCAGGCTCAAGGTCACCGCGAGAGGCTGCCCATTGGTGCCCGACGCCGTGAAGGAGAACGGACGGAAGGCCGATGCGCCCTTCACTTCCAAAACTCCGTAGCTCTGCGGTCCGCTCGGGTTCACAATGCCCGGGCCGGCCAGCAGGGTCGCCACAAGATTCTGCGTGTTCGTGCCGGAAGCATTCCGCAACGCGAGCCACAGCGTGACCGTTTCGCCGGGGTCAATGCTGTTGTTCACCGGCCCGCTCTCCGCGGCCAGCGCCGCGCCGGCAGGCACAATAAAGCTGCCGTCATCCTCGAGAATGGTCAGAGTCGCCGCGGGAGATGACAGCACGCCGTTTCCGCTGGGATTCTTGAGCGACAGCAGCACGGTGTGATCCACATCGAGCAGCGTGTTGTCCAGAATGATCACACTAAAGGTCTTCTCTGTTTCCCCGGGCAGGAAGGTGAGTGAACCGCTCGTTTCGACGTAATGCGAACCCGGCGTCGCCGACCCGGCCTGCGTGGCATACTCCACACTCACCACGCTATTGGTGTAACCGGACCGCACCACCTCGATCGTGGCGTTGACCGCGTTCTCACGAACCGTGAACGCCGGACTCGAGAAGCCCAAACCGCTCAGGTCGTTCGCAATGATCACCGACGCCCTGGCCGGCGGCAGAATCGCCACGCCCTCGCTGGCGCCGGACAACAAAACCTCGAATGATTTGTCCGAGTCCGCAACGCGGTTGTTGACCAGCGGAACAACAAACGAAGCGCTGGCTGCGCCGTTGGTAAAGACCGCCGTGCCGCTGGTGGCCAGGTAATCCACGCCAGCGACTGCCGTCCCATTTGTCGTCGAGTAGTCCACGCTCACCGTGTCCGGAGTCTCATTTGTTCGGAACAGGGTGATGACCACGTTGTCCGCACTCTTGACCGTGGCAAAGGTGTTGGTCGTAAAGCCCACGCCGGGATCCGTGTCGATGATGACCACCACGGCCGCAAAGGGATTCAGCAACTGAGCCGGCGCCGAGGGGTTCGACAGGTTCACCCCGAAGCTCACGGGCCCGGTCACGCGCGGATCGCGCAGGATCGGCACGTTGAAGTTCTTCACTAACTCGCCCGGTTGGAAGGTCAGCGTGCCTGAAATGCTCGTGTAATTCGTCCCCGGTATCGCGCCGTCGAGCAGATTGGTTGTCGCATACTGCACGGTCGTAATACCGTTGGTTCCGTTCTGCCGGATCACCGTGAGGGATACCGTGCCGTCCTTGTCCATCGTTGTGTAGGAAGGCCTCGAGAAGCTCACCCCGATGTCGTTATCCACCACTGTCACGGGCACGGTCACAGGGTCCAGAATTCCCGCCGCGCCGATCGCATTCGTCAGCGTCACATAGAACATGCTGTCGCCCTGCACCAGGCTGCTGTCAAAAATCGGCACCTGGAAGTTCTTGGAAACTTCCCCGTCAGAGAAGGTCAGTCTGCCCGAGACGGGCTGATAGGTAACACCCGGAATCGCGGTGCCGGGCAAGGTCCTGTAATCCACAGTCACCACTCCCGACCGCCCGTTTGAACGCTGGACGGTAACGGTCAGCGGACCCGCCCCTTCGATCGCACGGAGGCTTGTCGAGGCGAACCCGAGGGAACCGGGCGCCTGGTCCACATCCTGAATGGTCAGGGTAGCCGTGTTCGGAGTCGAAAGAAGCGTTCCCATTGCGCCTGTCAACTCCAGGCCAACCGTCGTGTCCCCCTGCGCCGCCGGATCATACAGCACCGGCACTTTCGTAAAGGCAACCTGCTGGCCGGCCGCAAATGCCACCGTGTTCACCACCGGCACATAGTGAAGATTCGGCACCGCCGTCCCGCCAGTTGTCGAAACCATCACCGATGCCGGCAGCCGCAATCCGCCCTCGCGCACGACACGGATTGTCGCCGCGCCATCCACCGCATCCTCATTGCGGAAGTACATCTCGCTCTCGAAGTGGACGATGTTGTCCGTGTTGTAAATCACCAGCGTCGCGTAGGGCTGATTCCCGAATTCCGCCGGCGGACTGACCGATGTGATATCAATAAACACCGTCAGGTCCGGCGTGATCTGGATATCGCGCAAAATCGGGACCAGGAATGTCTTCACGACCTCGCCCTCGGGGAAGACGACTGTCGTGGTCACATCCGTGTAATTAACGCCGGGCACGGCTGTGCCTGCGGTTGTCCGGACCTCGGCGGTCACGCTTCCAACCGTTCCGCCGCGGCGGCGCAGTGTGATCACCGCATTGGTGCTCCCCTCGTTCACCTCGAACAAGGCGGAAGCGAATGTGATGGCGCCCGCATCGTCTGTCGCGCCTCCGAAAACCCGGGCGATGCCGTTCCGAACCTGGTTGCCATACATCGTGAAGCTGCCGGCAATGACCATCATGTCGTCCGGTTGGATGACAACCGTATGCACGGCACTGTTGGCGCCTTCCTCGAAGTTTATGGATGCATCCGCCGCCCCGCTGGGCAACAGTCGGGTAATGCGACTCCGGTAAAGCCCGCTGGCAGAGGTAAACTGACCCGTCAGCAGTATCCGGTTATCCGCCAGCACCTTGATGGCTTCAACCGTGTCATTAGCGCCCTGCCCCACATTGAAGGTGGCATCGAGCAAGCCGTTCACCGTCAACCGCGCAAAGCGGTTTACCGCCTGCCCCCGGTAGCTTGTAAATGCGCCGCCGATCAGCACCTTGCCATCCGCTTGTATCGCAATGGCTCTGACGGCTTCATTGGCCCCGGAACCCGGATCAAAGCTCACGTCCAGTGTGCCGTCCGGATTCAACCGCGCGATGCTGTTGCGCGACTGTCCGTTGACACTCTGGAAGTTTCCACCGATCAGGATCTTGCCAGCATGGATGGAATTTGTGGGATAAACGGCAATGGCATACACCGCGCCGCCAATCGTTAGAGAACTGCTGAAGGTTTCGTCCAACGCGCCGTTGTTCTTGAGACGCGCGAGGCCCTGCCGCACCTGGCCATTGACGGTGTTAAACGCGCCACCCATAAGGATGGTCCGATTCGTGCCGGAGAATGTCTCCGCAAGGATAAACACGGTTCCGTCCGCCCCGACGCCCGGATTGAACGACGTGTCCAACTGGCCATCCGTCAGAAGCCGCGCCAAACGGTTCCTGGCCGCGCCATTCACCTGGGTAAAGCCTCCGGCCAGGAGGATGCGCCCGTCGGTCTGCAGCAATACACTGCGCACCGGGCCGTTGGCGCCGCCCATTCCCTGCTGGAACCCGGTGTCCAGCGAACCGTCCGCGTTAAGCCGTGCAATTCTGCTCCGCGCGATGCTGTTGGCCAGGGTGAAATCACCACCGGCAAGCACCTTGCCGTCTTCCTGAAGTTGCAGCGCAAACACCTCGCCATTGAATCCAGGATCCGCGTTAAAGGTCAGGTCCAGTGTGCCCGGAGGCGCATTGAAATCCTCGGCATCAATAATATTGACCTGGGCAACCGATACAGGTCCCAGCAGGCCGGTTGGAAGCGTGTTGCTCAATACGACGCTGAAGAAGAATGGAGACTCGTCGTCATTATCGACATAGTCGCGCAGAATCGGCACCTCGAAACTCTTGGCCACTTCGCCTGGGGCAAAGGCAAGCTGTCCACCCACGGAAACATAGTTTGGAGCCACCCCGGTAGGAACGGCAGTACCAGCCGCGGTGCCGTAGTTCACGGTCACGGATTGCGAACTTCCCGCAGTCCTGACGACCGTAATGGTCGCTTTGCCCGCCGTCTCCGATACCCGGTAGGAGGCTGTGCTGAACTGCAGAAGGCCGTAGCTGTCGTCTTCTATGATCCGGATGGCTGTCTGCACGGTCCCGCCCAAGGCGGTGTTGTTCGTCCCGGTCCGGATCACCGCGTCGAAAAGCACGTTCGTGAAATACAGGTCCGTGCCCACGGTATCATTCGGCAGGAATGGAATCGTTATCTGCTTCGGCGCCGTCTCGGCATCGCCCCATTCAACATAATTGGTGGCGCCGACGTAATTCACGCCGCTCAGGGCCGTGCCATCCGCCGTCCGGTAATGCACCCGGAGCACACCCGTGCTGCCGCCCGTGCGGGTGAGGGTCAGGACAACTGCGCCCGCCCCTTCATTTGTCGCGAAAGTGGCGCTCGAGAAGTTCACAAACCCATACGGGAAATCGTTGTCCACGATACTCAACGTCGCATTGGTGATTCCCAAAGACGGAGCCGCAGGATTCCCGTTAGGATTGCTCAGCAACAATTCCACCGTGCGGTCCTGGGACTGGACGGTGTAATTGTCCGGGATCCTAACCTGGAATGTCTTGCTCAGCACCCCTGCGCCAAACGTGAGGGTGCCATTCGTTGCGAAGTAGTCCAGGTTCTTGACGGCAGTGCCGTTGGCGCCCGTCTGGAAGTTGACCTGCACGATACCCGCTGATCCATCCGTTCGTTGCACCGTGATGGTGGCGTTCGTGCCTTCTGAAACCGCGTAAGCGGACATCGTGAAGCCCAACTTCCCGGGGTCCCGGTTGTCGTCCACAATCGTCAGCGTAGCCCGCGACTTGCCGATGGCTGCGTTGATCGGGATGTTTTCGCCGCCCGGATACCAGTGATCGGCGCCGCTGGGGATGTTCAACTCAAACTGCGCGAAACGATTCCCGGCCGTGCCCGGATTCAGGATGGTAACGACAGGCACAACGCTGCCCCTGTCGGTCCAGAAGCGGCCGTAAATGTCGTTCATGAGCGTGTTGAGGCCATAGAAACCGTCCGTCATCATGCGCGAGAGACCCCACGAACCGCGGTACACCGGGGGAATCGCGTTATACTGAAAGTCCGTCCCCGCGCTTGCGCTGGCCGGGTCCACAACAAGATTGGCGGAAGCATAACCGAGCGCTCCGTTCTCGCGGAGCAGGCTCACATTCAGAACGTCCTGCTGCTGGTTCACCGAGTAACTGTCATAAGCCAGCGAAATGTTTCCCGGCCCGGGGGTCTCACCGCCCACCAACCGCGCAAGGTTGTTGCGGTTCCGGTAGGTTGCGCGGTTCAATGAATCAAAATAATAGCCGCCATCTATCGGCTGCAGCGCGCTATCCCCGTAGCCGCCACCCACCTGTGAAAAACCGCCGGCAATGATCACTCCACCATCGCTGGCCACTCCTGCCGCCCAAACAAAGCCCCGCGGAGAGAGCGCCGAGTTGTGAAACTTACGCGGAAAACCGGCAAACTGGTTGTACGTCGTGTCGAGGAATGACGTATCCACTGTGCCGTTGGGGAACAGCCGGGCAAATCCCACCCGGTGCGTTCCATTGAAGGATGAAAACAGGCCGCCAATGTAAAGAGCGCCGCCGGTTGCCGGTGTAATCGAGTAAACGGTGTCGTCCGCGCCGACTCTGCTTTCGAAAGCCGTATCCACAGACCCGTCCCCGTTCACCCGCGCAAGGCGCGTGTGCTCAAAGCCATTGATGGAAGTAAACTCGCCGCCAAGAACAATGCCTCCCTGGTGCAGCGCCAGGGCATAAACGGGACCGTCAACACTCAAACCGAGCTTGAAGTTAAACGCGGTATCCGGCTGTCCGCCGGTGGTCAAAGCGGCAAAATTGGGGACATTCACTGCCCCGAGCCCCGAGAACTCACCGCCGATAACGATCGGTCCTGAGGGAATTGCAAGTATGGCATTAACCGGGCCGTTCGGACTGCTGTCCCCGGGATCGAAGGTATCATCCACAGAACCGTCTTCGTTCAACCGGACAATGTTCCGCCGACTGTGTCCGTTGAACGATGTAAAATCGCCGCCGACCAGGATTTTTCCATCCTCCTGGATGGCGATCGCCCACACCGTGCCGTTCGCCCCGGTGCCGGGCGCGAACGTGGTATCCAGCGTGCCGCCGGAGTTCAGCCGCGCAATGCCGTTGCGTTGCACGCCGTTGTAAAAGGAAAAGGCCCCGCCGATCAGGTACCTGCCCGCGCTGTCACGAGACACGCAACTGACAAAATCATTCGCGCCTTCACCCGGGTTGAACGTGGCGTCCAGCGAACCGTCCGGATTCACCCTGGCAACCCTGTTCCTGGGCACCGTGTTGTAAGAGGCAAAATCTCCCACAATCAGCGTCTTGTCGTCGGGATCCATGTTCAGGCCGAACACGGTCGCATCGGCGCCGGGCTGCGGCATATACGGCGGCACGGTGTTCAGCGACTTGTCGGGGTTGTAAAAGATATCCACGGCGCCAGCCGGCTGGTCCGAGGGATCCGCCAGAATCGTAACCGTCGCACGGTCAATCAGGCCGAGGCGGAAGCGCGATCCGTCCTTTTCGCCCCAGATGGTTAAAAGAAAATCTTCATTCAATTCGGGAAGCAAATCCTCGTGAATCGGGATCGTAATAGGCTTGGGCTGCCAGTCGTTCTGGCCGAATGTAACGGTGCCATACACGGGGCCGTAGTCGGCTCCACGACCGGGCCACCCGAGATTCTCCGGATCCGGCGTCGCGTAATCCGCCCCTGCTGACATTCTGCCCAGCAGGCTGAATGAATTGTCCCGATGGGTGTCGGAATAGTTATCCGTCACGTTGATGCCATAATGCACCGTCACAGACGCGTTGTTGTCGCCGCTGCGGGTCAGATAAATCACAATCTGCCCCTCGTCCTCGGCAACCCGGAACCATTTCTTCTCGATGTTGATCACGGCATTGGATGGGCCAACAAAAGCCGGCGGGTCGTTTGTATCCAGGTTCCTGTTCACCACCGGGTCCACATCGGCATCGAGAATGGTCACCAGCGTTTCCGACATCGCGGTGCTGATCCGCGGCGGAGCCACCTCCGAAGATTCCCCTTCGTCCAGCGCGACCTCCGTGATGCGCATTTTGAAAGAGCGGAGAAAGGCAAGAATGGGATCGTCCGCAGGCACTTCGAGCACGGGCGGATCGCTCTCGACGATGGGCACCACAATGGTCCGGCTCATCTCGTACTCGTTGAAAACGACCTCGTTCTCCATCAGAAAGTAATCCAGCATGTTGATTGCCGTGTCGTCTTCGGGCGCAAAGGATACCCGCACACGGCCGGAGGAGCCCATGGACCTCGTAATGGTCACCACTGCTCCGGACTGGTCGTGCCGCGCCATAGAGATATGATCCGGGGCCCGTGTGTACGTTTCCGTTTCCGAGACCACGTATTCATCGAGGGTGAAGTGGAAAACACCGGAGGGTTTGTATGCCCAGTTCAAAACCAGGGTCGGATCCTCAGCCATCCCGAGAGCCTGAACGGCGATGTAATAAACCTGGTCCTGCTTCGCATTGAACCGGACCAGACCCGGGCCGGCGGTCGGAGCCAGTCTGAAGACATAATCGTATTTCGAGTTGCCGCCAAACAGGGCGCCATCGTTCGCCGCAATCTGCTTCAGCCCGCCCACGCTCGATCCCTGGTACACGGCCAGAATGGCGGGGAAACCGCTTCCCTCAGTATCGAAGGTCACCTCAGCCGACCTGGGAGCAATCCACTTGTACCACACACTGCCACTGGCAAATTGCCCTGCGTGGCTGGGCTCGCCATCCTCGGACGTGGCATCCGTGACATCACCCGCCGCCTGGCCCCAGAGACCGGCGATGGGCAGCACTTCGGCGTCAACAAAGTTGTCGTTTGCCGGCTGGCACTGGGAATTCAATGCGCTGAAACAAAGGCTGGTCGCAAAACAAAGCCCGATCGTCCGCGCAATCAGGGAACTGGTCCACAAATCTCGCATAGCTGTTCTCTTCACTAGTGGTCGTATCGTTTCTTTCCCGGTTAGCCCTCTGCATACATGCTCCGCCGCCAGCCTTGGTTCGCCTCCATCGCGGATGCGCGATCCCGAGCTCCGCTTGCTGGCGAAGCCTGCCATATCTACCGTTTCCGGCGGCTAACACGCCATGAAACGTCTCAAATGGATCTCCCGCTAGGGCGCCGGCGGGGTCAAATACACCTGCCCGGCAGTGGAGCCAATCATGAACTGACCGGCTCCGTAATTCTGTTCCTGGAGCAACGCCCCGAGGAAACTCACCGGCCTTCCGGTCGCCGGGTTTGTAAATTTTCCCTGGAATAATCCGCTCCCGGGGATCAGCCGCAGCGCAAGCCCGGAACCCCGGGGGAATGACGCCTGGTTCGCGTTGCCGATGACAATATTGGTGGAGACCATCGGCACCCCGGCTCCCAGATACACAAGCCGGCCATGCGCGCCGGCGCTGCTCTGGAATAGATCGATAGCCTGCTCGCCCGCTTTGGGCCTTACGTAACGCGAACCCTCAACCACGCACTCGTTGGTGAAGACTCCGGACTTGATCCAAACCAGGTTGCCGCCCAGATCATTCGTGCCAAACTGCAGCCAACTGATGGCCATGGACGAACTCCTGGCACTGTAGGTGTAGAAGGGCCACACGCCTTCGGATGAAACCGCGGCTGTTTGGGTAGCTTTAACGCCATCCCCCAGCCGTCCGCTCCAAACCACGGACCCGAGCGGGGTCACAAGGACGGTGCCATATCCGCAACCGGTGTCTCCAACCGCAGGAATGACCATGGTGTAACGCCCCTGGAACGGACTCTTGTTCCTGGCGTTGGCCTGGAGCTTGTCGGCGATCCAGGTCGCGCTCCAACTTCCGCCGTTCACTGCGCCCTCGATCCTGGCATCGTTATCATCCACTTCGAAGGATATCGAGAGCGGCGTATTGCCAACCCGGCGCACGTAGTTCGTGCCGGTCTTATTGACGAGGCGTCCGGCAAAAGCATGGGAACGACCCGCAACCCTGGCCAATCCGCTGTAGGTTCCACGGCTGTTCACCGTGATTCTGCAAAAGCCCGAACTCGGCAGCGCCACGGCTTCCTCGTTATAGAACAGTCCATAATAGGATCCCGCCGTAGTGACTGGCCCGGTGTAGGGCGCCTGGGGCTCCG
Source organism: uncultured Verrucomicrobiota bacterium (assembly GCA_964401575.1). Lineage (GTDB taxonomy): Bacteria > Verrucomicrobiota > Verrucomicrobiia > Limisphaerales > UBA8199 > CAYNZC01. The sequence continues at coordinate 57,349 of CAYNZC010000003.1, forward strand.
GGTACTCGATGGTCGGCAATTCGTCCCCCGCTGGCGGGTTCGTAACCGTCCCGCCGCCATCATCGCCGCCCGGAGGGACAACGATGTTCGTCGGGGAAACCACCTGCTGCGTCCACAAATCCTGGATGCGCACCGGCGACGGATCCCAGTAGTTGGGCACGCCGTCACCGTCACTGTCGAGTTGCTGGCTGATCGCCGTTGCGTAGTTCACCATGTTCGTGCGGCCGTCATAAACCATGTTGGTCGAGGAGAAATAGCCCGAATAGCCGCCGACCCAGCAGAATCCATTCTGCCTCGGAACATCGGAGTTCAGGCGTTCGGAAATGTCCACGCCGTTCGCCGTGGCCTGCGCGAAGTAAAGCTTGAAGCCCCCCATCAACTCGACGCCTTGGGAACCGTCTCCATAAAGAGGGATGTCCGCCGGGAAGTTCACAAACTCGAGGCGATCCACATACAACGCGTTATTTCCGGTCGTGCCCGCGAACCGGAACACACTGCTCTGCCCGCCATCAAGCACCATCCGGCCCACTGCGGCGTTGTTCACAAATCCGGTCACACTGCAACCATTATTCGTCGCGCCCCACTGGACGAGAACCGGCGCATAGGGATGAGCGGTATTGGTGATCGTGGTTGCCAGCAGGCTTGACCACTTGGGCAGTTGCTTGAGCGTCACGCCCGCGCCCGTAGCCCAGACGTTCTTGTTGGTAACATTCTCGACCATGGCCATCAGGGAGCCGTCATCCAGGACATCCGACACATCCATCACAATCGCCCGGGCCGCATTGAGGACCTGGTTGCTCACCGTCAGGCTCTTGCTTTCGAAAGAGATGTCGGCATTCGGAGCATCCCAAAATCCGTTGCTCACGTTCGCAGAAACCGATCGGACCGAGATCGGCCCGAAGTTGCCAAACACAGATCCGTCGTTTTCGTAATAGTTCGCCCAGGTTCGGCTGCCTTGAGAGTTGATCTCCCCATGGTTCACGAAAGCGTTATACGGTCCGGAAAAGTCCTCAGCCAGCCACGGCGGCACCGGTCCCTTTCCAAAAAAGAGGGTGTTCGAGGAGGTGATGCTTCCCCAGTTCGTCAGGTACAGCAGCGAGGGGAAATTCGCGCTCCAGATCAGGTCGGAGTTCAGCAGGTGTATTCCGCCCGTCCTGGTGCCTTCGCCGTGAATGGTCACGCGCTCGGCATCCACCAGCAAATCTCCCTGGACATACAGAGGATCAGAAATCTCAAGCTCAGCCGCTTTGAGCCCCAGTTCTGTGAATTTCGATGATATGCCGGCCTGGAAACGGTTTTCCACGATGACCACGTTATACGTGAGGATCCCGATGGCGGAGGCATTGGTCCATGCGCCACTCCAAACCTCGAGGTCGCCCACGATCTTGCGAACTGCCGGCGCCACCAACCCGTCGATCTTCATCAGATTATTGGTGCTGGCCAGGTTCATGGACAGGAAGGGCACATCAATGAATGCGCCCTCGTTGCCGACAAAATGTTTCGGGCAATCCACGCTGAGATATCCTGCGCCGGAGATTCGAGTATCCGTCAGGTCCAAAACGTCTTTGGCGGTGATCTCGATGCGCCCGGCCAGATTTGAATAGGTGGCGCCGGAAAGAGCCGGGTCAATACGGAAGGGCTCGGCGGTAATCTCCGCCCCGTAGGCGCTGTAGCGCACCTGTGGTTGGTTGGTTCCGATGAATAACGCCGGGTCCAGAACGGACGGCGGCATTTCGGTCATGAAGTCCCAGAAGGGATACTCTCCATAAATGCGGTAGTTCGCCGGACGGTAAGTCGTCGGAGAGCCGTAGCGCATGACCAGGTATTCAGGATTCCCGACGGGTTCCGTCACGAGATACAAACGGTTCGTGTAGGGCAGATCATTGACATCGTTCATCACGGATTCCCAGCGGACCGCTTTCGTGGAAGGTCCGTCCAGTTGATCGAAACGCACTGCCGCGCTGATATCGGGGTTGTGATGCCCGAGCACCAGGATATCAACGAAGTAATTGCTTACGCCCCGCTGAGCAACGTTCACATAGGCAGTAATATCGTTCGTAATCTGGAACGCATACATGGTGTTCATGTAGTAAAAACCGTCGAACATCGTCACCGGGCTGAAGGACGAGGAGACATACGTGGGGGTGAAAGTTGCCGTGAGGGCGTTTGTGCCCGTGCCCCAGTACTCGTCCTGCACACCGGGTTGCGGTGTCGCATAGGAGTTGGTGCCGGAGCCGAACTGAACTTCGCTCTCCTGCTGCACCCCCAGGAAGCCACGGGAAAGGTCCACGTTGTTACCGTCCAACCGCATGTAACCCGCGCTTCCAATGATCAACGACCCGGTGTTCACGATATTCGTCGCTTTTACGTAAAGCTCCATATCTCCGAATATCAGCGTGTTGGTGCCGTTGACGCTGTGCCCGTTGAAAAAGTTCGCCGCGGGCAGTTGCCACAGAAGACCCTCGGGCGCTGTGCTCTTGTAATCAAAACGGAATCCCGGCAAACCGGCCATAATCCCGTAATTCGTGTAGTTCAGCGTGTTCCACGTCTCGTAAGGATACTCCCAATACCAATAGAGGTTCTGGCGTGTGCCGAAGATGTAGAAGTCAAAATAATTGCTGATCCCGAAACTGCCGGAGTTGATGAACGTGGTGGCGTCAATTCGCGGTCCGATCTCCGGGTAAGTGGCACTCACGACTCCCGAGTTGTGATAGACCGGTGTGGCCGCCGCCCCGTGCGAAACAGCGGGCACGAGCAGCAGGCCGGCAATGACAGACAGAAAGATCCGTTTCATATGCAACAAAGGTATCATGGATCGGGCAATCACGGGTTGATGTTGAGCGTCAGGGTCCTGGTCGTCGAGCGTCCGCCCGCCTCCGTGACTGTGACTGAAAATGTATATGTGCCCGCCTCCGCAGGAATGCCCGAGATGGCTCCGGTTGCCGTGAGGGCAAGGCCCGCGGGCATCGGCGCGGAATCAACGTGGGGCGTCCAGATGTATGGAGCCTGGCCTCCCGCAACCTCGATCTGCTGAGTATAAGGCACACCGACACTCGCATCGGGCAGCTCATACGTCAGGATCTGGAACAGCAAAATCTGCTCGATATCCTGCACGGTCGTGCCTTGCGGGTAGATTACAGGCTCGTTTGTGGTGCCATCGAAGCTGCCCCAGATAAAGTTCGTGTAAGCCAGCGCCTGGCCAAGGCCAACCTCCACGGTGTTGGTCTCGTAAAAGTTAATCAGCAGCGGCCCAACCCGGTTGTAGGTGATTTCCACCGTTGGATCAATCACCCCGGGACCGGCAAGATCCGTCAGCACACCGTTCGTCGTGTATCTCGGGACGGTGCGCCTCAACACAAACTCGGCGACATCGAAGCTGCTGAACAGGAAATCCGGCTGGGTCACAATGCGTCTCACGGTCCGGGTGCGCTCCATCGAGTTCGTCACCTCGGTCAGCGGGTAATAGTTCGTGATTGGACGGTAGAAACGGCCAAGAAGCGAATCGTAACTTGTCCGGACAAACTGGATCCGGTCAATGCCGCGGAAGAGCGATGAGGAATTCGTCGTGTTGCACTCGACGGGGTATGCCACCCACACGCGGTTGCTCTCGACATTGATGAGGTTCTGAGTGTACTGCGGCAGCCGCACATCGTTCGTGATGGCGACAGCATTCGTGCCGAACACATTCGTCGTGCTGACCAGTGAATTTGTCACCCAGGTCACCAGCGTGGCCTGCAATCCAAGGATATCCAGGCTGCAGGCGTTCGTCGGCAGAATGACAAAGTCTCCCGCATAACCCGGCCGGTAAACCGTCTTGAGGGTGTGATTCGTCACCAACTGGAAATTTGCAACCGCGTTGCTCCCTGTGTTGTTCGTGCCGCCGTAAATCGGGGCCCAGGGCGCGTTGGTGATCGCAACCGTTTCCAGCCGCACACGCATACGATCCGTTTCCTTCGGAAGCGCCCCCAAAGGCTCCAGCCGCGTGCCGCCCGGTGTCTCGACCACCCGGAACGCGTTCCCGAAGGTGTGGATGTAATGTGTCTGGATTGTCAGCACCAGGTTCGTGGCAAAGCGCAGCACCGGCGGGGCGCCCACGGGTGTCCACGGACCAATGTTCGTAAAGTAAGCCGTGATATTTGTCACCCAAACGTTCGTGAATATGTTCGTGGTGGATGTGACGAGCAGCCCCGGGTAAAGCGTCTCAAGGCCCACCGCGGTGTTGGTCAACGCCGCCTGCGCGAAACCCCAGAGATTCGAGGAGAACACCAACTGCGCCTGGCTGGTATTGGTATAGAACATTTCAGAACCCGCCGGAGCCGTCTCCCAGTTCACGTTGTTGGTGCCATAGAGATACCGGAGCCCGCCGATGTCATCCTGCGTGAGCGAAAGCGCAAAGGCGCCGTCCCGCAGAGTGTAGGTCGAGGCCAGGGGCGTGTTCGGCGGAGCCAGCGGATCCACCGGGAAATTGTCGGTAACAGCCAGCGGATTTTCTCCCGTGCATTTCTCGAAGATGGTGTAGCTGTATAAAACTCCGTTGATGTAAGGGGATGGATTGTACGTTAACGGATCAAAGTTCCGCATGATCACGAAGTAATACATCCAGGGGCAGTTCAACGGAGCCTGTGGCCGGCGATCCCTTAGCGTCCAAACCCAGCGTATAGGGTCGGCCAACCCAAGTTCTTCCAGCATCACCATGGCCGTTGCGGTCTTCAGATCCAGCAGCACCAACTGCTCGGCGCGTGGATTGATCCGGATGGAATCGAGCGGGAACTCCGAAGGGTTCAGCCCGGAAAACCCGGCATTCGTCAACGAGTTGAGCATCTCGATCGCGCTTTCGACCGCCGCCATGCCCGTTGTTCCGAAGTACTCGATAAAGTTCTGGTCAAACGCGTAGTACAACACCGGGGTGTTGTAACGATACTCCTCGCCCAGGTTCTTGGGAGCGCCAACATCATCGCCAATGTTGTAGCCGATAACGGGTTGCTGGTATGCCTCGTTCACAGGGCCCAGCAGCGAAAATGCCGATCCTGTTTGGACACTGATCACCGCAACGAGCGCAAACGCTAATTGCTTGAGCGGCCTTACGATGGACTGTTCTGACGCGAATTGCATGATCGGGAAAGGTAAACGTCTATTCATGGCGTCGGGCTGGACAGGCCGACCTGTCCGCTTGCATTGTTGTATTGGAAGTAACCGGCGCCGAGATTCTGGTTCTGCAACAGGACGCCACGGAAGGTGATCCTTGTCCGCGTGCCCGGCCGGGTAAAGGAGCCCTGGAAGACTCCCGTCGCCGGGTTCACGGTAGCCCGGATGCCGTTGCTCTCGGGGTCCGCAAACCGATGCCTGGCGTCAATCGAAGCCATGTTCCTGAGGCCGCCCGCGAGGTCCGCGCCGGTGAAGACGAATTCACATCGGCCGTCTGAGAGATCGAGCACGCGACTTCCCGTCGCCGGTCTCACATACGGCGAACCGGTCACCCGGCACATCACGGCGAATCCGTTTGGATAATACTTTGTCTTGCTGGCGGGCTTGATCCAAAGCAGATCGCCGCCCACATCGTTGGTGCTCAACTGCACCCAGCTCAAGACCACCCCGCGCCTGGAATAAGGCGCGCCGTAGAACGGCCACATCCCGTTCTTCGACACCGCGCTGCTCTGGGTGAGGGTTGTGCCATCCGCCAGTTTTCCCGCAAAGGCAACCCTGCCGGCCGTGGAGATAGTCAAAGTTCCATAACCCGAGCCCTCGGGGCATGCCGGCTGCAGCTCCGGCGGCGATATCAACACGGTATATCTTCCCGCCAGGTCGCAGGGGTTGCTTACCCTGTTGAAGACCAGCCTCTCCGCCAAAAACTCCATAAAATTCGCGTCCTCTTCAATGCTGCCGACCAACTGGTCCGAGCCAAACAGGTCCATGTGCAGCCGGACGAAAACCGGCGTGCGGTTCCTCCCGCGCGAGATCTGTTTCTCGGCATTCCCGGACTCATCGAACACACCTGAGAAAGCGTAGGTGCGCGTTCCGAGGCGGATCTGCACACTGTATCTCTTTGTGGAGGTGGTTGACGCCGTGACGTAGCCGGAGGTGCCCGCCGTTACGTTTGTGCTGTTATATACCAAACCCTGGTACGAACCCGCTGCGCGCTCGAAGGGATTGGAAACCTGACCGTCCGTTCCCGGGACAACGGGGAAAGGCAGAATCGGCTCGTTCCCGGCAATCACGGGGCCTCCGCCGGAATCCGTTGTGTTGGTGGGGCCAACGAATACCGGGCCGGCATAATTGGTTGCCAGCGCCAGGGGCTCGAACCCGGGCAATGCATACAGCCTGGAACAAACTTCCACGGATACCCGCTCCTGGATCTGCGTCGTCCGCCACAGGGTCATAAACCGCCCAAAGGCGTCGGCAACAACCGCCGGCTGGTTCTGGTCAAGCCGGGTGGTCGAGTTCACCTGGAACTCGTCGCCCATCGGCTGGAAACCCTGCCCGAAGAACCGGCCAAATACGCCGTCTCTCGATCCGTCCTGGCCGACACTCGTCCAAACGACAAGCATATCCTGGCCAAGCACGGCAATGCCGGGACCGAACTGGGACCCGCGTTCGCGGCTGTTCACTCGAATGACCGATCCGGCCGCCGGCGAGTACGCCCGGGCCATGACGTCCCATGGATTCACCAGGTTCTGGGGGTCTCCCTGACTCCAGGCCACAACGAATCCGCCATTGAGATCGGCCGCAACCGCCGGGTTGGCGCAAATCAAGGCATCGGCGTTCACAAGAAACTCGTTCCCGCGCGGCTGCGCCGTTTCATCCAGCAGTCGGGCGTAAATATCCACGCTGGGTTGCGCCTGCGACCCCGCGAACATGAAGGCCTCCGTGGTCGGATTCACCAGCCTGCGCTGCTGCTCGGAAACCCACACCACGACAAAGCTGCCATCCGAAAGGGCCGCCACCGCCGGTGTGCGCTGGTTAAAAGCCATTTCCTGGTTCACCGCCACCAGCGGGCCAACCTTCACCCCATCGGGACCAAGAACCTGCGCATACACATCCTGCATGCTGCGGACCCCGCGCTGGTCCACCGTGCTCCAGACCACAGCCACGTTTCCATTCTTTAACACGGCCAGCGCCGGACCGGACCGGACAACGCTGCCCGGAGCGCTGACGAGCACATCTTCTGTAAGCCACGTGTTGCTGCTCGAGAGAAACCGCGCATACACCTGCTGGAAACCAAACCGGCCGCCCTTCCAGGCGAAGACCGCTCCGCCCCCGTTCAAGAGGGCGACCTGGGGTTCTTCCTGGTCCCCGGCGCCTTTGAAATTGACCCGGAACGGCTTCTGGGCCGCCTGCAGGAATGTATCCAGCCCCACGGCTTTAATCCCTAAACCGGTGCCGTCGGTCGCATTGTCGTCCCACACCACGAAACCGCCGTTGGCGTTCACGCTTGCACGCGGATGGGATTGGTCGCCGGGCAGGATGCCGGCGATCGGGAGTTCGTTTCCAAGAGGCAGGTACGCGGGTTGAGCCGTCAGAAGTGTGGTGCACAGTCCTGCCAGGGACCCGCACACAACGGCCTTCCGCGCGAAAAGCGACAATGACATATCGTTACACGTTTCTTTCAATGCGAATGTTGTTTGTCCATGTTCCATCCTGCGCGCGGACAATTCTGCGCGCGCTACTGCGCCGGAACCGCCGCCGGCACCGGCGTCGCCGCCGCAGTCGCGCCCGGTTGAGCCGGGATCGCGCTGTGGGCAAACGGCATCTCCTCGAGGGAGTGACGGCGATTGCCCGCCGGGTCAATAATGGTCGGCGTTACAAAAATCATCAGATTCTTCTTCTTGGTCGCGCTGGATTCGCTCCTGAAAAACCGCCCAAGCAAAGGCAAATCCCCGAGCACCGGCACCTTGTCTTTGATCTTGGTTACATCTTCGCTGATCAACCCGCCCAGCGCAATGGTCTGGCCGTCCCACACGGTGGCCGAGGTGGTCACCTGGCGCAGACGGAATCGGGGCAACGGCAGTTGCGCCGTGAGGGGAAGTCCAATGGCGCCACCGCTGGCAGATTGCGCCTGAGGAACAAACCCGCCCGGGTCGTCATACCCGAGGAACTCTGTGATGGTCGGTATGATGGTCATCTGGATGGTGAATCCGTCCGCCGAAACGTAAGGAATGACGTCGAGCGTGGGGCCGAACGGCTGCACTTCGGTCGGGTAATCCAATGTGGAACCGATGGCTCCCTGGGCCCCGCCCTGATCTCCGCCGCCATAGTAGCCACCACCGCCGCCACCACCGGTCTGGTTCAGCGAAGTGCCGGTAACAATCGTTCTCATCTCTACAACCTGCACCTGGGTCTGGCGTCCGCTAAGCGTCGTAACCGAGGATTCGCTCAGAAGGTCAATGCCCTCGCGTTGTTCGAGCGCGCGGATCACCACGCGAAACTGCGGATCGGTCAAAATACCGGTAACGGTCGCCACCGCCGGCGCACTGATCGTGTTGCGCAAACCGCTGGTGATCAATCCGTCTGAAGAGGAGGAAGGAATCGCCGTCTGGGGCGATGTCCCCGGGAAGAAACCACCAGGATTCCCCGAGGAGGGCGCCCCGGCATAGGACGGAGCTGTGCCGCCGGAGTAGCCGACTGCACCGTTGTTCATCAGAACATTGCCCAAATACCAGTCAAAACCAAGCGCCCGATTGTCATTCTGCGAAACTTCAACAAACTTGGCTTTGATGTTTACCTGAGGGGGCGCAATGTTTAACACCTGCACCGCCGCCTCGATGATGTCGAGATCCTCGATCGTCGCGCGGACAATCAGCGTTCCCTCGCGATCGTTGAAGAACAGGTTCTTCGGGGGATTGAGATCCACGCCCATCGTCATGAAGAACTGGCGCACCGCGGATTGAACTACATCCATGTTCATGTTGCGCGTGACGGCTGTCACACCGCCGCCGCCGCCGCCACCACCACCGCCACCAAGGCCTCCACCGGTTCCGCCGCCATAGGCGCTGCCGCCGCTCAGCTGCATGCCGCCGCCGCCGCCGCCGCCGCCGTAACCGCCCATCGAACTCGCAACCATGACCCTTGGAACCGTCGTGAGGCCGCCGCCGCCGCCGCCGGAACCACCATAGCTGCCGCCACCACCACCGCCACCACGGCTGCCGCCACCGCCACCGCCACCGCCGCTGCCGCTGGAGGTTTGCACATCGCCGAAGGGTATGCCGACCACGTTTTCCAGACCTTGAACAAAGGTATTCGGATCCACCTTGATGATCCGGGTATGCAACTGCTGGACGTCCGCGCCCTTAAGCGAGAACACCACGGCATAATCCTCGATGGAGTATTTGATAGGGCGCTCTGCCACGCGAACAATCGCGTCCAGAACATCCGCAAGCCGCACATCTGAAAGCGGTGGATTGATTTTGATGGCAATTGCGCTCACGTCAACGGGTTCGACCGGCTGCTGCATCGGCAGCGGGAGGCCCGTGGTCGGGTCGATCTGCTGCATCTGCTGCATCGGCATGAGCGCAGCATCCACGTTCGGATTTACGATGAAATTGATTCCGCGCCTTTCGGGATCGCGCTTCTTTGCCTCGTCATTGAGATTAATCACTACTTCACCCAGCGGCAGACCGTCATAGCGGACGGTGTCCATGCGAATGCGGTCCAGCTTCATGTGAATGGCCTGACGGCCCTTGCTGGTATAAATCATGTTGCTCCGGCCATAGGGATTGGGCACCGGCAACTTCTCGCGGTTGGGCGGCGTCTCCCAGGCTTCCTCAATCTCCACCAGGCTCTTCCTGGAGGTCATGTCGCGCCGGTGATTTGCGATATTGAACCGGGACTCGCTGATCAGATTCATGTAGAAATAGGCCGGCTGGTTTTGAGGATCGATTTCAATGGCCTTCTTGAGCCGCGACTCGGCTTCGTTCAACTGTCCCGCTTCATAAAACACCTTGGCGTCCTGGACCAGCGTTGCGGCCTGTGTCCTCTTCTCGACCATGGCGGGCAGGGCGGCATTGGCTTCATCGCTGCTGATCTTGCCCTTCAGCTCGGCAAGCTGCTTGTCAATCTGGCGCTGCATCTCGAGCGCGCTCGCATTCGAGGGGTCCACCCGGAGGACGTCCTGAATATGCATTTTGGCCTCGCGCGGCAGGTTCCTGGACTGGGCCATCTGGGCCAGCTCAAGGCGCACAGCCGCCAAACCAATGCGCACCTCCTCCGCCTCGGCGTCCACGCCGGAGCCCACTCGCTGGATCAACTCCCACGAGTCATCGTAGAGCTTGGCGGACGCGGCCAGGTCGCGTCGCTGCCATGCGGCCCGGGCATCCAGCAGCTTCTGCCGGAGCGTAATCATGTTTGCCTGGCGATACACCGCCTGCGAGATAGCGGTATCCTGAGCGCTGCTCTGGGCCGTCGCCGTGCCAGGAAGGCCAAGTAAAATAACCAGTCCAAGTGTGAACGTTGCTGTCTTGATCATGGGTAAGTGCTTTTGGTTGGGAAAGCGTTGTTGGAATTAAATATTCGTGTAATCAAATTGTGGGTTTTTTACGATGGAGCGTTCGCATAGCTGCGGATGGTCCACTTTTTTCCGTTGGATTTGGCCGATAGCACAACTTCGTTCTGGTTAATGGCCACAATGGTGTACTCCTCGTTGTTGAAAAACAACGGCGCGTTCACCCGTTGCGCCCGCCAGGTCTTGTTCTCCGGCTGGTACCGAACATCGGCCATGTAACCGTCAATCCGGTTGAACGGCTTGTCCTTGCTGATCACCGCCTGCTCGCCCGTGTCATTGAGTTGCAGCACCAGCGCTGTGGGATCCGCCGCATTGCCTTTAACCTCGATCAGGGTGAATACATCGTTCTTCGAATTCAGAGTCGCCAAGGTCTGCTTTTTTGACCGTTGTGACGCCAGGGGCGCGGCCTCGCGCTGGATATTAATGATGTATCGAGACCCTGTTTCGGAACTGCTCACGGAATCGAGGCTGATCTTGAGGTAAAGCGGGGTAATGTTCGTGACGCTCGCGGCTGTCGGCCCCACTTTGTCGGCCCGGATGAGCTGGTCATCCGCCCGCTTCTGCCACGGCATGGGATTAAACAGCTTGTTCGGCTCCGAGAAATTCACCGGGATCGGCGTGGTTGCGCGCTTGACGGCCATCTCCGAAATAGTGAGATCAAGGTTGGTCAACTGCTTGACTCGCGGATGGATCAACTGGTTGCGCTTCTCCTCCAAAGTCGTGCGGTCGGACCCGACTTTAAAGGGCAGCCAGCCCACGGCGGCAGCCAAGCCAATGAGCACCACGCCCAGAATGACTTTTTCGTAGTTTTTCTTGATGAAATCCATGTGTGTTACTTGTTCGCCGCCGAAGGTATCAGCTTAACCACCACAAGATTCATTGTGACTTTCAACTGGCGCTCGTCCAGCACCGTTTGAAGGCCCCCGGGCCTCGCAGCCGTCACAGCCGAGGGAGCATAGTAAGGCTGGCCCACAGGTTGTCTCGGCGCGGCAGGCATCGCACCGGGTTCACCCAGCCCGCGCAGCGGAACGCCGATGCCGCCACCACCGGGGCTGCCCAGTGTGCCGCCGCCAATTGTTCCGCCACCCATTGTCCCGTAGCGGCTCGTGCCAAGCCCGCCGCCGCCCGGCAGCGCTTCAGCACCGCCACGGGCGCCAAAACCGCCGGCGCCGCCATAGCGCCTGGCCATCTCAGCCTCGGCTGCCATGGTGGGGGGCGCACCAGGGGGCGCGTAGCCCGCAGCTCCGCCCGGAGGGTAGCCTCCGGGATAACCCATCCCCATGTCCATGAAGACATTAGTCCCGGACGCAGGTTCGACGTTCACGCTCTTCACAAGAATCGCCTGTGGGGAAGCCGCAAAGCCGCCCAGCACAGCCGCAAGCTCCGAACTGAAACAGCGGAAGCTGACTTCATACGGGGTTTGGACCGCAAGCTCGTTGGTCACGGACCTCAAATCAATGTAGTCGTTGGGCGGCCCCATCATGTCATCGGTCGAGACCCGCTCGCGCCGCAGGCTGTCAATCGAGTTCACCTTGGCGTTGATCAGAACGTCCGCAATGGCTTTGACCTCGCCGAGTTGAATGGCGAGCTGCGTTGTGCTGCCCGGGGCAAAGGTGACCCGCGGACGCTGCGCTTCGAAACTGAAACTGTAGCTGGGCGGGAGCGTCACGCTCGCGCTGGCCGCCGCGCGCTGGAGTTGGTCAATCGTGCGGCTGAGGGCGGCCGAAAAATCGCGATCGCTCACCTTTGGAAAATCGGGCGTTTGAGGAATTGGCGCGATCGGCTCGTAATACTTGCGAAGCTTGTTGATGGTCGCACGGGCCTCGCGTTGCTGTTTCTGGGCCTCCGCAATGTTATCCACGGTGCCGGAGCCGGGGTGCGGATTTTCGCTGTTCAGCCGTTGCAGCTCGGAAAAGTCAGCCTCGAGCTCCTGCATTGCCGCATTGTTCCGTTGCCATTTCGAGAAAAGGTAAAAGCCGGCGAGCCCCATCAGGATCAGGGCTACCGCTCCGCCAATGACGAAATACAGATTTCTTTTTATCCAGGCCATAGCTAGAGCTTCAGCTCTTCCTTTAGTTTGGCCGTCACTGTGAAAGTGAACGTGCCGGGAGGTTCTTCATTGCCGACATCACTGGCAAACCGCGTCTGCTCGGCGTCAAACATCGGACTGGCGCGCAGTTCGTCCACGACAGCGTACGCAATGCTCTTGTTCGCCTCGGGCTGGTTGGAAGCCCGGGTAAGGCTGACCGCGCGGAACGTCAGCGTAATGACGCCGTTCGTTGGAGGAGGCGCAGTAAGCGTGGAACCGGGCATTCCTCCAGGTGCTCCACCGGGCGCCGCCCCGGGCATTTCGCCAGGTAATACCTCCGGCGGCCCGGGCATGCCGGGCATCGTCTCGGCCATCATGCCAGGCTCTGCCGGCGCCCCCATGGGAGCCGGGGGCGGACCATACCGGCGCATAAACTCCGCCTGGTCTTCAGGACTTGCTGCCGGCGCCTCAGGCATGGCCTCGGGCTGCCCCATTCCAGGCTGCCCAAAAAAAGCGCTCGGCGCATGCGGCACCGCGGTCACAATGCTCTCAATCCAAATGCCCGCTTCGGTCCGCAACCGGGTCTTGGTGCCGGCCTCGACCTTCATCAACACCTGCCGCAACTCGGTCAGAACGTCCGCCCAATAGTAGCGGTCCTTCACCCAGGCGCCCAATTGGTCAGACTCGGCGCGCAGTTGTGTCAGTTGCGTGTATTCCCGCTTGAACTTCTGGGACTTCTCCTGCTTGGGCGCGACCTCCTGCTTGGTGGTCTGCGCTTCCTTGGCCTTGATTCTTGCCAGGCGGTCAAACAGAAGGCCAATCGCGGCAATGACAGCCACGAGACTGAACACCGTGGCGATAAAGTAAGGCTTCTTTTGGTTGAAGCTTTGCCACTTGAGTGTGCTGGCCGGCATCAGGTTCAGTTCAACCGGGCAATGGGCCATGTTTCTGAGCCCCAACCCGACCACTTCACCCATCGTGTGCGCGACACGAGCCAGTTCCTCGAGATCAATCGAGGGGTCAATTTGCACATTGCGCAGCGGATTGAAATACTCGACCGGCACGTTGAGCTTTTCCGTGAAAAACTGCGCCGTGTAGGCCATGATCGAGGCGCCGCCCGAAAGAAACAACCGCGCCGGAGCTGAACCGCCCTGCTGCCCCCGGTAAAACTGCATCGTCTGGTTGACCTGAATGTGCAGCCGCGTCATGAACTGCCGCGCAATCTTGGAGATAGCCGCCGCATCCTCATTCTCGGGCTCCTCGTAAGCGCCGCCGAGGCTTACAAAGCCGTCCTCGATCTTGATCTTCTCCGCCTGCGCCCAGGCAATCTTCTTCTTCTCGTTAACGAAATCCTGGGTAATGGAGTTGGCGCCGAGGTTAATGCTGCGCGAGAAAATCTTGCCCTTTTCAAAAAACAGGAGGTTGCTCGTTTTTGCGCCGATATCCAGCAGCATCGTGCAATCATCCAGTTCGCCGTAGTTGTAGCGGAAGGCGTTGGTCAGCGCTGCGGGTGAAACGTCCGTAAGCTGAAGGTGCAGTCCCAGGTTCTCGGTGGCCCGGAAAAGGCCCTCCACCACATCCGCCTTGATCGCCACCAGCAACACTTCCAACTCCCCGCCGGGACTCGATCCCAGGATCTGGTAGTCCCAGACAACCTCTTCCAGCGGGAAAGGCACGTTCTGCTGGGCTTCGTATTGAATGATCTGGGTGACCTTGCTGGTCTCGACCGGCGGCAATTTTACGAATTTGGAGAAAACGTGAAAACCGGGAGCGCAAACATTGACGATCTTCGAGCTGGTCTGAATGGCGGCAAGGACTTCCTGGAGCGCCTTTTGAACCGTGGCCTCGCGCGTAGATTCCTGCGCGCCCTCCGGGCCGAGAGCTTTGACCTGGTAATTCTTCAGCCTCAGCCCGCCAGCCTCGTTGATTTCAAATTCGGCGAGCTTGAGACTGCCCGCCCCGAAATCGACCGCCAGGAATGATTTTGATTTCAGCATTCAGTAATGTGGCAACCGGCCACTATAAAAATCAATTAAGCTGCCTAAAACACTGCACGACTCGAGCAGCCTTTTTGATTTATGAGAAAACCGGTTGCTGGTCAAATAGAAAAGAAAAAAAGGATGTCATTTTTCCGTCGAAACCTCACTGCTCCATCAGGGAGCAGTGCCGCCGTCCGACGCCCCGGCGCCGCCAGACCTCGACTTCTCTAGTCGTTCCTTGTAGCTCGCGAGCTTCGGCTCAAAATCCGCCCCCCCTTCCTGAAGGCAAGTGACCTTCTCCCGCCTCGCAATCCGCTCAAATTCGGCCACTACGTCCCCATATCTCTCCCCCGTGAACTCCGGCCCGCGAGCGCATTGCACGTAAAGAATCGGCAACCGGGCTCGATCCACCCGCCGCACCAGCGCCTCGTCTCCATCGGCCAGAAGCCTGGCCCCGGCAAAAAGCTTCTCCGCACCCGAAATGAAATCTTTCGTGAAGAAGGGCGAATCCATCGGGTAACGGATTCCATGGGATGGCGAGGCCATTTCCGCGGAAAACCTGGCGGGCAACCCATCCAGCAGGTGCTCATAGGCCAGGATCGGCTCCGCAGCCCTGCCATAGTGACCCAGAATGAAATCCCGGGTCAGTGCCTTCTCATCAAGGCCAGGATCCCACAGCAGCTTGGCCGTCACCCATGATTTTAACTGGTCCCGCTCGGCTGGCCCCTGGTAGCCCCCCTGGAGCATGACGCCCTCGGCGTTGTTGCTGACCCAAAAGCGGATGTTTGAGGCCATGACCCCTATGTTCGGCATGGGCGCCAGGTAATGACTGAAGTTGACGTTATAGTCCCACACATAGATCCGGTGATGGGCGCCGGCCCAATTGACGGCGAGTTTCGCAACCTCGCACTGCGCCGCGGGGGTAAATGGGTGGATCCACGACCCGACACTGTCGTTGCAAAGTCGAATCGCCACGTTTTTGCGCGGACGGACGGTTTTGGGCACTCCGATCGTTTCAAGATATGCAAGCGTATCAATAATGAGCTCCGGGAAGTCCTGCTCGAGCGCTTCAGCCACTTTATTCACCAGTACCAACTGCACAGCCATGTCGGATCCTTCCTCCTGGCGCAACTTCTTGCACCGTTCGCAATGGCACACCTCCGTGTTGTCATTCTTCGAGACGCTGACGATTTCGGTGTGCGGCCTTCCCCGGAGCACCCCGCGGATATAATCAATGGCGATTGCTGCGACCTCGGGATGCGTGGCGCAAAGCTGGGCTGTGGTGCGTGCGCCGTCGGCTTTCATGGCAAAGTACTCCGGGTGCTTCTTGTAATACTTGTCAGCCGGCGTCATTTGCGCGGCGGTATGAACAAACATATTTGCATAGTCCATGTGACCACCGTGTTCATCGGGCACGGGCGCGTCAGGCGCGTTCGAGCGGTTGCGCAAAGACCACACAGCGTCGAAAGCCGACGCATAGAACGGATCCCGCAGCTTCAACCGGGGGGCGTATTCCCTTGGTACAGCATTGACAACCAAAGTGTTCGTCTTCGGCAGCCGAATGGAATCATTCGCATAAAACCGGCAGCCAAGATCCTCCTCAAGCAAGGCATAAACCGCGTTGACGACACCGCGTGTCCTGCCCCCCGCAAGCAGAAGTTTCCCCTTCGATACGGCTATCGCATAAGCCTCGTTGGGCATGGATTGATCCGTGCTGATTTGAACGGCCGCTTTGCCCGTGGCCCCGGTGGAAATCGCGAGCCGGGCGCCGGTGATCTCCGCAATCCATTCCTGCAGGTCTGCCGCGGCTTTCTGCTCCTGCGGCGTGGGGTTTGACGGCACGGCAATGCTCCCCTGCCCGATGCCATCCCTGACAAGTGCAACGGGGCCGGCTTGCTTTCCCACGGGCTGAAGTGTATTGGCCCACTCCGCGCCCCGGGCAGCCCATGTGCAGAGAAATAGAATCACGACGCTAAACCTGGCATTTGAAGGCATAACGGCCCCATTAGAGTTACAAACCCGATTTCCATGCAAGCCAAACCACGCTGAGCAGCCGGGCACAAATTGCGTGGCCGCCGCGCCGAAGACCGCGTCTCGCCGGGTCCGTTGGGCATTCAGGTGCTGCCGCTCTCCGGATCGCCCGAACTTTGTTCTGGCAGTCCATTCCGGCTGTTGCGAAAACTGGAGTGTGAAACGCTTTCCTATTGCAGTCCTGGCCGCCGGCCTGGCGGTTTCGTCCTGTGTCTCTGCAAATCGCCGGGCGACCAGCCCATCAATGGCGCGCACCAACAACGTCCAGAGTTACCTTGGCGCAATCACCCGCGGTCCGCTCGACCAGAAGGAAATCGCTTTCTGCTTCACAGCCCACAGCTATGCCGAAGGCGCATCCACGATCCTGGACACTCTCAAGAAGCATCGCGCGAAAGGATCCTTCTTCTTAACAGGCGAGTTCGTCGCAAACACCAACGTTGCGTCCATCATTGACCGTATGCTCTCAGAAGGGCATTACCTGGGGCCTCACTCGGACAAACACCTGCTCTACTGCGCGTGGGAGCCTTCCCGCAAAACGCTCGTCTCGAGAGAAGCATTCATGGAGGATCTCGAAGCAAATATCACGAAAATTGAGAAGCGCCAGGCCCTGGCACGCACAAAAAACGGGGTCGCCGCCAACACCCTGCGGCCCGTCCGCTATTTTCTGCCCCCCTACGAGCACTACAATGAGACCATCGCACAGTGGACAGGGCAGGCCGGGATAACCCTCGTGAATTTCACACCGGGAACCCGCTCGGCCGCCGATTATACCGGCGAAGCGGACAAGAACTTTGTCTCCTCCCAAACGATCTATGACAGCATCCTCGCCAAAGAGAACAGTGACCCGCACGGTCTGAACGGCTTCATGCTGCTGCTTCACCTGGGCGCCGGGCCCGGTCGCGCAGACAAGTTTCACACCCGTTTCCCGGAGCTGTGCGAGTGGCTGAACCGGCGCGGCTACAGGTTCGTCAGTATCGATGAGATGCTGCAGGGCTTCGAGTAACACCCGCTCCCCTGACGGCAGTCGCCCCGGCTCCTCTCAAGGGCTTCGGAGACTTACTTTTCTTTGCGGCTGAACATGGAAGCCAGTCCGCCCTGTTTGGCGTCACCGGCCTGCTGGCGGACCTTGAGCTGGCCCAGGATGGCATGCCAGCCGATATAGATCTTATGCCACTGGCTCTCGAGATTGCGCAGGATGCCCTCGTTCATTTCGCTCAGATACCGCAACGAGGGAGCGTTGCCGATCAGCGTATGAACTTCCTCGCGGCTCGGAGATGAGACCTCGACGGATGCCAGGATCAGTTCCAGTTCCTGCACGAGGATGCTCTTGACCTCGAGAAACTGGGTTTCTTCATCCGCCCCGAACTTCTTGGCTCTCGAGAGGTTCACGAACTGGTTGAACTGCTTCCAGCACTCCAGGTAGTTTTCCATCTGGTGTGTGAGTTGGTCCAATTGTTTCATTGTCATACGCTCTTGGGTGTTGTGTGTGCCGGACTGAAATTGTTTTGTGACAAAAATACGATGGCTCCTCCCTGCAGCTCGCGAGCGGTGATCTTGAAGCTCGGGTAGGAAATCTCAAGCTGCCTCAGGGGCACCTGCGCCTCGTTAGCTTCCTTGAAAGCATCCACGACAAGCGAGCCTATGGTTTCCACGATATCTTTCGGGAACTTCGAGGGCAGCGTCCGCACCAGCACGCGCTTGCCACGGTCCACCGTGAAACTGCCGGAGTATAGCTTCAGCAGCTTCGGAGACTTTCTGCAAAATGAGTTTAGCAGGCCCATAAGCTAATGACTTTCTTGACCACCTCGCGCGCTTCTTCCCGGTCCATGCTGTTTTTCCAGCCGATACAGAATTGAGTGCCGTTGCGTCTCGTGGCGGTGAGCTGGCGCTGAGGCCCCAGCCCGTCAATCTGCCCCAGGTGGCCTGTATGCAGACGCTCGCCCAGTTCCTCGAATTTCTGAATGTAGCGCCGGGTCCACGCCGCCACACCCTCGGGGTTCTCCAACCCGCGGGCAAAGGCCGTCTTGCCCGACTTGGTCTCAATCGCGAGCACAAACTCAACGCCATTGATCTGCGCCAGCCTGGACGCATCCGATGGCTCCTGCTCCTTGCTCGACTCTCCCCCGCGGATCTCGTCCAGCGCCTGTGCGGATTCCAGCAACAGGCTGTTGTAGGGTTTAAAAATCGTCCGCTGTCTTCCCGGCTCCGCATGTTGCGTTTCAAAACTGCCGGTTTCCCAGGAAAATATCTTTAAAAACGCTTTCTCCCCGAGCAAACCTTCGGTCTCAGCGTCCACAACCTCCCCGTCCTGAATCCAGATCTTGCCCGTCGCCGTCCCGTTATTTATACGCAGGACGGACGAAGACTGGGACATGCACTCCAATTGGATGATGTCCATGAGACTCTTGCTCTGCACACCACGGAACCCGCCGTCGTCCGGACTGAGCAGTGACTCACAGCATTCCAGGAACTGCTTCATCTCCTGCTCATTCGTGGGCTTATGCCAGTAAAGATCCACACCAATCGAATACACCCGGGATCGAAATTGTTCGTCCACGACTCCCGTCACAGCCAGTGTGCGCACCATCGGATACTTGCGCCGAACGATCGAAAGCACCTGCAATCCGTCCATCTTGGGCATTTTAAGGTCACAGACCAGAACCTTGTAACCACCGCCTTCCAGCATCGCAAGGGCGCGCTGGCCCGAAACAGTGGTATGAATCTCCGGCTTGCTGGGCAACTGCTCCAGCAACCCTTTGTAGGTTTCCAGAATAGCAGGATCGTCATCCACCACGAGGATTCTCTGGCGTGTCAATGTGACTGGATCCGTTGTTTCCATCATTTGTTTTGCAGGCATTTGCGAGCCCTTTATCACGATGCCACGTCGCACTGTAGCATTCTGCGTTCCCACTTCCCCCTGGCGGCGAAGAAATATGCGGACAGACCTCTTGGCGTGCAGGCCAACCGCATCCGCAAGCACTTTTAAACGCACCCCCCCCGTCCCGAGCCACGGCTTCGGCCCGGCCCAGCGTCCCGCCATGAGACACATTCCATCGACCACGCCCGAAAATAACACAGCCTGCCGCCAGGCTGGCGATGCATGGATGGGCTTCCCAGTGAGGCTAGGGCGGCGGTTTTCATACAATTTACGCCCGGCAAGGCTTGATGGCATGCAACTTGCCAAGAATCTCGAAACAAAAGTTGGCATGCACCGATGAAATCGCCCGACCAGCAACTGGATTCGACGGCCCCCGCGCAGGAAACTGCCAAACGCGGGCCGGGATCGGCCCCCAGGGAAAGGGCCGCTCAAGGGCATAAGATGGCATGCACGACGCCTCACAAGAACCTGCCATGCTCGACTTCCTGAAGAAAATGCTGCACAGACAGCGGCCTGCCGAGGGTAACTTTTACAATGCTCCCCCGGCATGGGTGCCCAGCCCCGTCGCCGCCCCCTCTCAACGAGGGCCGGCGCTTCGCCAGACGAACGGCCGCTGTATAGATGTACCGCTCCGGCCAATTCTCGACACCTTGCCCCTGGAACTGCAGGCCTGCATCGTGCAGCAGGATTTGGGCGAGATCATGGTCCCGGTGCCGCTCGAAAAGGTGCTGGCCCAACTCTCGAAAGGCTGTGTCCGAATCACTTTTGCGGAACTGCGACGCGCGGCGCCTGAGGTTTTCACGGCAGACCCGGGCCGGGATTCCATATTGGTCACGCTGCCGCTGGGCGAGATTCTAACCCGCATGAACCCGGCGCTGATCACGCGCCGCAGGGCCCAACGCGAAGTGCAGGTTCCCGAGGAAATCAGCAGCCCGTTCGATGTGGAGGGCCAAAGCCTCGTTTTCACATCCGAACCCGCGCGCAAAACGCAACAGGCAGAAAGCGCCACGGAGCGATTCACGCCCAAGCCCCCGCTTCCGGCGGGTCCGGGCCAGGTCACTCTGCCGCCCGTTCACTCGCCCACGGCTCCGTTGCCGATGCCGGCGCGCGGCGCCATCACCTCCACCCCGACACCACAGCCACCGTCCTCACTCCCGCTGGCGACTCCGGCCATCCCGCTGCAACGCCCGACGCATGCGGCGGCAAGCGAAACATCGCACACCGCAGCCGCACCGGCGCCAAAACCTGCACCCGTAGCGGCTCAAAAGGAGCCCCAGGAAGCTCCCATCATGGTCAATCTCGCCACGCTGGCCGAAAGCTGGCCAGAGGCTGTGCGCAGAGACATTGTTGATTTGGGATTGGTGGATACGCAGATAGCGCTGCCGTTCGACGCTGTCGGCCAGGCGTTGAAACAAGGCCGGATTGTCTTCACGTGGCGGGTCCTAAGGTCATGGATCACGCCAGGCCGCCTCCCGACGGCCACCCCCCGTGACGGACAGGCGCTGGAGCTGCCTTTGAAAGTTGTCGCCCCGCTCTTCCTTGTCCGCCAGCAACAATTGGCGAAGCCGCAGGAAAAGCTCAAAATAGACGAGGATATTCCAAACCTGTTCTTTGGATTCCCGCAAAAGACTGCTGCCACGCCGGAACTCGAAGCGGAAGCGCCCAGGCCCGAGGATACAAACTTCTATGTTTGGGACGACGTTTCGGAATCCGCGCGGGTGGATGAATCGGCCCAGAAGAAAAACGCCAGCCCGGGCACAAGGTTCATGCTGAAGTATGCCACGCCGAACGAGGTCGTTTCACGGGCGGCCACGCTGGACGGGGTTGCTGGGGCACTCATCGCCCTTCCGGACGGACTCATGGTGGCAAACCGGCTGCCGGCCGACGTGAACGGCGAAACGCTCGCCGCGTTTCTGCCTCACATCTTTGGAAAGGTCAGCCAATGCACCAAGGAGCTTCGCATGGGCGATTTGAATAACCTGAATTTCACCGTGGGCAATGTGCCCTGGAAAATTTTCCGCGTGAACGCGATCTTCTTCGCGGCATTCGGCCGGTCGGGACAATCTCTTCCCACGGGCCAGCTTGCCGCGCTGGCGGCGGAACTCGACCACAAACCACGCTCATAAAAATCCAAAAAATCTATGGCAATCATTAATCAGGCTACCAAGGAACTGCAGGTAAAGATTGTGTACTACGGCCCCGCCATGGGCGGCAAGACCACCAATCTTGTCCAGGTGCACGACCACGTCCAAACCACCGCCGGAAACAAGGGCAAACTCGTCTCGCTGGCCACCAGCTCGGACCGAACGCTCTTCTTCGACTTCCTGCCCATCGAGGCCATGTCGATTAAAGGCTTCCGCACCAAGTTCCAGCTCTACACCGTGCCGGGCCAGGTGATCTACAACACCACGCGCCAGCTCGTGTTGCGCGGCGTGGACGGCATCGTATTCGTCGCGGATTCGCAATACGAAAAAATGGCCGAGAATGTCGAGAGCTTCTCCAACCTCGAGGAAAACCTCAAGAGTCTCAAGATGAACCTCGCGGACATCCCATATATCCTTCAGTACAACAAGCGCGACCTCCCAAACGTGGCGCCTGTTGAATACATGGACTTTCTGCTCAACAACAGGGACCTGCGCGTGCCGTCCTTCTGTTCGGTCGCTCACAAGTGCGAAGGCGTTTTCGAGGCGCTGAACATGATCACCCGCATGCTGCTCCACAAGTTTGTGAGCCAGAGCACACCCCAATACGCCTGATCCCCATGGGCACACTGCCTCAACTCCTGGAGGAGGACATCCAGCGCATTGACGATGCGCTGCGCGAACTCCTCGAGAAAAGCGACGCTACAACGGCGATGCTGATGGACCATGGGGGGTTCCTTCTGACAAGCCAGGGTGACACCCGCCGTTTCGATACCACCACCATCGCGGCATTGGCTTCGGGCGCGTACCTCGCAAATCAAACCATCGCCAACCTGGTGCAGGAACCAAACTTCAGCAGCGTTTACCAGCAGGGCGAAAAGTTCAGCATGTTTATCTGCAGCGTGGATGACTTTTCTCTTCTCTGCGTGGTGTTCAGGGCGCAGGTCAGCGTGGGCCTGGTTAAATACTATTGCGGACCAGCCGTCCAAACGATCGCCGCCCAGTTGCAGCAGGCAAAGCAGCGTGATCCCTCCCTGGGACTGGATCTTTCCGTCCTCAACATGGCGGACACCTCGGGTCTCTTCAAAAGGAAGAGTTGCTGACACAAAGGCTTTGACGACGGGCATGGAGGCGCCCGGGCGATGAGCCCGCGTCCCGGCCCTGTCCATCGCCGGCATTCGATTTCCTTGATTTGCCTCCCGAACGTCTTGCGCTACTCTCTGCGCCATGATGGATCGATTGCCCGGATTTCGTGATTTTTACCCGGAACCAATTCCGCACCCGGACGTTTGGAGCTCAGACGCGCGGCATTACCTTTTTTCGTCCTGGCGAACCACAGCGCGACTGTATGGCTTCCGCGAATATGACGGCCCGCCCGTCGAATCGCTCGATCTCTACACCACGAAAAGCGGAAGCGAGATTGTGGGCCAGCTTTACAACTTCAAAGACAAAGGCGATCGGGAGGTTTCCCTCCGTCCGGAAATGACACCCACCCTCGCCCGCATGGCCGCCGCGCATGAACGCGCCTATAAGAAACCCATCAAGTGGTTCGCCATCCCCCAGCTCTTCCGCTACGAGCGCCAGCAAAAGGGACGGTTGCGCGAGCATTTCCAGTTCAACGCCGACATCATCGGCGAAGCCGACCCCGCAGCCGATGCCGAGCTGATAGCGCTCCTTGTGGATTCGCTCCGCGCTCTCGGCCTCACGAGCGGGGATTTCAAAATCCGCCTCAGCAGCCGCAATGCCTGGCATGAGTTCTACACCCGGGGGAACGGCGCGCCCGAAGGGGAATATGCCTTTTACCAGGCTGTGGACAAGATCGGGCGCGACCCCCTGGAGGAAACGGAGAGAAAACTCGCCGCAGTGGGCTTTCGTTTCGCAGCAGTGCGGGATTTTATCGAAAAGGGCGAACCGACAGATGAACTGCGCAAGGTCCTTGATAACCTCGATGCGCGCGGTCTGAGCGAGTTCGCACAGGTGGACTATCACGTGATCCGCGGCCTGGCCTATTACACCGGCATTGTTTTCGAGGCCTTCGATGTACAGGGCGAGCTGCGCGCAATCGCAGGTGGGGGTCGTTACGACAACCTGGTCAAACTCCTGAGCGGCGGCAAAGTTGACCTGCCCGCGCTGGGTTTTGGCATGGGCGACGTGGTTCTCATGGAACTGCTCAAGAGCCGCAATCTGTTGCCTCAGTTCACCTCGGGCACAGACGTGTTTGTCCTCATCGAGGATCAATCCCTGCGATTTGAAAGCCTCAAACTCGTTCAGGCATTGCGATCAGAAGGTCTGGCTGTGGAGTATTCCTTGACCCCGATGAAGCCGGACAAGCAGTTCAAACGCGCCCTGGAATTAAAGTCCGGATTTTCAGCGCGCATCGAAAGAGACCCCTCCGGGAGCACCATGGCGCGCTTGAAGAACCTCAAAACCCGCGAAGAGTCCGTCGTGCCTGTGCCGGAAGCACCCAAGGAACTGAAGCGGAAGCTGCCGGCCTGAACTCATCGTCCGGGCGGCCCAAGGTCAGGCGGGCTCCAGGACCACTTCGCTGACCAGCGGAGTCGGCTGGAAATCCGCCTCCAGGCGGAACGCCTGGCGAACTCGCGCGGCGGCACTGGTTGCAGTTGCATGGTCAAACGCGTGAACCCGGGCCAGGATGCCCCCTGCCCTCACCACCGACCCCGGTTTTGCAATCCGGTCCACTCCCACATCGTAGTTGATGCGGCTCTCCTTCGTCAGCCGGCCACCCCCAAGGTCGCGCACGACCTCGCCGAGCATGCGCGCGTCGCACCCGGCAACAACTCCCTCCCGTGCGGCTCGCACCTCGACAATGGCGCACGGCGAATCAGCCAGCAGTTTCTTGTCGTAAGCGTCAAGGTCGGCTCCCTGGGCAGCCAGCATTTCTCTCCACTTCCGCGCGGGCCTGCCTGAATCCAGGCATTGCAATGCGTCACGGCGGGCGGTTTCCAGGGAAGCCGCCTTTTTCGTGAGCACCAGCAAGTGCGCCGCAGACTCCACGACCAGGGACCGCAGATCCTCCGGCCCGGCGCCATTCAGGCAATCCACGCTTTCTCTCACCTCCAGCCAGTTTCCCGCCGAAGCGCCCAGAGGGCTGTCCATGTTGCTCAGGATCGCGCGGGTTTTCACCCCGCAGCGATTGCCAAGATCCACCATCGCCCCGGCCAGTTCTCTCGCAGCGTCAAGGGTCGGCATGAAAGCAGCCGCGCCAAATTTGACATCAAGGACTAGCGCATCAAGGGACTCGGCCAGTTTCTTGGACAGGATGGAAGCCACAATGAGCGACTGGCTGGGGACCGTCGCCGTCACATCGCGCAGGGCGTAGAGACCCTTGTCCGCCGGAACCATGCGATCGGTCTGTCCGCAGATCAGGCAACCCGTGCGCCGCAGGATCTCCTCGATGCGCTCTGTCGTCAGCAGTGTCTGGAAGCCGGGAATGGAGTCCAGCTTGTCGAGTGTGCCGCCTGTGATGCCGAGGCCCCTGCCGGAAATCATGGGCACACGCATTCCAAGACATGCAAGCAGCGGCGCCAGCGGCAGCGATACCTTATCGCCGACCCCACCGGTGGAATGCTTGTCCACCAGCGGCCGCAGGTCTCGTGAAAGGTGCAGGACATCACCCGAGTCGCGCATCGCAAGGGTGAGAGCTGAGGTCTCGACGGAGTTCAGTCCCCGGAAGAAGACAGCCATCAGGAACGCCGAAACCTGGTAGTCGGGGATTTGTCCGGCGGTGAATGAGGCAACGAATTCGGAAATCTCAGCAGACGCCAGCTCCTTTCCATCCCGTTTTTTCTCGATGATGGAAAGAAAGTTCATTTGTGCTGGTCCGGAGGGGCCGGCCCACGCCTTGCGAGCCGGCTTAACCGACAAACTTTTTCCCGATCAAGCTGGCGTTGTGCCCGCCGAACCCGAAGGAATTGTTCACCACCCCGTTAACCTTCATCTCGCGTGGCGTGTTGGGAACGTAGTCGAGGTCGCAAGCCGGGTCCGGCACTTCGTAATTAATTGTGGGCGGAACAATGTCCGTTTGGATTGCCTTGGTGCAGACGATCATTTCCACGGCCCCCGCCGCGCCAAGCATGTGGCCCGTCGCCCCCTTGGTCGAGCTTACAGCCAACCGTCGCGCCTGTTCGCCGAAAACGGTTTTTATCGCTTCGGACTCTGCAATGTCACCCGTGGGGGTTGCCGTGCCGTGCGCGTTGATGTAGGTGATATCCTCTGGATTCATCCCGGCATTCCTGAGAGCCATCCGCATGCAACGGCTTGCCCCCTCCCCTCCCGGCGATGGGGCGGTCAAGTGGTGCGCATCGGCGGTGTTGCCGTAGCCGGCAAGCTCCGCATAAATGCGCGCGCCGCGCCGCTTTGCGTGCTCCAAATCCTCGAGGACGAGAACCCCGGAACCCTCTCCCATCACAAAGCCGTCCCGCTCCCTGTCAAACGGGCGTGATGCTCTCTTGGGGTCATCGTTCCGCGTGCTCATGGCCCTCATCGCGCAAAAACCACCTATGCCAATCGGCACAATCGTCGCCTCAGCCCCCCCTGCAAGCATCACTTTGGCATCCCCCATTTTTATGGTCCGCCATGCCTCGCCCAGTGCATGGTTGGCCGTCGCACATGCCGAGCAGGTGGCAAAATTCGGCCCACGAAGGTTGTAATACATGGAGACAAGCCCCGAGGCCATGTTGGAGATGAGCATGGGGATCATAAACGGCGACAAACGCCCCGGCCCTCTCTCAAGCAGAATCGAATGCTGTGCGGTCACCGTCTCAAGACCGCCAATGCCCGAGCCTAGAAAAACACCCACCTCGTCGAGATTCGTCGCCGCAAGATCCAGCCCGGAATCCTTTATCGCCTGCCACGCCGCATAAACCCCAAACTGCGAAAAGCGATCGGTCCTGCGCACGTCCTTGGGCGAAGGAAATGCCGGCGCAGGATCGAAATCCTTCACTTCGCCTGCAATTTGTGTGTCGAATTTCGAGGCGTCGAACGACGAAATTTTATCAATGCCACACTGGCCCGACAGCAAACGGTTCCAAAAAATCTGTATGTCGTTCCCCAAAGGGGAAACAACTCCAAGCCCGGTAATTACAACTCTGCGGTCCGACCAGTTGCTAGCCATAAATCGAAAAAGGGCAGCTTAACCTGAAACGAGTTCAAGCTGCCCCAAAAAGCGTCTCTCCGCGCATTACTTCTGTTGAATGTCCTCAATATACTTGATGACATCGCCAACGCTCTGGAGCTTTTCCGCCTGCTCGTCCGGGATCTCACTCCCAAACTCTTCTTCGAGAGCCATTACCAACTCAACCGTATCGAGCGAATCAGCCCCCAGGTCTTCAATGAATTTCGCCTCGGGCGTCACCTGGTCGGCATTCACCCCCAGTTGCTCGACAATGATTTCTTTGACTCTCTGCTCTATTGTTTTCTCAGCCATGATACTCTCCGGTTCTAAGTTTTGCTTGTGTCTATTCCAGCAAATCAAAGCCGTCAAGCCCTGATTCGCTTTTTTTCCTCTAAACGCGGGTTTTTCTGTCCGGAGCGGCTTCCCGCCACCCGGTTTCTCCCGCGCGAAATCACATCACCATGCCGCCGTCCACCGCCAACACCTGGCCGGTCACGTATCTTGCCCCCGGGCCGGCCAGGAACAGCGCGGCGTTCGCCACGTCCTCACCCTGCCCGAAGCTGTTTAAAGGAATCTGCTTGAGCAATTGTTCCTTTAACTGCGCGTTCAGAACGGCTGTCATGTCCGTTTCTATAAACCCGGGCGCCAAAGCATTCACGGTAATGCCCCTGGATGCAACCTCTCGCGCCGTTGATTTGGTTAAACCAATCAGCCCGGCCTTGCTCGCCGCATAGTTTGCCTGGCCCGCGTTGCCAATCAAGCCAATCACGGAGGCCACGTTGATAATTCTCCCGGAACGCTGCTTGATAAAAGCCCGGATGAACGCCCGAGTCACGTTGAAAGCGCCCTTCAGGTTGGTGTTCAACACCATGTCCCAATCCGCATCGCTCATCCGCATGAGCAACCCGTCCCGCGTCACTCCCGCGTTGTTGACCAGGATGTCTATCTTTCCTGCTTCAGCTAAAATCTTCTCCCCGGCCGCGTTCACCATCGCCGCATCCGCCACATCCACCGCATGAGCCCACGCTTTCCTGCCCAGCGCGCGCACCTCCAACGCCACCTTCTCCGCGTTGTCCGCTGTCCGCGAAATGCACACAACGTCCGCGCCCTCGGACGCGAATTTCAACGCAATAGCCCGGCCGATGCCCCTTCCAGCGCCGGTGACCACCGCTATTTGATCTTGCAACAGGTTCATGCCGCGCTCTCTTTTGCGGGTTTGACGCCGCGTTGTCAATCTCGTTCCTGCCCAAACCGCCACCGCACACGCGTTGTGAATAGGGTGACGAGGTCCCCGCAACCCCCCGTCTCGCGCCCATCAAACGCTGATGCCGACAACGATGCTTCTGCCGACCACAGACTTTTCGCAGGCTCTCCCTGCCACGCCGGCCATCAACACCGTGCCTGCAACCCTGGTCCTGCCCCGCCCGGCCCAATCCCCTCCTAAAGCTTCCTCAGCCATATATTTCGGAACCGAACCGGACAACCGTGCCCCGCAA